>DASUMQ010000136.1:0-8312 GCA_036277615.1 Steroidobacteraceae bacterium
GGACGAACCTACGCGAGGATGCCGAGTTCGTGGCCGACGGCGACGAACGCGTCGATGGCGCGGTCGATCTGCGGGCGATCGTGGCCCGCGCTCATCTGCGTGCGGATGCGGGCCTTGCCCATCGGTACGACGGGGTACGAAAAGCCGATCACGTACACGCCGCGGTCGAGCAGCTTCTCGGCGAATTTCGCGGCGAGCGCCGCATCGCCGAGCATGACCGGCGCGATCGGGTGTTCGCCGGGCACGACCTGGAAGCCGGCTTCGATCATTCGCTGCCGGAAATGGCTCGTGTTGTCGCGCAGCGTCGCACGCAGGTCGTTGCTCGACTCGACGAGGTCCAGCACGCGCAGCGTCGTCGCGGCGATGACGGGTGGAATGCTGTTCGAGAACAGGTATGGACGCGAACGCTGGCGCAGCCAGGCGACGATTTCGCGGCGCGCCGCCGTATAGCCGCCGGCGGCGCCGCCGAGGGCCTTGCCGAGCGTGCCGGTCAGGATGTCGATGCGGCCCATGACCTCACGGTACTCCGGAGTGCCGCGCCCGCCCTGGCCCACGAATCCCGTCGCGTGGGAATCGTCGACCATCACGAGCGCGCCGTACCTGTCGGCGAGATCGCAGATGTGCTTCAGGCGCGCGATCACGCCATCCATCGAGAACACGCCGTCCGTGGCGATCAGCTTCACGCGCGCCTTGGACGCTTCCTTGAGGCGCGTCTCCAGTTCGTCGAGGTCGTCGTTGGCGTAGCGCAGCCGCTGCGCCTTGCAGAGCCGGATGCCGTCGATGATGCTCGCGTGGTTGAGCGCGTCGCTGATCACCGCGTCCTGCTCGTCGAGCAGCGTCTCGAACAGCCCCCCGTTCGCATCGAAGCACGACGAATAGAGGATCGTGTCGTCCATGCCCAGGAAACTGCTCAGGCGGGCCTCGAGCTCCTTGTGCACGCCGTGCGTGCCGCAGATGAAGCGCACCGAGGCCATGCCGTAGCCGTGCCGGTCGAGCGCGCCGCGCGCCGCCTCGCGGATGGACGGGTGATTGGCCAGCGCGAGGTAGTTGTTGGCGCAGAGGTTGATCAGCTCGCGCCCGTCGGCCAGCCGGACCACCGGCTGTTGCGGCGAAGCCAGCACGCGTTCCGGCTTGTACAGCCCCGACACCTTGAGTTCGTCGGTCTGGACGGACAGTCGGTCGAGGAAGCTGCGGTCCATGTAGCGGGCGCCTGCGCGTGCGGAGCGCGGATTATACGGGGCTTATAATCAGTGCGTGGCACGACACCGGAGCGACAGGGCTTCCTCCGACGGCTCACCGGACGACGTCGACGACGGCCCGTCCGGAGGCGGTCCGGGTGGCGGCTTGCGCGTCGACAAGTGGCTCTGGTGCACCCGCTTCTTCAAGACCCGCAGCGTGGCGCAGTCGGCGGTCGAGGGCGGGCACGTGCAGGTCAACGGCGACCGCATCAAGGCTTCCCGGCTGGTCAAGGTCGGCGACCGGCTCCTGATCACGCGCGCGCAGGAGCGGTACGAGGTCGACGTCCTGTCGATTCCGGGGCGGCGTGGACCAGCCACGGAGGCGCGGCAGCACTACCGTGAAACGCCTGAAAGCGAAGCGGGTCGGGCCCACCTCCGCGAACTGAACCGGCTCTCGGGCCCCGTGTCACAGGGCCGGCCCGACAAGCGCGAACGACGCAACCTGCTGCGAGTCGTGAAGGGCCGGGGCGGCCTGTCGGACGACGGCGACAGCGAATAGGGGCATGGAGGTCGCGACGTTCGTGATTGTACTCACACCAATCGTCACGCGGCCCTTGTAACGTTTTCCGTGGGAACATCGCCCCCTCGGAGCCCGGACATGACGGAAACGGACAAGAAAAAAGAACTGCGGCCGGACTCCGACAACTGGGAAGCGGTCGCGTTGCGACGCGTGGCCCGACGGGTCGAGGCGCTGCCCGAATCACCACCTCACGCCGACGATTTCGGCTGGGAAGAGGGCGTGCTCGAGAACCTGCGCAAGCGGCTCGCCGCCAACGAGTAATCCCTACCGGGACGTCTCCGTCGTCGGGCATCCGTTGCCGGGACAGACGACCTCGCCGCCCAGCATCACGAATCCGACCCGCTCGAGCACGGCGAGGTCCTGCAGCGGATCGCCGCGCACCGCAATGATGTCGGCGAGCTTGCCCGGCTCGACCGTCCCGATGCGATCCTGCCAGCGCAGCAACTCCGCGTTGACGCGCGTGGCGGCCTGGATTGCCTGCATCGGCGTCATGCCGGCCTCGACCAGCAGTTTCAGCTCCCGCACGCCCTGCGTGGGTGGAAAGCCCACGTAATCGGTCCCGACCCCGATCCGCACGCCGGCACGCAGCGCCTTGCGCACGGCGTCGACGTGTTGCGCGCGATACCGGCGCGTCAGTGCGTTCATCTTCGCCTGCGCGTCGCTGTGCGGTTGCTCCTCCAGGTAGTAGTCGCCGACGTAGAGCGTCGGCACGAAGAACACCTTGCGCTCGGCCATCAGGCGCAGGCCCTCGTCGTCGACGAACGTGCCGTGTTCGATCGTGCGCACGCCGGCGAGCACCGCCGCGCGCAAGCCCTGGGCCGAATGTGCGTGCGCCGCCACGGGCACACCGAGGCGCGTGGCTTCCTCGACGATCGCGTGCAACTCCTCGGGGCTGTAGTGCGCACTCGCCGGGTCGTTGCCTGACGACATCATCGCGCCGCTCGCGAGCACCTTGATCCAGTCGCTGCCGTGACGCACCTCGGTGCGCACCGCGCGACGCAGCGCGTCGGCGCCGTCGACGACCAGGCCGTCGGCGACGACGTGCTGCTCCGGTGCGACGAAGTTCAGGTCGCCGCCGCCGCCGGTGATCGACAGGTAGTGGCCGGCGCCCGTGATTCGCGGGCCGACGAACAGGCCGTCGTCGATCGCCGACCGCACGTCGAGGTGCGCGTAATGCACGTCCGCATCACCCAGCACCCGCAGCGTGGTCCAGCCGGATCGCAGCAGCGCTTGCGCGACGTGCAGCCCACGCAGCGCCTTGAATCCCGAAGAACGCCCGACGTGGTCGACCTGGTAGTCGTCGGTGGCGATCAGCAGGTGCGCGTGTGCGTCGATGAGGCCGGGCAGGCAGGTGTCGGCCGACCGATCGATCTGCGCCGCGCCAGCCGTCGCGGCCGGCCCGACGGCCACGATGCGTCCATCCGCGACGGTGATGAGCACGTCACGCTGCGGCACCGCGGTTCGCCCATCGATCAGGACGCCACAGCGCAACGTCGTCGGCGCTGCGGCGTGGGCTGCAGTGGTCGGCGACAGAGCAACCATCACGAGCGCCGGAACGATCCAGCGCGTGCAGGTCTCGAGTGCCATGGCGTTCCCCCGCGTGCGGCGCGGCTGCGATGCTACCATCCGGCCGGCATCGCACGACAAGAAGACCGGCCGATGACCGCATCACCGCTCGAGGCTCGCTCCACCCGGCTCTTCCTGGGGCTGACCGCGTTCTTCGTCGGCAATGCGATCGTCGCCGAGTTCGTCGGCGTGAAGATCTTCGCGCTCGAAACCACGCTCGGATTGCCGCCGTTCGGGTGGAGCCTGTTCGGCCAGACCGGGTCGTTGAGCTTCACGGCCGGCGTGCTGCTCTGGCCGATCGTCTTCATCCTCACCGACGTCATCAACGAGTACTTCGGGCGGCGCGGCGTGCGGCTGATCTCGTTCGCGGCCGCGGCGATGATCGGCTACGCGTTCTTCTTCGCGTACGCCTCGATCGGCCTCGCGCCGGCGCCGTGGTGGATCACGGTGAACGCAGGGCGCGGCGTGCCCGACATGCAGGCCGCCTACGCGAACGTCTTCGGGCAGGGGCTCTGGACGATCGGCGGCTCGCTCACGGCGTTCCTGGTCGGGCAGTTGATCGACGTGCACGTCTTCCACCGGATCCGGCGGGCGACGGGCGAGCGCTGGATCTGGCTGCGCGCGACGGGCTCGACCGCGCTCTCGCAACTGCTCGACAGCTTCATCGTGCTCTACATCGCGTTCGTGCTGGGGCCGCAGCAGTGGCCGATCGGCCTGTTCCTCGCGGTGGGGACGGTCAACTACTGTTACAAGATGTTCGCGGCAGTGGCGTTGAGCCCGCTGCTCTACGTGTCGCGCAGGCAGATCGAGAAATACCTCGGGGCAGAGGAGGCGACGCGACTGAAGCGCGAAGCCGCGACCTGAGGCGACGACGCATCGGACGCCGACGCGCGACGAGTTGGGCATGTCGGGCCTGTTCGCAAGGCCGTGCGAGGCATGGATGCCGAGCCCGGAGCCCCCATGGATGGGTTCACGGCGTCCTTGCGGAGAGGCCCGACATGGCCCGCTCGTCGCGCGCGCGGGGCGTGACTACCTCACGAGCTCGTTGAGCTGGAAGATCGGCAGCAGCATCGCCATCACGATCACGAGCACGAGCCCGCCCATCACGAGGATCATCAGGGGGCCGAGCAGACCGACCATGGCCTGCAGCACGGAGTCGAGCTCGCGCTCCTGGTGCTGGGCTGCGCGCTCGAGCATCGTGTCCAGTTCGCCGCTCGTCTCACCGCTCGAGATCAGGTGGATCATCATCGGCGGGAAGAGCCGGCTCTGGCCCAGCGAGCGCCCGATCGGGGCGCCTTCGCGCACGCGCACGGCTGCGTCGGCCACGGCGCCCTTCATCGGCAGGTTCGTGACCACTTCGCCGGAAATCCGCAGCGCGTCGAGCACCGGCACCGTGCTGGCAGTGAGCGTGCTCAAGGTGCGGGCAAACCGTGCCGTGTTCGAGCCGCGCACGATCTTGCCGACGAGCGGCGTGCGCAGCAGCAGGTCGTGCCAGCGCCGGCGGTTCGACTCGACGCGCAGCCAGCGCTGGAACAGCCAGAGGCCCACGCCGATCGCGACGAACAGCGCGACGCCCCATTCGCGCATGAAGTCGCTGCCGGCGATCAGCGCCTGCGTCAGCAGCGGCAGTTCCGCCTCGCTGTCGCGGAACACCTCGACCACTTTCGGCACGACCGTGACGAGCAGGAAAAAGATGATCGCGATGCAGACGACGAACAGCAGCACCGGATACAGCAGTGCGCCGAGCGTCTTGCTGCGGAGCTGCTGGCGGTTCTCAGTGTAGTCGGCGAGCCGCTCCAGCACGGCGTCGAGGTGGCCCGACTGCTCGCTGGCCGCGATCGTCGCCCGATAGAGCTCGGGAAAACTGTTCGGGTACCCGGCCAGGCTGTCGGCCAGCGCGTGGCCTTCCATGACCTTCGACCGCACGCCGAGCATGATGTTGCGGACCTTGGGCTTGTCGGTCTGCTGCGACACCGCGAGCAGCGATTCCTCCAGCGGAAGTGCGGATTTCACGAGGGTGGCGAGCTGCCGGGTGACGAGCGCCAGGTCGGCGGCGCCGAGGCCACGCTGCAGCGTGAACGACAGCTTGCGGCGCGAGCCGGTGGCGGCCTGCTGCTGCTGTTCGCCGAGCATTTCGCTGACCGACACCGGCAGCAGCGACTGGTCGCGCAGCAGCTGGCGCACGTGACGCGCCGTGTCGCCCTCGAGAACGCCTTTGCGCTCGCGGCCGGCGGCGTCGACGGCGACGTATTCGAAGGCAGGCATGGCGAGGAACCTCTGATCTACTCGCGCATGAGGCGCGTTACGCGCGCGACGGCGCACCACGAGGCGCGAGCCGCAGCCTCATAGCTTGGTCTATGGGCAAGGCGAGTAACGACGTGGTGCGCCGTCTCGCACGTAACCGGGCGATTTTCGCCGCGGGCCTTGTCGCTTCGTCGGTCGTGGATCGACATCCACTCGGTCCTCGCTTCGCGCCCGCGACGAAAATCGCATACGGTCGCGCCCATGTGGGAGTAGATCAGAGGTTCCTTCGAACCTGGGCGTCAGTCTTCGCGCGTGACCTTGAGGACTTCCTCGATGGTCGTCACGCCGGCGAGCACCTTGGCGCGGCCGTCGTCGCGAATGCCGGGCGTGCGCATCCGTGCGTAGCGCTCGAGGTCCTGCTCAGAGACGCCGTCGTGGATCATCGTGCGCATGTGTTCGTCGACGATCACGAGTTCGTAGATGCCGGTGCGGCCGCGATAGCCGCCGGCCGGGTCCTTCGAACTCGGCCGGTACAGCGTGGGCGAGGGCGCGTCGTCCGGCAGGTTGAGCAACCGGCGCTCGTACTCGCCGGCCGTGTAGGCCTCCCGTGTCGCGGGATTCAGCACACGCACGAGCCGCTGCGCCAGCACGCCCACGACCGAGGAGGCGAGCAGGAACGGCTCGATGCCCATGTCGCGCAGGCGCGTGACGGCGCCCACGGCAGTGTTCGTGTGCAGCGTCGACATCACGAGGTGGCCGGTCAGCGACGACTGCACGGCGATCTGCGCGGTTTCGAGGTCGCGGATTTCGCCGACCATCACGACGTCCGGGTCCTGGCGCAGGATCGCGCGCAGCCCGCGCGCGAACGTCATTTCGACCCGCGTGTTGACCTGCGTCTGGCCAATGCCGTCGATGTAGTACTCGATAGGATCCTCGACCGTCATGATGTTGCGCGTGCGGTCGTTGATGCGATCGAGCGCCGCGTACAGCGTCGTCGTCTTGCCGGAGCCGGTCGGGCCCGTGACGAGCAGGATGCCGTTCGGCTTGTGGATCAGCTCGTCGATGTGGTTCTGCGTGACCGGGTCCATGCCGAGCGAGTTGAGGTCGAGCCGGCCGGCCTGCTTGTCGAGCAGTCGCAGCACGACGCGCTCGCCGTGGCCCGCCGGGATCGTCGAGACGCGGACGTCGACCGCGCGTCCCGCGATGCGCAGCGAAATGCGGCCGTCCTGCGGCAGGCGCTTTTCGGCGATGTCGAGCCGCGACATGACCTTGATGCGCGAGACGATCAGCGGCGCCACCGCACGCTTGGTCTGCAGCACCTCGCGCAGCACGCCGTCGACGCGGAAGCGGATCACGAGCCGGTTCTCGAACGGCTCGACGTGGATGTCCGAGGCGTTCTCCTTGACGGCCTGCGTGAGCAGCGCGTTGATCAGGCGGATGACAGGCGCCTCGTCCTCGCTCTCGAGCAGGTCCGAGGGCTCGGGGATGTCCTGGGCGAGGTCGGCGAGGTCGGTTTCCTCCTCGAGCCCGCCCATGGCGTCCATCGTGGTGCCGGAGCCGGCTTCGTACGCCTCGCGCAGCAGGGTCTCGAAGCGTTCCACCGGCACGCGCTCGAGCTTGAGTGCACGGCGCAGGTGACGGCGGACCTCGGCCAGCGCGAGCGGCGACGCGCCGTCGCGCACGACCACGTCGGCATCGGTGTCGGTGATGCCACGAACGAGCACGCCATGCCGCTTCGCGAACGCGAACGGCAGCGGTCGCAGCGGGTCGGTGACCCGGCCGGCCGCGGCGAGAATGGCTTCGTCGGTGGCGGCGGTGTTCACGGCGTGGTCCCGGGCGGCGCCTCAGCCTCGGGCTCGGGCGGGGTTTCGGGTGGCGGTGGCGTCGCAGGCGCCGTCGCCGGTTCTTCACCGAACGGCGTCGTCGGCTGCGCGGCGGCCGGCGGCACCTGTTCGACCGGGTTCTGGGTCGGGGCGTTCGGGGCGGTGGAGTCCACGCGCTGGGCCGGGGTTTCGCCGGCCGGCGACGCCCGGCGAGCCGGGTCGAGCAATTCGGGGGGCACGAGCGTCTCGAGCGCGGGCAGCGTGGGCTGCCGTTCGCTCGGCATCAGCGGCACCTTGCCCTTGTTGATGCGCAGCTGCTGGTCACGCAGGTAGTTGTACTTGGCGTTGCTCTCGATCGCGGCGTCGATGCCGTCGCGCAGGATGCGCGGGCGGATGAACACCATCAGGTTCGACTTCACCTTGTCGACGCTGCGGGTCTTGAACAGCTCGCCGATCAACGGGATCGAGCCGAGGAACGGCACCTGCGACTTGCTCTCGCGCACCTGGTCCTCGATCAGGCCGCCGAGCACGATGATGCCGCCGTCCTCGACCATGACGTTGGTCGTGATCGTGCGCTTATTGGTGATCAGGTCGGTCTGGCTGACCTGCTGCGAGCTCGCCGCGATGCTCGAGGCCTCCTGCGAGATCTTCAGCAGGACCGAGGCGCCCTCGTTGATCTGCGGCGTGATCTTGAGGATGTTGCCGACTTCCTCGCGCTGCACGGTCGTGAATGGATTGACGTTGCCATTGCCGCCGCCGATGCCCTGGTTCGTGTACTGCCCGGTGATGAACGGCACTTCCTGCGCGACCTTGATCTCGGCCTCCTCGTTGTCGAGCGTGACGATCGAGGGCGTCGCGATGATGTTGGTGTTGCCGATGCCGTCGATCGCGCGAATCAGCGCGGCCCAGCTAGTGCCGTTC
>DASUMQ010000137.1:0-4499 GCA_036277615.1 Steroidobacteraceae bacterium
GATGCCACCTCCGGCGGAAGGCGTTCGAGGTAGAACCGCACCAGCGGCTCGTCCCCCGCCAGCAGGTCGCGCCGGCGCAGGCAGGCTTCGACGGAATCGAGCCGCGCACGCGTGGCCTCGTTGCGTTGCAGGAACGCGTACCGCGCCGGCGCCTGCCCGCGCACCAGCGCTTCCTCGACGAACATCCGCCGGGCCGCGACGGCGTCCACGGTCGCAAAACTGACCTTGCGACCGCTGCTCAGCACACGGCCATACAGCGAGACGGTTTCGCGCGCGAACGCCATGCCGCGGTCCGGATCCCATTCTGCGTCGCCGTACGTGCGTCGCACGAGGTGCGCGCCGGCCGATTCGATCCACGACGGCTGCACCTGCGCGACCATGCGCGCATAGAGACGGTGCGTCTCGACCAGGCTCGCGGCGACGATCCAGTGCGGCGACCTTCTCTGCACCGGGGTGCCCGGCGCGATCACGAACCGCGTGTCGCGCGCACCGAGGTACGTGCGCTGTTCGTCCAGCACGCCGATACCGCCGAGAAAGCCGGTGAGCAACGTCTGGTGCAGTACTGCGGTGCTCACGGCTCGTCGGTCCGCGTCGCGCGTCGGGGCCTTGGCCAGCCCCTGCGTCATGTCGAGGAGCTGGTCGCGCAGGTCCGCCCACTCGCGCATGCGCACGAACGATAGGAAGTTTTCGCGACACCAATGCCGCAGCGTGCGATTGCCGCCGGCCGCGGGCTCGCGCGACGCGGACCAGAGGTTGAGCACGCCGACGAAATCGGACCGCTCGTCGGCGAACTGCGCGTGCTTCTCGGCGGCGGCCTCGGTCTTGTCGGACGGACGCTCGCGCGGGTCCTGGATGCTCAGGAACGCGACGAGCGTCAGGCATTCCTCGAGGCAACCCGTGCGTCCGGCCTCGACCAGGATGCGCGCCAGTCGTGGGTCCACCGGCAGCGCGGCCATCTGCCGGCCGAGGCGCGTGATGCGGCGGTCGCCGTCGACCGCGCCCAGTTCCAGCAGCAGGCGGTATCCGTCGTTGAGGAGCCGGGCGTCAGGTGCGTCGAGGAACGGGAACTCCTCGGGTCCGCCGAGCGACAGCGAGGCCATCTGCAGCACGAGGCTCGCGAGGTTCGTGCGCAGGATCTCGGGCTCGGTGTAGCGCGGCCGCGCGAGGTAATCCTCCTCGGAATACAGCCGGAGGCAGATGCCCTCGCCTTCGCGCCCGCAGCGACCCCGTCGCTGGTCGGCACTCGCCTGGCTCACGGGCTCGATCGGCAGCCGCTGGAACTTCGCGCGCGCGCTGTAGCGGCTGATGCGCGCCAGGCCCGCGTCGATCACGAACCGCACGCCGGGAATCGTCAGGGACGTCTCCGCGACGTTGGTCGCGAGCACGACACGACGACGCTCGTGGCCCGCGAAGACGCGATCCTGGTCGGGCCCCGCGAGCCGGCCATACAGCGGCAGCACGTCCCAGTCGACGCGACCGCGCACGAGCACGTCGCGCGTCTCCAGGATCTGCTTCTCGCCCGGCAGGAACACGAGCGCGTCGCCCCGGATGCCGCGCGAATCGCGCTCGAGTTCCTGCAGTGCGTCGCGGATCGCCTCCGGCAGCGGCGGCGCCGTTTCGTCTTCTTCCGCGAGCGGCCGGTAACGCACCTCGACGGGGAACGTCCGGCCCTCCACGTCGATCACCGGCGCGCCGTCGAAGTACTCGGCGAAGCGCTGCGTCTCGATCGTGGCCGAGGTCACGATCAGGCGCAGGTCGGGACGTCGCGGCAGCAGCTGCTTGCAGACGCCCAGCAGGAAATCGACGTTGAGGTTCCGCTCGTGCGCTTCGTCGAGGATCAGCGTGTCGTAGCGCAACAGCAGCGGGTCGCCTTCGAGCTCCCGCAGCAGCAGGCCGTCCGTCATCAACTTGACCAGCGTCCGTGGACTGGTGCGGTCGACGAAACGCACCTGGTACCCAACGAGGTCGCCGGTCGACGTGCCGAGTTCCGCACTGATCCGATTCGCGAGCGCCTGCGCGGCGATGCGTCGCGGTTGCGTGTGGCCGATCAGGCCCGTGATGCCGCGGCCGAGTTCGAGGCAGATCTTGGGCAGCTGCGTGCTCTTGCCGCTGCCGGTAGCACCGCTGACGATCACGACCGGGTGGTCGCAAATGGCACGTGCGATGTCGTCGCGACGCGCATGGACCGGGAGCGTCTCGTCGTAGCGGATCGGTGGCAGCGATGCCCGTCGGGCCTCGACCAGTGCCGCCGCGCCCTGGGCCTGCGCCTCCAGCCGGACGAGTTCCCGGGCGTCGATCCTGGCCGGACGCCGCGCGAGCCGGTCGAACGCCGACTGCAGCCGGCGCTGGTCGCGCAGGGCGCACCGCGGAATCGTCTCGCGCAGCGCCGCGAGCCGCGCGGCGACGTTCCCGGGGACCTCGCGCATGGCTTCAGCCCAGCTCGTGCTTGGCCACGCCCCAGAGCGCTTCGAGTCGTTCCATGTCGACGTCGCCCGGCGTGAGGTTCTCGCGCGCGAGCAGCGCTTCCACGTGGCGGAAGCGCCGTTCGAACTTGGAGTTCGCCTCGCGCAAGGCCGCCTCCGGGTCTACCCCGAGGTGACGCGAGGCCTGCACCAGCGCGAACAGCAGGTCGCCGAGTTCATCGCGTACGCGGTCCGCTCGCGAGCCTGCGAGCTCGTGCTGCAGCTCGGACACTTCTTCCTGGACCTTCTCGAGCACGCCGCCCGCATCGGGCCAGTCGAAGCCGACCTTCGCGGCGCGTGATCCGAGCTTCGCTGCCCGCGTGAGCGCGGGGAGTCCGAGCGTCACGCCGTCGAGCGCGCCCGTGCCCTGCCCGCGTGCCTCACGCTCCGCGCGCTTGTGTTCTTCCCATGCGTGCGTCTGCGCCTCCGCGCTCTCGATCCGCGCGTCACCGAAGACGTGCGGGTGACGCCGCTCGAGCTTGTCGGCGATCGTCGCGGCCACGGCCTCGAAGTCGAACAGGCCACGCTCCTGGGCGATCCGCGCCTGGAAGACGACCTGGAACAGCACGTCGCCGAGTTCGTCGCGGACGGCATCGACGTCGGCGCGCGCGATCGCGTCGGCGAGTTCGTACGCTTCCTCGATCGTGTGCGGTGCGATCGAGGACCAGTCCTGTTCGCGGTCCCAGGGGCACCCGTGCTCGCGATCGCGCAACCGCTCCATGATCCGCAGCAGCCGCTCGAGGTTCGTCATGGCCGGCCCGTGCGCACCAGTCGCGACAGCGTCAGCAGCATCGTGGCCGTCGCGCCCCAGATCTGCCGATCCTGGTAACGGATGTCGTGCGTCACGATCGTGTGCCCGGCGAAGTGCCGCTCGCGCGGCACCTGGTTCGCCGGATCGAGCGCGTAGTCGAGCGGGACCTCGAACGCGTCCTCGACCTCGGTCGTGTCGAGCTTGAGCACGAACCCGGGTTGCACGAACGCGACCACCGGAGTGACGCGGAATCCCGAGATCACGACGTGGTCCCGCAGGTAGCCCGCGAGCGACACGTAGCGAGCCTCGAGACCGATCTCCTCGTGCGCTTCGCGCAACGCCGCTGCCCACGGACCGGCGTCGGCGTCCTCGATGCGACCACCCGGAAAACTGATCTGCCCCGCGTGATTCTTGAGGTGCGATGCGCGCAGCGTCAGCAGTACGTTGAGGCCGTCCGGCCGCTCGACGAGCGGCACCAGCACGGCCGCGCGCGCGAGCCGCTCGGGCAGGAACTGACGCAGTTCGGCGATCTGCTCGGGAGTGAAATTCGCGGCGTACGGGAACTCCGGCTCGCTGCCGGGCACGGAATCGAGCAGCAATCCGGCGATCCGTTCGCGCAGCGGCCGGGAGCCGACCTCCTCCGACAGCCCCAAGCTCACTCTCCCGATCCGGGCTTGCCGCGTTCACCACCCCGCGTGAGCTGTGCCGGATCGAGCAGCCGGGTCAGGCGCTCGAGCCCGAGGTCGGTCATCTCGACGGCGACGTCGATGATCGGCCTTCCCTCCGCGTAGGCTTTTTTCGCGATCGCCGCGGCCTTGTCGTAGCCGATCACCGGGTTCAGCGCGGTGACCAGCATCGGATTGCGGGCCAGCGCGAGCTCGAGCTGGCGCGCGTTGACGGCGAACCCTGCCACGGAGCTGCGGGCCAGCGTGCGCGCGGCACCCGCGAGCAACTCGAGGCTCTGCAGCAGGTTGTAAGCGATCACCGGCAGCATGACGTTGAGCTGGAAGTTGCCCGACTGCCCGGCGAGGCCGACCGTGACGTCGTTGCCGATCACCTGGGCGCCCACCATCGCCACGGCTTCGGGCACCACAGGGTTGACCTTGCCCGGCATGATGCTGCTGCCCGGTTGCAGCGCAGGCAGCGCAATTTCCGCGAGCCCCGCCAGCGGGCCGCTGTTCATCCAGCGCAGGTCGTTCGCGATCTTGGTCATCGCGACCGCAAGCGAACGCAGGTGCCCCGACAGTTCAACCGCCGTGTCCTGCGACGCAAGTGCCGCGAAGAAG
>DASUMQ010000138.1:0-3250 GCA_036277615.1 Steroidobacteraceae bacterium
CGCACGGCCGAGCAGCTGCCCTCCCGCCTCCAGTCCCATGTAACGAAGCGCCTGGGCCTCGCCGGCCGGGATCGCCGATCCGATCGGCATCACCATGCCGGGATTCGTGCCGTAGCTGATCATCGGCTCTACCGATGCCGCGTCGATCGCGACCTCGCGGTCGAACGCGGCCCCCGGGTCGCCCGCCAGCGCGCACCAGCGCTCGACCGCGCGCTCGAAATCCTCGCCCGCCGGCACCCGCGGCCGGCCGCGCAGATAGGCGAATGTCGTGTCATCCGGCGCGACCATCCCGGCCCGCGCGCCCGCTTCGATGGACATGTTGCAGACCGTCATCCGCTCCTCCATCGTCAGGCCGCGGATCGTCGAGCCCCGGTACTCGATCACCTGGCGCACACCGCCCGCGACGCCGATCCTGCCGATGATCGCGAGCACCAGGTCCTTGGCGCCGACGCCGGGGGCCAGCGCGCCCTCCACCGTGATCGCGAGCGTCTTCGGCTTGCGCTGCAACAGGCATTGCGTCGCGAGCACGTGGCCGACCTCGGTGGTGCCGATGCCGAAGGCGAGGGTGCCGAACGCGCCGTGGGTGCTCGTGTGGCTGTCGCCGCAGACGATCGTCATGCCCGGCTGCGTGAGCCCGAGTTCCGGGCCGATCACGTGCACGATGCCGCGACGTTCGTCCGTGAGACCGAGCAGCTCGACGCCGAACTCGCGCGCGTTCTTCTCCAGCTCGGCGATCTGCCGGGCCGCCGACTCGAGCCGGATCGGCACGCCGCCGAACACCTGGCGGCGCTCGGTCGGCACGGCATGGTCGAGCGTCGCGACCGTCTGGCCGGGACGCCGGACGCGCAGGCCCCGCGATTTCAGCGTCGCGAACGCCTGCGGCGAGGTCACTTCGTGCGTGAGGTGCAGGTCGATCGCGAGGACCGCCGGCGTGTCCTCCGTCTCCGGCACGACCTCGTGCGCCTGCCAGATCTTTTCGAACAAGGTCCGCGCGCTCAACGGTTCCTGGCGCTCCCCATGTATACCGTCCCCGGGGGCAACGCCAATATTGCCCCGCTGTTCGGGCTGAGAGTATGATCCTCGCGCCCGCTTTGTATACAACGACGGGGGTTTCCATGCCGCTGCACACACGCCAGACGACAGTCCTCGGGCTCGCCATCACGGCGGCATTGACCGCCGGCCAGGCCCCCGCCCAGACGGCGACGCCAGGAGAGCTTCCGGAAGTCGTGGTCACGGCCCGCCAGCGCGCCGAACGACTCGAGGACGTCCCCGCGACGGTCCAGGCTTTCACGGACGCGGACATCCAGTCGGCGGGCATCCAGCGCCCGACCGATTTCATCGAGCTGACGCCGAACGTCTCGCAGGTGCAGACCGCAGAGGCCGGCGACATGCAGGTCGTGATACGCGGCATCAACACCGGCCGCGACGCCGAGACGAACTTCGCGCTGGTCGTGGACGGCGTGCTGCAGACCAACCCGAACGCGCTCAACCAGGAGCTGAACGGCATCACGCAGATCGAGGTGCTGAAGGGACCCCAGGGCGCCATTTACGGCCGCAACGCCCTCGCCGGGGCGATCATCCTGTCGACGCGCAAGCCTTCGGCCGAGCCGGAGTTCGAGGTCGGCGCCGGCTACGGCAGCGACAACAGTTACAAGGGCAACCTGTACTTCAGCGGCCCGCTCGGCGACAACACGCAGGGCAGCCTCTCCCTCTACACGCGCAGCACCGACGGCCAGTGGAACAACACGCTGCTCGGCTGCGACGACTGCGTGGACTACTTCGAGGAATCCGGCGCGGTCGGCCGCCTGACGTTCGAGGCCGCCGGCGGCGACTTCGACGTGAAGGCGAAGGTCTCGACCGTCGAGTCGGGCGCCATCAACTTCAACGCGGCCGTCTCGTTCTTCGAGGCGGCGACGATCTTCGGCGCCCCGCCCTTCGACGAGGACCCGAACGACCACAACTTCTTCTATTCGAACAACATCATTCCCGAGAACGAGCAGGACAACCTGAACTTCTCGATCAAGGGCGACTGGGAAGTGGGCGACAATACGCTGACCGGCGTGGTCGCCTACAACGACCAGACCAACTACTTCCTGACCGACGGCGCGAGCGACGCGTTCTTCCTGTACGCGCTGACGCCCTCGTGCTCGGAATCGTTCGCGGCACGCCTCGCCGACACGCCGCTGCCGCCGCCGTTCAACTACGGCAACCCGCCGGGGACGATCATCAGCTTCACGCCGTACGCGTCGTCGTTCCAGCCGCCCTACGGCCCGACGACCTGCGGCGGCTACCAGTACCAGCAGCGCGACCAGGAGGACATGAGCCTCGAGCTGCGCCTGACCTCCCCGGACGACCAGCGCCTGCGCTGGCTGGCCGGCGTCTACTTCGCCGACATCGAGCGGCGCGTCGTGGTGTCGCAGGGCTCGGACAACACCGGCGCCTCGCTCACGCAGAACTTCCAGGCGCGCGGCTTCGTGCCGACCAGCGGCCCGAACCCCACCGACCTGCTCTACGACGACACCTTCGACAGCAAGGTGTATGCGGGCTTCGGCCAGATCGCCTACGACGTCCGCGACAACGTCGAGCTCGCGCTCGCGCTGCGCTACGACTCCGAGCGCCGTGAAGTCGACAACAACGTGCCGACCGGCCCGGTGAACTCGCTCGCGCAGACGCCGCTGTTCGCCGCGATCTACGGGCCGACGCCGTTCATCAACCCCGCGTACACGGTGAACCCGGCGTTCGCGACCGACGGCATCCCGAGCCGCTCGCGGACCTTCGACCAGTTCCAGCCGAAGCTGTCGGTGAACTGGAACGCGACGGACGACGTGGCGGTGTACGCGTCCTACGGCTACGGCTTCCGCAGCGGCGGCTTCAATTCCTCGGGCAGCGCGGCCACGGTCGACGTGTTCTATGGCGGCCTGTGCCTCGGCCCGAGCACGCCGTTCGACACCGGCCTCGGCTTTGACGTGCCGCTCGGCCTGCCGGCCTGCACGCCCGACTCGGTGCGGAACCTCACCGAAGTCAACGACGATTACGACAAGGAAGTCTCGAAGGCCGCGGAAATCGGCTTCAAGTCGACGCTGCTCGACCGCACGCTCGCGATCAACGGCGCGATCTTCCACACCGACGTCGAGGACATGCAGTTCTTCAACTTCATGGCGGGGCCTTTCGGCCTGCTGCGCGTGGTGACCAACCTCGACGAGGTCACGATCCAGGGCTTCGAGCTCGACTTCAACTGGCGCGCCAACGA
>DASUMQ010000139.1:0-4113 GCA_036277615.1 Steroidobacteraceae bacterium
GGGCAGCCAGGTCGCCGTGCTGGTCGTGCCGACGACGCGACCCGAGGAGATCGAGCAGTACTCGATCCGCGTCGTCGAGCAGTGGAAGCTCGGGCGCGGCAAGGTCGACGACGGCGCGTTGCTGCTGGTCGCGTTGAACGACCGGCGGGTCCGCATCGAGGTCGGCTATGGGCTCGAAGGCGCGCTGCCCGACGCGACCGCCAACCGCATCATCCAGCAGGACATCGTTCCGGCGTTCAAGCGTGGCGACTACTACGGCGGCATCTCGGTCGGCGTCGACCGCATCATGCGCGTGATCGAGGGTGAGCCGCTGCCGGAGCCGGAGATCAGCCCGCCCGCGGCCGAAGTGCCCGGACTCTTCACGCTGCTGCCGCTGCTCTTCATCTTCGCGCTGGTCGGCGGCTCGGTCCTGCGGCGCATGTTCGGGCGCGTCGGCGGCGCGCTCGCGACCGGCGGCCTGGTCGGGTTCCTGACCTGGATGCTGATCGCGATCCTCGGCATCTCGGTCGCCGCCGGCATCGTCGCGTTCGTGTTCTCGCTGCTCGGCGGTCTCGGCGGCGGCGGCGGCCGGGGCGGCTGGTACAGCAGCCGGCACAGCCGCGGCTGGGGCTACCCGGGCGGCTTCGGCGGCGGTGGCTGGGGCGGCGGCGGTGGCTTCGGCGGCGGCGGCTGGAGCGGCGGCGGGGGCGGCTTCGGCGGCGGTGGCGCCTCGGGCGGGTGGTGAGCACGATGGACTGGAAGCGCCTGTTCCGGCACACGGTCGCGCGACGGGGCACGCTCCGCGCCGCATTTCCGGTCGCGACGCTCGAGGCGATCGAGCGTGCCATCGCCGAATCCGAACTCGCGCACTCCGCCGAGATCCGCTTCGCCATCGAAGGCGCGCTCGAACCCGGGGAGGTCTGGCTCGGCAAGACGCCGCGTCAGCGCGCGCTCGAGGTCTTTGCGGCACTCGGGGTCTGGGACACCGAAGCGAACAACGGCGTCCTGGTTTATCTTCTGCTCGCAGACCGTGACGTGGAAATCGTTGCCGACCGCGGCTTCAACGGTAAAGTAAGCGCGGCGGAATGGTCCACGGTCTGCGACGCGATGGAGCGGGACCTTCGCGCAGGAAAGTACGAAGCGGCCGCGCTCGACGGAGTGCGCGCAGCCAGCACGCTGCTGGCGCGCCACTTCCCGCCGGTGCCCGGCGGGCGCGACCAGGACGAATTGCCGAACCGGCCCGCCGTGCTCTGACGGCCAGTGCCATGATTTGTCGACGGGGTGGGACGTGACGGGATCTCTCGAGCATCTGGGACGCCACACGCGACGCGCAGCTGCACTGCTGGCGCTCGCTTCACTGGCCGGTTGCAGCATCTTCAAGGTCGAGCAGCCCACGGGGCCGGCCGAGCCCGCGAAGCCACGCTATGCGCAACCGGTCGCGACGCACGCGTTTCCCTACGATCCCAAGGTCACCGGCGTCGTCGGCACGCTGCAGGCCACGGTCGCGGAAGAGGAAGACACGCTGTCCGACATCGCGCGGCGCTTCAACCTCGGTTACGACGAAGTCGTCAACGCCAACCCGGGCGTCGATCCGTGGCTGCCCGGGGGCGGCACGCGCATCGTGCTGCCGACGCAGTTCATCCTGCCCGATGCGCCGCACGAAGGACTGGTCGTCAACCTTGCCGCGTTGCGTCTGTTTTATTTCCCGAAGCCCGAGCAAAAAGGCGATCCCCGTGTCGTAATGACCATGCCGATCGGCATCGGCATGGTCGGTTGGGCGACACCGACAGGGACGACGAAGATCACCTCGAAGCGCAAGGACCCGTACTGGACGCCGCCCGCGTCGGTGCGCAAGGAACACGCCGCCGAGGGCGACATCCTGCCGCCGCGCGTGCCGCCGGGCCCCGACAACCCGCTCGGCGCATTCGCGATGAACCTCGGCTGGCCGAGTTACCTGATGCACGGCACGAACAAGCCTGCCGGCGTCGGCATGCGCGCGAGCCACGGCTGCATTCGCCTCTACCCCGAGGACGTCGCGACCATCTTCCCGATGCTGCCGGTCGGCACCAAGGTCACGGTCGTGAACCAGCCGACGCTGTACCGCGTGCAGGACGGACGACTCTACGTGCAGTCGTTCCCGCCGCACGAGGAACACCCGGAAGCCAAAGCCGCGCAGAAGGGCCTGCGCTTCACCAAGGCGCTGCAGGCGAAGATGGCACAGCGCGCGTCCCAGGCCGGGATGCAAGTCGACTGGACGCTCGTCGAGCAAGTGGTCAACGCGGCGAATGGCATCGCCATGCCCGTGTCGCAGCCGTCGTTCGGCGTCGACGCCTACCTCGCGTCGGCGCTGCTGGTCGAGAACACGATCCCCGACGGCGCCAACTGGGACGGCACCGACCGCCCGGTCCCGATCCGAAGCAATCCGATCACGCCGGCGCCCGTCGCGGCTGCCGACGGCCAGTAGGCGGTGCGCGGCCTGCCGGCAGGCTGGTACGTCGATCCCGCGCGCGGGCCGCTCGAGTTCTCGCACGTCTTCGGTCGCAGCTGGCAGTTCGTCTGTCACGCCGCCGACCTGCCCGCGCCGGGCACGGTCGCGCGACTCGATTGCGCCGGCCGATCGGCGTTCGTGCTGCGCACCCGCACGCTCGAGTTGCGCGCGTTTCGTAACGCTTGCAGTCACCGCGGCTCACGGCTCGTCGACGGCGATCCGGGCACCGGGCTCGCCTTCTGCGTCGACGGCCGCGTGCGTTGCCCGTATCACGGCTGGGCCTACGACGAAGACGGTCGACTCGAATCGATCCCCGCCGGTCAGTGCTTCGACACGGCCGATCCGGAATCGCTGGCGCTCGCGGCGTTGCCGGTCACGCAGTGGCGCGGCCTGGTATTCGTCGCGTTCGGGGCGCCGGACCGATCGCTGGAGTCCGCAGCGGGGGAGGGGGCGACCGACTGGCCCGACGTCTCGTCGATGCGGCGCCTGGCCGAGCCGCGGTCGATCGACGTCGCGGCCGACTGGAAGCTCGCCTGCGAGCACGCGCTCGACACCGCGCACCTGCGCGTGACGAGGCCCGCGCCGAGGTCGCGACTCGTCGAGCCGTCGGAGTTCAGGGTCGTGTCACCCGACGCGCTGCGCGCGACGGGCACGCCGGTCGAATCGGCCCGAGCCTCCTGGCCGACGCGAGCCTGGCTGCAACTCGCAGGCGACGCGGGCACGGCCGCCGACTTCCTGTTCCTCTGGCCGAACCTGCTGCTGTGCCTGGCCGGCGGCACGCTGACGGTCGCGCAGGCGCTGCCGTTGCGCGCAGGCGCCTGCCGGGTGCGCGCGACGCGTTACGGCGGGTCCGATTCGACCCGCGATGCGCGGCGCCGGCGTTACCTGCACGAGCGCGTGCTGCGGCGCGCGCTGCAGGACGATGCACGCCTGCTCGAGCGCGTGCAGCACGGCCTCGGCAACCTCGAGCCGGCGACCACGTTGCCGATCGACGACGCGCAACCCGGCCTGCGCTGGTTCGTCGAGCGCTGTCGTGCCGCCCTCGGTCCCGGCGCGGACGCCGCGAAGAAACCTGGGACGCGGACGCGACGTCGCGCAGCGATCGTGTCCGGGGCCACTTGACGAGACCCAAGCGATAGGGGTCATTGGTCATTGCAACCCCATAAGTTGTGCTAACTTAGGGCAAAGACTTCAACTGCGGACGCAGCGTTGCACGACATCGCCCTCGGCGGCATCACGGTGCGGGAAGCCGCTGGTTCGGACCAGCCGATCGCGCGTCTGCCGACGGCAACGACCGGATTCGTCGGCAGGACGCTGCGAGGGCCGGTTCACCACCCCGTGCGCGTCCGCAGTTTCGCGGAATTCCAGCAGGTCTTCGGCGGCCTGTGGCAGCCGAGCATGCTCGCGTACGCGGTCGAGCAGTTCTTCGACAACGGCGGTCGCGAGGCGGTCGTCGTCCGCGTGGTCAACGGTGCGACGCCCGCGACGATCAGCCTGCCCTGCGGCGCGGCCACGCTCACGCTCGAGGCGTTGAGCCCCGGTTCGCGCGAAGTGCTGCGCGCGTCGGTCGACTACGACAACATCGCGCCGGGCGAGGACGATCGGTTCAACCTCGTCGTGCAACGTGTGCGCACGCTCGGCTCCGA
>DASUMQ010000140.1:0-6528 GCA_036277615.1 Steroidobacteraceae bacterium
ATTGTCAGTGAGTCGCCCTGGGAGGTGATGAACGTCAACCCGTCGAGCTGCCGCCCGATGGCCGCCTGGCTGATGCGCAGGGCGTCGGCTTCCTCGACGCGGGCGGACGGGGCGGCGGCGGTTGCGACGCCGATGGCGAGCACCGCGGACACGCCCAGGGCCGCGATGCGACGGGGCGCGAGTCGCCGCGTGACGCGCATGGCTAGAGCCGAACGAGGGCGCCGTGCAGCGCGCCGTCCACGAGCGCCGCGGCGAGCAGCACGCCGAGCTGCAGGAGGGACGCGAGGAAGCACTGGATGGCGTTTCGGGGCGTCACGTCGCGCACGAGCCGCCACGCGCGGAACACGAAGTACGCACCGCCCGCGAGCGCGCCGAGGGCGTAGACCCAGCCGAGCCCGCCCCAGGCGAGCGGCAGCAGTGACAACATCGCGAGCGGCACGGTGTGCGCAAAGATCACTCGGGACGCAAGCGGGTCGCCGAAGACGACCGGCAGCATCGGCACGCCGGCGGCGGCGTAGTCCTGCCGGTAGTACATCGCGAGGCTCCAGAAGTGCGGCGGCGTCCACAGGAACAGCACGACCGCGAACACCCACGCCGCCGGTCCCGGGGACGGATCGACGGCGGCCGCGCCGGCGAGCACGGCGAAGCTGCCGGCCAGGCCGCCGATCACGATGTTGAGCCACGTGCGCCGCTTGAGCCAGAGCGTATAGACGACGCCGTACGTGAACGCCCCGAGGAAGACGTAGACGGCCGCCGGCCAGCGCGTCGCGAACCCGACCGTCGCCACCGCCACCAACGCTACGGCAGCTACCAGTGAGTACCAAGCGGCGCCCGGCCGGAATGCACCCGTCGCGAACGGGCGCGCGCGCGTGCGCGACATGCGTGCGTCGAGGTCACGCTCCGCGAGCTGGTTCAGGGCCCCGGCTGCCCCGGCCGCACCGAAGATACCGACCGCGAGCGCCATCAACCGCCACCACTCCAGGCCCTCGCCGCCGGCCATGACCACGCCGGCGAGTCCCGCGAGCATGATCTCGAGCGCGATGCGCGGCTTGAACACTCCCAGTGCGACGCGCCACGCGGCCGCCGGCACCGGCACGTCGGCGGTCTGCACGGCGGGGGCGGCGACACTGTTCATGGCGCTATCTCAACGGCCACAGTTCCGCGAGGTACTTCCAGTTGACGTAGTAGTAGAGGATGAACGAGACGAAGAACACGGCCACGAGCATGACGGTGCCCGGAATCTTCAGCGTGCCCTCGTTTCCGTAACGGGCAACCGCGGCCGCCGCCTGCGCACCCGTCGCCGGACCCAGCTGCACCTTCTCGTCGGCTCCGATCCTTCGACCGAACAGCACCGTGCCGACCGTGACGACGATGTACATCGCGCCGCCCAGCGCCGCCATGCACGCGAAAATCCCGTTCAACGCGAGCAGCAGGTAAGCCGCGGGCGGGAACTGGAAGCTCGTGAGTGCATCCGCGAACGTGATGTCCCAGTGCCGCCGTGGCACGCCGAGCGTGCCCGCGCCCATCATGAACAGCGAGATGCCGGCGATACCGATCCCGAAGACGTACGGCTGCCAGCGGGCGAGTCGCGGGAAGAGCACTTCGCGCCGGAAGATCAAGGGCAGCACGAGGTACGTGATCGCCATGAACGCGAGCGTCGTGCCGGCGACCACGGTCGCGTGAAAGTGGCCGGGCACGTACAACGTGTTGTGCATGATCAGGTTGATCTGCTCGGTTCCCATGACGACACCGGAGATGCCGCCGAGGAAGCCGAACATCACGAGCGACAGGAACATGCCCGCGAATGCCGGGTTACCCCACGGCGCCTTGCGCAGCCACTCGAACATGCCCTTGTTGAATCCGCGCGCGCGCTGTGCGGCCTCCAGTGCGCCCGGCACCGTCAGGCCGTGAATCATGCTGCCGAGCACGGCGAGGTACATCGCATAGCTCGAATTGAAGATCTTCCAGCTGGAGCTCACGCCCGGCTCGACGAGCAGGTGGTGCGCGCTCGCGAGCTGCAGGAACAGGATGTACATCAGGAACGCCGTCCGGCTCACCTTCTCGGATATGGGCTTGGCTCCGAGCACCAGGGCGCCGATGGCGTACCAGACGGCCACGTGGGCCGAGACGTTGATCTGCTGGGACGAGTGGCCCATGCCCCACCAGACCAGCTTGTACATGAGCGGGTCGATGGTGCCGACGATCCCGACCGACCAGAGGAACGTCGGGATCAGGATGATCGCGCCGGAGGCCAGCGTGAACACGGCGATGATCGCGGCCGTGATCGCGCCGAACGTGACCAGCGGCACCGAGCCTTCGTAGGTCCTTTCGTCCTTCGCGATCACGAGTGTCCCGAAGAACACCGCACAGCCGATCAACGCACCGACGGCGAAGAGCACCAGGCCGAGGTAGAACAGCGGCGAGGCCTGCAACGGCGGGTATGAGGTGAACATCACCGACGAGTTGCCCTGCAGCACGGCGACGTTCGCCATGAGCGCCCCGGCCAGCATCAGGCCGAACTGTGCCCATCCCCAGCGCGGCGCGGCGAGCCGGCAATTCAACAGGATGGCCGACCCGAAATAGAGCACCGCCATCTCGAAGAAGATGATCCACGCCAGCAGTACGTCGAAGCCGTGCGCCGTGAGGGCGAGGTAGAACCAGTCGGCCGGCAACAGGTGCACCGCCGGCCAGCGCGTCAGTGCAATAGACAGGCCGAACACGCCACCCAGCAGCAGGAACACCACGGCAGCGACGGCGTTGGCCCGGATCAGCAACTCGGCCGACCGGTAAACCTTGAGGCCCGTGGTGGCACAGGTGCGGAACTGGGCGTCGCGCGCCATCGACCCCACCACGACATCTGTCACGGCAGCATTCATCGGCGCATCCTCACTGACGGTCGACGACGAAGATCTTCCCGGTCATCGTGTGATGGCCGAGGCCGCAGTATTCGTTGCAGACGATGCCGAATTCGCCGGTGGTCGTCGGCGTGACGTTGACGACCATCTCGTAGCCCGGGTGCACCTGCAGGTTGATGTTGAGCGGTTGCAGGGAGAATCCGTGCTGCAGGTCGATCGACGACAGGTGCACGCGATACGACTCGCCCTTCTGCAACTCCAGCATGGGCCACCACATGTAGACGCGGCCCATCATGTAGACGTCGCTGCCCGGCGGGGGCCGCACGACCGGAAAGACGCCCTCCTGGCGGACCGTGTACTTCTCGATCATCGAATCGACCTTCGCGGCGAACTGGAACGGCTGCACGCGATAGGCCTCGTTGGACAGGTTCTGCTGCCCGAAGCCGTGCCACCAGATCATCGTGAAGAACATCACGAGACCCCAGAGGAACGCGACGATGACCCAGATCAGTTCGACCCGATGGATCGGTTCTTTCCACCAGATCCGTTCGCTCGGAGAGGTGACTGCCATGGCTCGCCCTCACTCCGTCGCCAGGGGGATCTGGATGATTTCCATGATTCCCCAGATGAGGTACAGCACGGTCGGCATGGTCACGCCGAGGAACAGCAGCAGGAAATGGTTGTCCAGCAGCCGCTGGAAGAACGGGATGCGTTCCTGGGTCGGCGGAGTGCCGGAACCCTGCGGATCGACGTCAGCCATGATCGACCTCCCCTGCGTGGTCGTCGCGGTACCTCGGTCTTCGCCAGCGCGAGCGCGGTTCGTGCGGGCCGTGTCGTCGCGGCAAACGACCGGATACCCCGCTTCGCGCGCGCCCGCCTTGACCTAGATCAACTGCAGTGCAAAAAAGGGACGAGACGCCGTAACGAAGCCCGCGCGCGGCGCGCGCGGCTTCAGCCGTCGACCAGTCGCCGGATGACCGCGAAAACGACGAGCGACAGGCCGAGCAGGAGCCCGAAGAAGATCAGCGAGCGCTGTTCGAATCGGCGGCCGGCGCGCCGCTCGAGCGCATCGAGCAGACGGTCCGAGAAGACGTAGAGCGCGATGGCGGCAACCGTGAAATAGACGACTTCCATGGCATTGCTCGTTGGGCAGGTTCGACGACCACTCCGAAGATCCCGCGGCTACCGCGTGCCGCGTGGCAAACGGGTATGCTTCGTATCCCCGCTGCCGACGTGCGCTGTCGGCGCACGGGCCGCGCAACCATCAGGGTCGACATGCCCTGACCTGTCTGTCGAGACACCGCATGCCAGTTCTTGTCGTCATGGTCGCGCTTGTCGCCGCGAGCATCGTGTACGTCTACCGTTTCCGGGGCGAAGCCCGCTACGAAAGCCTGGCTCAGTACTTCCGCAAGGGCTGGCCGATCTTCGCGCCGTTCAATTGTGCGTTGTACATGACGACGTTGCCGCGTGGATCCAGGACCATCCTCGACCCGGCGGAGTTTCCGGAACTGGAATTGCTTAGGCAGCACTGGCAAACGATCCGCGACGAAGGCATGGGACTGCTGCGCCAGAACTACTTCGACGCCACCAAGCGGCCCGGGACCGCCGCGTACTATGACGTCGGCTTCCGGACGTTCTTCAAGTACGGCTGGAGCCGCTTCTACATCAACTGGTATGGCTACACGCATCACTCCGCGAGACGCCTGTGCCCGAGGACGGTCGAGATCCTGCAGAGGGTTCCGGCCGTCCATGGAGCGATGTTCGCCTATCTGCCCAAAGGGGGCCAGCTGACGCGGCACGCCGACCCGCTCGCCATCTCACTGCGCTACCACCTCGGTCTCGCCACGCCGAACTCCGACGCGTGCTTCATCAACGTGGATAACCGCAACCTGAGCTGGCGCGATGGCGAGGTTCTCATGTTCGATGAGACCTACCTGCACTACGTGCGCAACGACACCGACTCCGATCGCCTCATCCTGCTGTGTGACGTGAAGCGGCCGCTGAACCCGCTGGGAGCGGCGCTCAATTTCTTCTACCGGGGCGTGACACGCGCGTCGGTGGTACCGAACACCCCCGAAGACCATCGTGGCCTGGCCAACAGGATCTTTGCAGGGCTCGCGCCGCTATTGGCGCGCAGCAAGGCACTGAAATCCACGAACCGGCCGCTGTACCTCGTCGTCAAGTGGTCGGTGAATATCGTGCTGGTGCTGTTGCTGCTGGGGCCGGTTGCAGGCGTCGTAACGCTGCTCGGCCGCCTGGTCTGACGATCGGCGGCCGTTCCGCGCAGGAATGTGGTGGGCCCGCTGGGATTCGAACCCAGGACCAAGGGATTATGAGTCCCCTGCACTGACCGCTGTGCTACAGGCCCGCCGCGCGCGATTTTACGCATTTGTTTCGCGCGGGGTGGATCGCAACTTCAGCTTGCCGGCACTACGCGGATGATCTGCCCGTCACTCTCGTCGGTGAGCAGGTACAGCGCGCCGTCCGGGCCATTCACGATCGTGCGGATGCGCTTGCCGAGTTCCTTCCTGAACAATCGCTCTTCATGCACGACCTTGCCGTCGCGCATCTCGAGTCGCGCGAGTTCCTTCGTCGCAAGTCCGCCGACGAACACGTTGTCCTTCCAGGCGGGAATCGCCGTGCCTTGGTAAAACGCGAGCCCGCTCGTGCCGATCGACGGCACCCAGTGATGCACGGGCGATTCGAGCCCCGGCGCTTCCTGCCGGTCGCTGACCTTCGCACCGGAATATTCGACGCCGTAGGTCACGAGCGGCCAGCCGTAGTTTCGCCCGCCGAGCGTGCGGTTCAGTTCGTCGCCGCCTTTCGGCCCGTGCTCGTTCGTCCAGAGCTCGCCAGTCACGGGATGGAGCGCCGCGCCCTGGATGTTGCGATGGCCGAGCGACCACAGCTCAGCGCGCGCGCCTGCGTTGCCGCGGTACGGATTGTCGGCCGGTGCGTTGCCGTCGCGGTCGATGCGCACGACCTTGCCGACGTCCGTGTCGAGCGGCTGCACCTTGTCGCGACCGATGTTGCGGTCGCCGAGGGTGACGAACAGCGTGCCGTCGCGACCGAAGACGAGCCGGCAGCCGAAGTGGTGGCCGCCGGTCATGGCCGGCTGCTGCTGGAAGATCACACGGACGTCTTCGAGGCCGTCGGCGCCGAGCCGGGCCCGCGCCACGGCGGTCGCGTTCTGGCCTTCACCGCGGGGCTGCGCGAACGACAGGAATACCGTCTGGTTCTGCGCGAATGCCGGATCGAGCACGACGTCGAGCAGGCCGCCCTGCCCGGTCGTGTCGACCTGTGGGACGCCCGCTAGCGGCTCACCGAGCGAGCCGTCCTTGCCGACGATCCGCAGCCGCCCGGCCTTTTCCGTGACCAGCGAGCGCCCGTCCGGCAGGAACGCGAGACCCCACGGGCGTTCGAGCCCCCGGGCAAACGTCTCGAGCCGGACCTTGGTTTTCTCGGTGCTGACGACTTGTGCCGCAGGTTCTGCGGCGCAGGCGCCCGCGGTGGCGAGCGTCACCGCGGGAAGCAGAAGGAAGCCAGAAATGCGCCTGCGGGCGCGAGCCAATGTCGGCGACATGTCCTGCGACTCCAATCGTCGGGAGCGGGGTCGCATTGTCGCAAGATGCACCCCCGTGGAGTCAGTCAGCCGTCGCCGACGCCCCGGGGG
>DASUMQ010000141.1:0-21015 GCA_036277615.1 Steroidobacteraceae bacterium
GTGCGGTAGTAGGTGTAGTTGATTTCGACGGTGGAGAGCCGCTCGGCGTAGTACGGCAGCATCTGGGCGGCCGGCAGCTTCTCCGGGTAGAAGCTTCCCTTCCATTCGGGATAGTTGTACCCGGAAGTCCCTACCCAGATCGCCATTCCATGGCTCCCCTGGCAATCAGCCGTGAACGCTCATCACCAGCCTGCGGTATTGACCGAGGTGCCGGATCGCGTGCTGCGGCTTGCCGAGCGTTTCGTACAGCCGCGCGAGGTTGTAGTGGCAGTCCGCCAGGTCCGGGTCTTCCTCCAGCGCGGATTGGTAGGCGTCGAGCGCCGCCCCCGGCCGCCCCATGTCCTCGAGCACCACACCGAGATTGAACATCAGCAGCGGATCCGGCCCGCACGCGCGCAGTGCACGCTGGTAGACCGACTCCGCCTCGCGCTTGCCGCCGGCTTCGTGCAACAGACGTCCCCAATTGATCCAGGCCGCGGCGTTGTGAGGATCGTCTGCGACGGCGCGCTCGTAAGCGTCCTGCGCCGCGCGCGGATCGACGGTCTCGAGCTGCAGCCCTTCACTGAACCAGTCCCGGGGCTGCTTCGTCGTATCGATGGTCGGCTCGTGCCGCTCCACCACCCGCAGCTCGCCATGACTGACGCTCACGTCCAGCTCGAGCACGTACTGGCCATCGTCGACCTGCCAGTGCGTCTTGCCGTCGCGCACGACCACGCGGTCCCCGACCGCGCGGATGCTGAGGCCCGACAGCGGCGCGGTCTCCGGCAGGTGCTGACGCAGGTCCTCGAGGGACCGGCGGATGCGGCGGGTCGGCACCTTGGCCTGCGTGAGGGCGCGTGCGGTTCGCAGCACGATCAGGTCCTGGAACGAAAAGCGGTACTGACGACGCGGACCGCGCGTCGGCCGGACGAACCCGCCCTTGATCAGTCCCTGGATGGTGCTGCGGGACAGGCGCAGGACTCGTTCGACGTCCCGCACGCTGTAGGACTGCATCGTTGGCCTCGAAGCGACTACCGCTTGGCCGACTTACGGGCCGCGGGCTTCGGCTCTTCGACGCGCTTGGCCGACTTGCGGGGCCCCAGCTTCGACGTGGATGCACGCGCCGCTTCCGTCTTTTGCAGACTTGCGCGCAGCGCCTCCATCAGGTCGATGACCTTGCCCGTGCTTTCGACGGGCGCCTCCGAGACCGAGATCTCCTGGCCCTCCACCTTCTTCTGGATGGCCGCTTCGATGCGGCCCCTGACCTCGTCGACGTACGACGTCGGGTCGAACATGTCGGCCTGCTGCTGGCTGATGAGTTGCTGCGCGAGCTTGAGCTCTGCGGGTTTCACCTCGGTTTTCGCCACCTCGACTTCCCGTGCAGAACGCACCTCCGAGGCAAACCGCAGCTGCTGCATGGCGAGGATCCCTTCGACCGGCCGTAGCATCACGATGTAGGCCTTGCCCTTGGACGCCCAGCGTCCGACCGCACAGCGCTTCGTTTCCTTGAGCGCCTCCGTCAGCAGTGCATAGGGCTTCGACGCGCCCTTGTCGGGGGCGAGGTAGTAGGTCTTGTCGAAGTACACCGGATCGATCGCCTCGATCGGGACGAACTCCGAAATCTCGACGGCGTGGGTGCCCACTTCCTCGAGCGCCTTGATCTCCTCGGTCGTGAAGGCGACGTACTGGTCCTTGGCGAATTCGTACCCCTTGACGATGTCGTCGCGCTCGACGACCTGGCCGTCCTTGAGGCACACGTACTGCTGCTTCAGGCGCGAGCCGCAATCCTTGTGCAGCATGTTGAAGGAGATCTGCCCGGTCGATTGCGTCGCCGTATAGAGCTTGACTGGGATGGCGACGAGACCGAATGAAACCGTGAGCGAGCCGATCGAGCGTGGTGCGGCCATGTGTGCCCCTTTATGGTTCTTCAGGATTCCTTTCGCCGGTTACTCGCAAAAGCCCTCGCAAGGCTTTGTTTTGTCGAAAATACATCATGCCACCGGTCCCCGGTCCTGTCCAAACGCGCCGGCGCGTTGGAAAGTGTGAAATCGGTCGGTTCGGCGGCCTCCAGCTCCTCCCAGGTCAGTGGCATCGAGACGGGTGCCCCGGCGACCCCGCGTGGCGAATAGGCCACGTTCAGGGTCTTTCCGCGCACGTTCATGTTGTAGTCGTAGAAGATCTTGCCCGTGCGCTTCTCGATGGCCCATTCCATCGTGATCTCCCGGGGGTGCTCCCGCATCAGGTGGCGCCCCACCATTTCGCAGAGCGCGCGCGCCTGGTCGAAGGTCACGGTGCGTTCGATCGGCACGAACACATGCAGCCCGGTCTTGCCCGAGGTCTTCACGACCGCCTCGAGCGACATCTCCTTCAGCAGGTCGCGCAGCCAGAACGCGACGCGCCGGCCGGTGGCGAAGCCCTTCTTGTTGAGTTCCGGTTCCGCCCCCTTCGTTTCCTTGCCGGAATAGATGTAGGGGTCGATGTCGAACACCAGGTAGTCGGGGTAGTTGAGCACCGAGGACTCGAGTGCCTCCAGTGAGCTCGAATAGTCGGTGCGCTGGGTCGCGGCATCCGGGCCGACCTGGGCGCGGGAATGCCAGACGTGGAACTCGAGCGTGCCCACCTGGCCCAGCCAGATCAGCGAGGGCAGGTTGTTCGCGAGCAGGTATTCGTGTTGCTCGTCCTTGTGCCCCGAATACACGGTGATGGTCTCGACGAACTCCGGACGTGCCTGGCTCCAGTGCTTCTGGAAAAAGCGCTCGCCGTCGATGCCCTCGGGCATGCGGATCATCGTGAGCGGCCGGTTTTCGAGGTGCGGCAACATGTAGGGCGACACTCGAACGAGGTACCGCAGCAGGTCGCGCTTGGTGATGGCCGGTTGCCGCGCGCGCGAGTTGCCCGGCCAGTATTCGCGGTCGAGGTTCGTGACGCGGATGCGAGCTTCGCCGACGCGCAGATCGATGCGGTTCGCCTTGTTTTCGAGCTGCGCGAGCACGTCCTCGACATGGTTGGCGGAGGACACCTCTTTGGCGGGCCCCGCCGCGCGCCCGTCCGGACCGCTCACGATGCTGTGCGAGGCGACGTCGTCGCGCAGCCGCAGGAACACCGGCGCGCGCAGGTATCCGTCCGGCGTCCACCCGGCGAAATTCACTTCCGCCACGAGTTCGGGCTCGAGCCAGCGAGTCGGTCGATGGAGCGGGGGCTTCCCGGCAAACGGGGATTGTTTCCTGGCAAGACCTGCGAGCCGCTCACGCAGGTTCCGCAAGACCTCGTCGTCGAGCCCCGAGCCGACATGCCCCACGTAGTGCAGCTCGTCGCCTCGCCAGTACCCGAGCAGGAGCGAGCCGAGGGCTTCGCGCGCGCCTTTGCCCTGGGTGTATCCACCGACCACGAACTCGGAGGTCTCCACCGCCTTGACCTTGAGCCAGGCCTGCGACCGACGGCCCGGTTGATACGTGCTGTCCTTGCGCTTGCTGACGATGCCTTCGAAGCCGCTCTCGAGCGCCGCCGCGTAGAGCCGTTCGGCGTCGTCCGAAGCGTGCACGAGCTGGACGTGGGCCGAAGGCAGCAGGCACTGCGAAAGATACCGGCGCCGGTCCACGTACGAATTGCCGCGAAGGTTGAGGCCCGCGAAGTGCAGCAGGTCGAAGCACAGCAACACCACGCTCGCCTGGCGTTGCGCTTCCGCAATCTCCGTTGGATGCTTGAGGGTGGCTCGGTTCTGCAGCGCGTTGAACGACGGTCGGCCCGAGCCATCGAGCGCGACCAACTCTCCGTCGAGGATCATCCGATCGACAGCCTGCGCTGCGAGCGCTGCCGTGATCTCCGGGAACGCGGGGGTCAGGTCGATCCCGCGGCGGGACTGCAGGCGCACCTTGCCGTCCTGGACGAAGGCCATGACGCGATAGCCGTCGAGCTTGGGTTCGTAGGACCACCTGGGATCGGAGCGAGGCGCATCGCCGATCTCCGCGAGCATCGGGCTCATCGACTTCGGCATCGTCTCCTGCGGTCCCGCGGGGGCGAGTCGCTCGACATCGATCTGGGGCGACGGAACGGCCGGTGGGCGGTCCTCGACCGTGCGGCCCGACAGAACCGACTGCGCGCGCGCCAGCACGTCGTTCTGTTGCGCGAACCGGTCCTTGTGCTTGATCAGCAGCCACTGCTTGGGCGTCGACGTGCGCACCAGCGCGAACGAGCCCTTGAGCTTTTCGCCACGCAGAAAAAAGCTCAGCTTGCCGTTCGCCAGCTCGCGACGGAGACGTTCCTCCGCTTCACGACGGTCGCCGAACGAGTACTCCTGGCCTTCGTCCGGCGAATACACGCCGCAGTCCCACACGATGACGTTGCCCGCGCCGTATTCCTTCTCGGGGATGACGCCTTCAAACGACGCGTAATCGAAGGGGTGATCCTCGACCTCGACTGCGAGCCGCTTGTCCGCAGGGTCGAGCGAAGGCCCCTTCGGGACCGCCCAGGATTTCAACACGCCGTCGAGTTCCAGCCGGAAATCGTAGTGCAGCCGTCGCGCGGCGTGCTTCTGCACGACGAACAGCAGCGGTCCACGGCGCGCCTCCGCAAGCCTGGGCGCCGGCTCCGGCGTGCGTGTGAACTTGCGCTTGGCGGCGTACGGGTCGAGGCTGCGCTTCATGTGGGCGAAGCTTACCCCCGGCGCAGCGAAGCGGCCCGGTCTCGTCGAGTAAGTAAGCGTGCGGGGCCACGACCGCGTCCCGGTGCGAATCGGGCGGTGCTGCTTCATACTCGATGCGCAAGGCTGCATCCGCGACGACAGGAGAGAGCGTCATGACCTCACGACGGCAGTTTCTGGCCATTTCGTCCGCCCTCGCCGGGTCCGTGCTGGCCGGTGGATACGGCAGCGTGGGCAGTGCAGCGGACGCGCCCGTTGCGCCCGCAAAGCTGCAGAGACGCAAGATTCCGTCGAGCGGCGAAACGGTGCCCGTCATCGGCATGGGCACCTCGGGCAGCTTCCAGATTCCCGCGGGCGGTGCGGAATACCAGGCGCTGCGCGAAGTGCTGAAACGCTTCGTCGACGGCGGCGCTGAGCTGATCGATACGGCACCGACCTACGGCAATGCGGAAGACATCCTCGGCTCGCTGTTCCGGGAGAGCGGAGTTCGCCCGCGCACGTTCATCGCGACGAAGCTCTCCGGCGTCAGCGGCCGCGAGGAGGGTCGCAGGCAGTTCGCCAGCACGCTGAAGCGTCTCGGCATCGACAAAGTCGAACTGCTGCAGGTCCACAACCTGGGTGATTGGAAGACACAAGTCGAGGTCGCGCGGCAGTTGAAAGCGGAGGGCAAGGTACGGTACGTCGGGCTCACGCACTACGTCGAGAGTGCGCAGGACGAACTGGCGGACGCGGTCCAGGCCTCCAAGCCGGACTTCTTGCAGATCAACTATTCGGTGACGCACAGGGGTGCCGAAAAGCGGGTGTTCCCCATCGCGAAGGAACTCGGCGTCGCGGTGCTCGCCAATCGTAACTTCGACGATGGCGCCTTGTTCGCTCGCGTCCGTGACAAGGCGCTGCCCGGCTGGGCAGCCGAAGCGGGTGTAACGTCCTGGGCGCAGATGTTCTTGAAGTTCGCGCTCAGCCACGATGCGGTCACCGTCGTGATTCCAGCGACCGGCAAGCCCGAACGGCAAAGCGACAACCTGAAAGCGGGCGTCGGCCCGATGCTCGACGCCAGGCAGAGGGCCGACTTGATCAGTCTGATCGGATGAGGCGCGACGACGACGTCTTCGCCGACGCGTCTTCGCCGACGTGGCGACGGCCGTGCCCGCCTGGAGGATGCCGCCGCTCTGAGCCTGTCTCGCTGCGCTATGGCACCAGTGCGCCGCGATCGATCGCGAGCAGCGTCCGCAGCAGCACGTCCACGCCATTCGCGATGTCGCTCGGCGCGGTGTACTCCTGCGGCGCGTGACTGATCCCGCCCTTGCTCGGCACGAAGATCATGGCCATCGGCGCGACGTGCGCCATGTCCTGCGCATCGTGGCCAGCGCCGCTCGGCAGCCGGCGATGCGACAGTCCTAGCGAGGCGGCGGCGCTTTCGATGACTTTGCGCAGTCGCTCGTCGGTGGGCGCGGGGGCGAGCGCGACGTCGATCTCGCTGAAGCTGATCGGTGTCCCGCGCGCGCCGGCAATGCGTTTCGCTTCGACCTCGACGGCCCCAAACACCGACGCCATTTTTGCGGACGCGAGGTCGCGGATCTCGAGGCTCATCATCACGCGGCCCGGGATGACGTTCGGGGCGCCTGGTTCGGCGCGAATGCGCCCGACGGTGGCCACCTGGGTGCCAGGCATGGTCGACGCGATCCGATTCACGGCAAGCGCCAGCTCAGCGGCCGCGAGAAGTGCGTCCCGCCTGCGATTCATCGGCGTGGTACCCGCGTGATTCGCCGTCCCCTCGACCGTGACGTCCCACCAGCGGATGCCGACGATGCCTTCCACGACGCCGATGTCGATGTCGGCCTCGTCGAGCACCGCGCCTTGCTCGATGTGCAGCTCGACGAAGGCCGCGATCGTGCCCGGCGCGCGGTGCGCCTCGGCGAGGCGCGACGGGTCGCCACCGACGGCGCGGATCCCGTCGCGTATCGTGAGACCGCTGTGGCTGACGACGTCGAGCGTGCCGGGACCGACACGGCCGGCCATCGCCTGGCTGCCGACAACTCCGCCTTCCTCATCGGTAAAGACGACGAACTCGAACGGATGTCGCGTGACGATGCCGTGCTCGCGCAGCAGTTCCGCCACCTCGATGGCGCCGAGCACGCCCACGTCGCCGTCGTAGTTGCCGCCCTGCGGCACGGAGTCGATGTGCGAGCCGGTCATGATCACGGGCAGCGCCGGATCGGTGCCGGCGCGGCGTCCAACGACGTTGCCTGCCGTGTCGACACGCACCTCGAGCCCGGCGCCCCGCATCAACGACGCGATGTAGTCGCGGCCCGCGATGTCCGCGTCGCTGAACGCCACGCGACTGACGCCGCCCGCCGGATTGGCGCCAAAGCGTCCGAGCGCATGGATGCGTTGCTCGAGGCGTTGTACGTTCGCCCGCGGTCCGGTGTCGGCGGTCTGGGCGCTCTCGGCGGAGAGCACGGACGCCGCGGCGGCAGCGGCGGCCAGAACGAGTGACGCCAGGTTCATGACGCATCATCGCGAGAACCGCGGCATCCAGGCAAGGCTCGGTGCAGCGGGCGCCCGGGCGTAGCGTCGGTGTTCGGCCGCGGCGCAGAATCGAAGGGCCGCGCCGATCGCCGACGCGACGGCCGGCATCGCGCCGACCGAGGGGAAGTTGCGAAGGAGCTTGCCCATGCAGTGGATCACCCGCGAGCGTCCCAAGATCGACCGGATCGCGTGTCCCTGGCTGATTGCCCGGTTCATCGACGAGGACCCCGATTTTCTCTACGTGCCCAGCGACGAGGTGATGGACGTCGCCGCCGAAACCGGTGCCACGCCCTATGACGTGCCGGGCGTGGAACTCGGGCACCACGGGGATCAGTGCAGTTTCGACGCGTTCCTGGCCAGGTACCGTCTGGACGATGCCGCCCTGCGCAAGCTGGCGCTCATCGTGCGCGGCGCGGATTGCGATCAACTGCACCTGGCGCCCGAGGCTGCGGGTCTTCTCGCGATCTCGAAGGGGCTGTCGCTCAACTATCGCGACGACCACGAAATGCTGATGCACGGCATGGTGCTCTACGACGCCCTGTACGCATGGTGTCGACAGTGACTTCGCGTGCGCGTCCGGCTGCGCGCCACCGCAGAGTCGCACCCGTGTGAACCCTCGGACGGGCGCAGGAGTCGAAGCACGCCTGTTGCTGATCGGGCGAGGGTTGCGCGCCTTCGTCGACGGCTACGTCGCGGTCCTGCTTCCGGTGTACCTGCTGGCGCTGGGATTCGGCACGTGGGAAGTGGGTCTGCTGAGCACCGTCACCTTGCTGGGCTCGGCGCTGGCCACCGTGGCGGTGGGCACCTGGGGACACAGGGTCCACCACCGTCGGTTGCTGCTCGCCGCCGCACTGCTGATGGCCGCCACCGGACTCAGCTTCGCCGGACTGTCGACGTTGTGGCCGTTACTCACGGTCGCATTCGTCGGCACGCTGAACCCCAGCTCCGGCGACGTCAGTGTGTTCCTGCCACTGGAGCACGCCCGGCTGGCCGAGGCGGCGCACGGCGATGCCCGCACCACGCTGTTCGCCCGCTACAGCCTGACCGCGGCGTTGTGTGCCGCGTTCGGCGCGCTCGCGGCGGCCGCGCCGGACGCGTTGACGAACCTCGGGATGGACCGCCTTGCTGCGATACGAGTCATGTTCATCTGTTATGGCCTCGTCGGTCTCGTCGTCTGGCTGCTGTACCTGCGGTTGCCGATGCCACCATCGGCCCAGGCATCGGCCGATCGTCCCGCACCCCTGGGGCCCTCGCGCGGCATCGTCGTACGACTGGCCGCGCTGTTCTCGATCGATGCGTTCGCCGGCGGGCTGGTGGTGCAGTCATTGCTGGCGCTGTGGCTGTTCCAGCGATTCGGTCTGTCCCTGACCGCTGCAGGAGCCTTCTTCTTCTGGGCGGGCCTGCTCACCGCGAGCTCGCAACTGGCTGCGCCGTGGGTCGCCCGCCGCATCGGCCTGCTCAACACGATGGTGTTCACGCACATTCCGTCGAGCGTGGCCCTCATTGGGGCGGCATTCGCATCGCACGTCGAGGTTGCGCTGGGCCTGCTGCTGCTGCGCGCCGCACTGTCGCAGATGGACGTGCCGACGCGCTCGGCGTTCGTCATGGCGGCGGTGACGCCGCCCGAACGGACGGCGGCGGCGAGTTACACGGCGGTGCCGCGCAGCCTGGCTTCTGCGCTGAGCCCATCCCTGGGCGGCGCGCTGTTCGCCGCGGGCTGGCTGGCTGCACCGCTGGTGATGTGCGGCGCGCTCAAAATCATGTACGACCTGGCGCTCCTCGCGGCGTTTCGCAAGGTCGCCGCGGTTTCGTGACGGGCCCGGCTTCGGCGAGTATGAATGGCCGGCTAGCTCGGCTGGCCCGGCTGCCTCGGACCGATGCGGTATGGACGCATCATTTCATTGTCCTCGTGCTCCACGATGTGACAGTGCCAGACGAACTGCCCGAGCGTCGTGAACTGAGCCCTGACCCGCGTCACCTCTCCGGGATAGGCGATGACCGTGTCCTTGAACCCCGTCTCCCAGGGCTCGGGCGAGCGGACGTCGCCCGTGAGCTGGATCGGTTGCACGACCTCGTCGCCGTCCTCATCGAACACCAGCCCTTCGCGATTGACGACCTCGAACACCACTTCGTGGATGTGCATCGGGTGCGCGTCGCCGGTCGTGTTGTACATCTCCCAGACCTCGGTGACGCCCGGTGTCGGGTTCTCAGTGACGGGATCCATCCAGCCGTCACTGACGACTTCGCCCGCGACGACGCGGCCGAGCACCGCCTCCACCGGGCCCTCGATCGGCTCGCCATTCGAATCGAAGCCCATGCCCATCTTCTCGATCAGCGCGAGTCGGCGGGTCACGGTCTCGGGGGGTAGCGGGGCGATCGCGGGAAGCTGCAGGAACCGTGGCGGTGTGCTCGTATCCGGCGCCAGGGACGGCACCACGCTGAACTCCAGGATCTGTCCCGTCGTGTCTTCATCCGAGATCGGGAAGTCGTCTCCCGGCACTCCGCCGCCGAAAGGTTCATCCGGGCCCACGTTGCCGAGCACGTAGTTTCCTGCCGGCACTGCGGTGAAGTCGACGATCACGTCGGCTCGTTCAGCCAGGCCAAGCAAGAGCCGATTGTCGTTCATCGCCGTCAGGTTCACGGGCGCAGCGAGGAAGCCGCCCTCGTTGCCGATCTGCCAGACCTCCACGCCTGGGATCCTGCCGAAATCGAGGATCAGGAATCGCGACTGGCAACCGTTCAACAGACGGAAGCGGTACCGGCGCTGCTCTACGACCTGGAACGGCCAGGTGCTGCCGTTGACCATGATCACGTTGCCGAAGAACTCCGGGTTCCAGATCGGCGCGAATTTCGCGTCGTGCTCATGCTCGTGCTCGTGATCACCGTCGTGTGCGTCACCGACGTGCGGGCCGACCAGGTCGTCGAAGAACTGGCGCGAGTCAGGGTAGAACAACGAGCCGTCGGCGTTGAACGAGCGATCCTGGATCGCAATCGGTATTTCGTAATAGGTCTTGAGCGGCGGGAAGCGGTCTCCTTCCCTGGGAGCCGGTCCCGGAAGCACGGCCGCCGCACCGGAGCGCGAGTCGAGCACGGCACGGTCGCCGGCAGGACCGCCACGCACGATGTAAAAGCCCGCCGGGCCGGCATAGACGTTGAGCCGCGTCATGCCCAGCGCGTGGTCGTGATACCAGAGGGTCGAGGCGCGGTTTGCATTGGGGTACTGGAACGTCGCGAACCCGGAGCCCCAGGTTTCCCCGAACTGGGCGGCCGCCTTGCCGGCGAAGAAGTCGTACCACGTACCCTGGTGTGCGTACCCGGCCGGTACATTCGACGCGGCCGGCAGGTACCACGCCTCGGCGTACCCGTCGCTTTCATCGCCGACGCCGTCCGCGCCGTGCACGTGCGTCACGAGCGGCACCGGTCCCGTGTACCGGCCCGGCGTGGAAGCGAAGGTCGGCCTCGTGTCGCGGCCCGCTTCGCCGCCCGGCGGATTGGCCCAGTGCAGCGTCGGATCGACGGGCAACAGGTGCGGCAGGTAACGGCCGTTCGCGTCGACCAGCCCGTTGATCCACTTCACGCGTACCGGCTTTTTCCAGCCAGCTTCGATCGTCAGCGAGGGCGCGTGGTGGAGGAGGAGGGCGTTCCTGCTCCCTCCACCATTGACGGAGCCATAGCCCCACACGGTCGTTGCGGGCAGTCCCGCCGGCAGGATCTGCTGCGAGACCTGTTGCACCGAGATCTCGTAGTAGTCCGCGTTCTTGCCTGCCTGGAGCTTGATCACGCCGGCCCTCGGCATGACCGGTGGAATCAGCAACGGCGTCACGAACTTCGGGATCGTCTGGGGGTCGAGGCTTCCGCCCGGTATCGCCGCCGCAATCGCCCGGCGCAGGCCGCCGCGTCCGATCGCGAACAACGTCAGCGTCGTGGCACCCGTGTACTGGAGGAACGTTCGTCGCGTGATCATCGCCGCTGCTCCCTGGCTCCACCTGGCGGTGCATGATCCGCACCGCGGCGCGCTCATCCTGCCGAACTGGCCGTAGGCTGAACCGATCGTCAGCAAGAGGTATTCGGAAAAACCATTAGGTTCATCGCGGTCCACCGATGCACAGCAGAATCCGAGTCAGCATTTGCTTTTAACGGGGGCTGGATCAGGGCGATTCGGACGGCCGACAAATGACCTGCCAACCCAGACGCACTGTTATTTTCGCCGTTAGCGGCGCGACTTCCCGCGCCTCGCGTCCGTACTGCCACGAGGATCGATCACGACGTTTCCCCGCTGCCCCAGCGTGCGACAGGCGCGCGCCACCCGCGATAGATCGCCATGAGCCGCAGAAAAATACAGACGGCCGCACCCAGTAACATCGAGTAGAGCGGCTGCACGGCCAGCGTGTGCCCGACTGCCACGATCGCGCCGGCGGCGAGCGCTGCAAGGGCGTAAAGATCGCTTCGCAACACGAACGGCACGTCGCCCGCGAGGACGTCACGCACCATCCCGCCGCCGATCCCCGTCAACATGCCCAGCACCGCAACCATGAGCGGATGGATGCCGAAGTCTGCCGCCTTTTGCGCCCCAATGACCGCAAACAGGCTGAGGCCCACGGCGTCGAGGAGCAGGACCTGACGCTGCCGCGAAGCGACGCGAGGATACCAGTAAAAGGTTATCAGTCCGCCGGCGAGGGCGATGAGGAAGTAATGAACTTCACGGATCGCCACCGGGGGCAGCGCGCCGATCAGGACGTCGCGCAACACGCCACCCGCGACGGCCACGACGAACGACAAAAACAGGACGCCGAAGAGGTCGAACTTCTTCTGCACGCCGAGCAGTCCGCCGCTCAGGGCAAACACGAAGGTTCCGAGCCACTCCAACACGTTCGTCAGGAACTGTAGAAGGGCGCTGTTCATGTTCGTGGTCGTATGTCCTGGGCGGCCCTGGTGTTCCCGCAGACGCGGTCAAGATGTCGGCAAGCGTCGGCCGGGCCAATACGGCGCCGGAGTCGGTGCGCCGATCGAGCTAGCTTAGCCGGATTGCGATGGAGGAATTGAAGACGGATCGTGCGAGCGTAAGATGCAGCGATCGGGGCGCGTCCCCGCCTACCGCACCTTCCTCGAGCGGGAGTCATCGACATGGCCAAGCAGAAGCAGTCGGACAACGGTGTGTATCGCGTCACCGAGATCATCGGCACGAGCAAGACGTCCTGGGAGGACGCGGCCCGGAACGCCGTTGAAACGGCGGCCAAGTCGCTGCGTGACCTGCGCGTTGCCGAAGTCAGCAAGCTCGACATGAAGGTCGAGGACGAAAAGGTCGTCGCGTATCGGGCGCGCGTGCTCCTGTCCTTCAAGTACGAAGGCTGACGATCCGGCACCCGCCGGGTGCCGCCGTCGACGAGGGGAGAGCGAGCCGTACCACGCGCGGCCCGTTCGCCGCGGTATTTGAGTACCTGTTGCTCCGGTACGAGTTTCGAATCGATGTAGTGACTGAGCGCATGCTCGGCGCCACGAGCAAGCGCTCACCAGTCTCGTGGTTGCCGCAGCAGGTTTCGAGCGGCGCAAACCGAAATAGACAGGCACGCGCGCCTGCATGTTCCGTGCGGGCCGTGCAACGCCCTGCCGCCAACCTCGACAGGCCACCGACCCGACCGCGCGAAGCCGTGAACCTCAAGCGAGGCGAACATCGGCGCGACGCTACAGCCGCGGAACTTTTTGGCTCGCCGTGTGGACGAAGGCGGCCGACGTCACTCCGCATCGTCTTAGGATGTCGCTGGGCTCCGCCGTAGGAACGAATCCCGACTCGGAGCGAGCGCCCCTGACTTGCGGCGCAAGCGAAATAAGAAAGCGCGGGAGGGTCTTCAGCCCGGTTCAGCAGCCACGCCACCTCGTCTCGAGCGACTTCCACGGTCAAGATACCCGCGAAGGTGGGCCAGTCGCTCGCTGCCGGCATCGGGCGACGCATTGGAGTGTCGTGGCCGAGACACCGCCAACGCGTGATCGACTCTGTGACGCAGCACGAGGCATCCATCGACACGAAACGGCAAACTTGAAACCCGGTCGGCGTCCCGCAGTCGAATGAGGTGTCGGGGCAACCGACGCTGGTTTGTCGTTCGAGAGGGCCGTCGCCCGGAGGATCGCTCGATGAGTGGTCAACCTGAGAAGGTGGTCTTGAGCAATGCCGCGGGGTTCGTGGAGTCCCTCGGCGTCTACAGCCGGCAGCATCGCGCGAAGCACTGGTCCGGAACGTTCGAAGAATTCCTGCGCGACATTGTGCCGGGCGCGCCCAGGGCGATCGCCCGCTCGAGCCACGAGTACCTCTGGGACATGCTCGTCTGGCACGGCAAGCAAGGCCCCGCCGGCGAGGCGGGGCCCGAAGCGTTCTTCAGGCGCGAGCTGTTCGGCATCGACGCGGCGCTCGGGCGCGTCGTCGAATACTTCAAGGCTGCGGCGGCGGGCTCCGACGTCGGACGCCGCTTGCTGCTGCTGCTCGGCCCGCCCTCGGGCGGCAAGTCGACGATGGCCATCCTCCTCAAGCGCGGACTCGAGGAGTACAGCCGCACCGACGACGGGGCCATTTACGCGTTGCAGGGCTCGCCGCTGCACGAGTCGCCGCTCAACATCGTGCCGACGACGCTGCGCGCCGGTTTCCGCGAGACCTTCGGCGTCGAGATCCAGGGCGAGCCGAGCCCGTGGGCGCTGGATCGCCTCCAGCGTGAATTCGACGGCGATTACCTGAAGATGCCCGTCGAACGGGTGTTCATCTCCGAAGCTTCTCGCCTCGGCGTGGGCACCTACGCCCCGCACGACCCGACGACGGCCGACATCGCGGACCTGGTGGGTTCGGTCGACCTCTCCAAGGTGGCGCAGTTCGGCGACGAAGGCGATCCGCGCGCCTGGTCCTGGACCGGCGCGGTCTATTCCGCGAGTCGCGGCGTGCTCGAGATGATCGAGATCCTCAAGGTCAAGCGCGAGTTCCTGTACCTGCTGCTCACGCTCACCCAGGAGAAGAACGTCAAGGTGTCGCGGTTCCCGCTGATCCACCTGGACGAGACCATCCTCGCCCACACCAACCTCGCCGAGTTCCACAAGTTCCTGCAGGAGAAGGAAAACGAGGCGCTGCTCGACCGCATGGTCATCGTGAAGGTGCCATACACGTTGTCGTACCTGGACGAGGGACGCATCTACGACAAGCTCGTGTCGGCGGCGCCCGCGTTCCGCGACGTCCACCTGGACCCGCACTCGCTGCGCGTGGCGGCGGTGTTCGCCGTCCTGACGCGGCTCTTCAAGCCGGAGCGCGAGGGCCTCGACCTCGGCAAGAAGGCACGCATCTTTGCGGGAGAGAGCGTGGAAGGGTTTTCGGAAGCCGAGATCGAGCGGCTGCGGCTCGAAGCGCCGGACGAAGGCCTGACCGGCGTCAGCCCGCGCTTCGTCGTCAACGCGATCTCGAACGCGATCACGCGCAGCGACAAGCGCAGCCTGACGAGCATGGAGGTGCTGCTCGCGCTCAAGGACGCGATCGAGCATGACGCCCGCATGGACGGCAAGCTCAAGAAGGCCTGGATCGACCACCTCGTGCTGACGCGCAAGGAGTTCTACAACCGCTGGGTCAAGGAGGACGTCCACCGCGCGCTCTTTGCGTCGTTCGAGGGCGAGGCGCAGGAGTTGCTCGACAAGTACCTCGACGAGGTCGAGGCGGCGCTCGACCAGCGCGAGGTCAAGGATCCGATCACCGGCGAGTCGCGCCCGGCCGACGAGCGCTTCCTGCGCTCGGTCGAGGGCCAGATCAAGGTTTCCGAGTCGGGCAAGCTCAGCTTCCGCCAGGAGATCGTGCGGAAGGCGATGGTCGCGTACAAGACGGGCGAGAAATTCACGCTGAAGAGCCATGCGCGGCTGCGCGAAGCGATCGAGCAGTACCTGTTCGAGGAGCGCCGCGACGTGCTGCGGCTCGTGACGTCCTCGGCACGCCCCGACGACGACGCCCAGCGCAAGATCTCGGCCGTCCAACAGCGCCTGACTGCGGAGTACGGCTACGACGAGCACAGCGCACAGGAAGCCTTGAACTACGTCACTACATTGCTCGCGCAGGAGTGACCGAGGGCCACATGCCGCAGGAGTCCAATGGCGACCACGTGAGCGCGTGGTACGACCTGTTCTCGCGCGGCGCGCGCGACTGGCTGCGTCACAACGAGAAGATCCGCGACGCGGTGCGGACGCGCCTGCCGGAGGTCATCGCCGGCGCCGACGTGCTCTCGCGCGGGCAGTCGACGGTGCAGGTGCCCGTCCGCATGCTCGAGCACTATCGCTTCCGGCTCCGGTCGCCGACCTCGGTCTCGGGTGTGGGCCAGGGCGCCGCGAAGCCGGGCGACCAGCTCGCGCGCCCGGGCGATTCCAACGACGGGGCGGGGCGCGGCACCGGCGGCGACGACGACGGGGGCATCGAGTACGTGCTCGAGTTCCAGGTCGACGACATCGTCGACTGGATGTGGGAGGAGATGCAGCTGCCGAACCTGGTCAACCGGACCGGCGGTGCCCACGACGACGACTGGACGCGCGAAGGTTGGGACCGACGCGGACCGCGCGCGCGCCTCGACCGTCGCCGGTCGCTCAAGGAAGCCGTCAAGCGCCAGACCGTGCAGCCGGAGCCGAGCGGCTTCACGAACGACGACCTCCGCTTCCGGCAGCTCGCACGTCGTGAACAGCCGGCCACGCGCGCGGTGGTGTTCCTGGTGCTCGATGTGTCGGCCAGCATGGACGAGCAATGCCGCAAGCTGGCGAAGTCGTTCTTCTTCTGGGCAGTGCAGGGACTGCGGCGGCAATACCACCACCTCGAGATCGTGTTCGTCGCCCACACGACGCAGGCGTGGGAGTTCGCCGAAGAGGAGTTCTTCCAGGTGACGGGCTCCGGTGGCACGTTCATGTCCGCGGCGCTCGGCAAGGTGCGCGAGATCGTCGATACGCGCTTCGGGGCCGCCGATCACAACCTGTATGTGTTCTACGCGTCCGACGGCGAGAACTCGCCGAGCGATCGCGACGCGACGCAGGCTGGGCTCGAGTCGCTGCTGGGCGATCTGCAGTACGCGGGATTTCTCGAGGTCGGCTCGTCGATGGGGTCGACGCCGAGCAGCGAAATCGGCCACCTGTTCCTGCGGCTCGTCGGCGACGGTCGGCCCGTCGGCGCCTTCCGGGCGCGAGGACCGGACGACATCTGGCCCGCGGTGCGTCATTTCTTCGGCCGTGAGCGGGCCGAGGGCTGAGGAGGCCCCGTGAGCGACGGTTGGCGCACGCACCTCGCAGCGCTCGAAGCCCTGGCCCGGGCCGAAGGGCTCGACTATCGGCCGGTCGAGTTCGAGGCGGTGCCGGACAGCCTGATGATGGAGATCGCCATCTACGGGCTGCCGGTGCGCATGCCGCACTGGTCGTTCGGTGTGCGCTACATCTACCGCCTGGTGCAGCACCGGCTCGGCCTGTCGCGTCTGTTCGAGGTCGTGTTTCCAGGTGACCCCGGGCACGCCTACCTCGCTCGCAACAACAGCGACGCGGAGAACATCCTCGTCGCGGCGCACGTGCTGGGGCACGCCGATTTTTCGGCCAACAACCTGCTGTTCCGGCGCAGCGCGGCCCAGGTGGGCGAGCACATCGTCGAGCAGGCGGCGGCGCACGCCCGGCAGATCGCCGTCGCGATCGAGACGCACGGCGCGGACCGCGTCGAGACGGTGCTCGATGCCGCGCTCGCGCTCGAGCAGCACGTGAACGTCGACGCAGCGTTGCGACGCGAGCCGTATCCGACGGAGGTGGCCCGGAAAGAAGAGTCGACCGCAGACCCATTCCTGCAGCGGTTCCGCTCACTCGGCCCCGACGTCTCGACGCCCACGCGCGATACCCGAGCGACGATCCGGGCCTCCGTGCCACCGCATCCGGAGCGGGACCTGCTCTGGTTCCTCGCGCACCACGCGCCCGAACTCGAGCCGTGGGAACGCGACATCTTCCTCGCCGTGCGGGAGGAGTCGTTCTATTTCTACCCGGTGTTCGCGTGCCAGATCATGAACGAAGGCTGGGCGTCGTTCTGGCACGCACGCCTGCTGCGCGAGGCGAAGTTCCTGCCACAGGGCGTCTACGTCGACGCGATCAAGTGCCACTCGGACGTGGTCCGCCCCATGGCCTCGGGCGACGGGGTCTCGGCCCAGGTCAATCCGTACCACATCGGTTTCCGACTCTGGGATCGCATCGTCGAACGCGATGGTCTGGAAGCGGCGCGACGGATCATGCAGCAGGACGACGACTTCGCCTTCGTCCGTGAGCACCTCGACGCGGACATGGCCAGGGAACTGCAGTTGTTCCGCTATGAAGGTCCGCCGAAGGGGCCGTACACGGTGCAGGAGCTCGATCTTCCGGCGCTCCACGAAGCGATGCTCTCGCCGCGGTACGCGTTCGGCGCGCCGACCGTCGCCGCGCACCACGTCGGCGTCGACGGGACGCTCGAGCTCGTGCACGACCACGTGAACGACGGCCGCGGGCTCGACGTCGAGCGCAGCCGTCGCGTGCTCGAGTACCTCGTCAAGGTCTGGCGCCGCCCAATCAAGCTCGCGACGGTCAACGGCGACGACCAGGCGTTCGAGATGTCCATCGCGCCCGTTTGACCAATTCTTCTTCTGAACGTCGTTGTAGCCGTCGCGGCGGCTGTGGACCGACGGCGGGGGCGGCCTCGGACGGAGAGGGACGCGAGGTCGAGGCGGCCGCCGCGGACGTCGGGCGTCACGTCATCTCCCGCGATCGTCGCGACGCCCCACGCCGTCCCGGAGCTTGGCGTGTACTACGTCCCCTCATCTACAGGTGACGAGATTTCGCTGCACCGCAACAATCAATGACGTAATCTCACTGCGGCGGGGGGTTCAGACAGGTAGGTACGTCATGAATCCCTCGAGATCGAAACACGTTTTCTCGACCATCGTCGCGGCGAGTCTCGTCGTCGGCACGGCACTGGTCTTCGCTGCGCTCAAGCACGCGACCGATCGCATGCTGGTCACCATGTGAGCGACGAGGCGCGCGCCGATCGCAGAACAAAGCGATAGACCGGTCGTGGATGGCACGGCTGGGTCGCGCTTCGTGCGCCTCCTGTCAGCGCTGTGGACCACCGGCGCGCTGGCGCCTGGCCTCCCGCACCGTGAGTTCCAGCGCCTCGAGAAACCGTGAGCGGTCCCGAGAGCTGAACGGCGGTGGGCCGCCCCCGACACCATAGGCCCGCAGGTCGGACATCAGCTCACGCGTCGCGAGCGCGTTCCCGATGTTGTCATCCGTGAACGGCTTGCCCGACGGCCCGAGCACGCGCGCACCTTTCTTGAGGCACCGTGAAGCCAGCGGGATGTCCGCTGTGATCACGACGTCGGCCGGCGCCACCTGCTCGGCGATCCAGTTGTCGGCGGCGTCGAATGCGCCCTGGACCACTTGCATCCGGACCCGCGGACCTCGCGGGGTCTGCATCCAGGAGTTTGCCACGTACGTGACCGCCAGGCCGTGGCGCTCGGCAACCTTGGCGGTTTCCGGCTTGACCGGACACGCATCGGCGTCGACGTAGATGTGCGGGTCGGTCGGCATGGCAGCGATTTTGTCACTCGAGGGAAAATTGTTCTTGCTATCTCGGTGCATTGGGCGCTCTATGTAAGGCCACGATTCACATCGAAAAAGCGCCCGATCAATGCACGACAAGTTCCATATCTACGCGAGCGAACTGCAAACCCGACCGCCCGCCGAACTGGCCGCGGAGCGCCGCGAGCAGATCGCCCTCGAGCAGGCCGCCCTGCAGGCAGACAAGGACCGCAACCTCGCCCGGCAGCGGTCGATCGACACGCCGCCCGCGACGAGAATCGCGTTGTGGGAGTCGCGTCACGGGCTCGCGCTGCCACGCGATCCGAAACATCCTCTGATTCGGATCATCGCCGAGAGTACGGATCTCGACGTCGAGCAGGTGCTGGCCGAACGTCAGCGTCGCGCACTGCTTCGCGCGGGACACTAGGCTGCCCTGGTCGGCAGCAGAGGCGGGAGCATATGTCGAAGGGAATGGACCGGAAGAAGGAAACGAAGAAGAAGCCCGCGAAGAGCAAGGAGGAGAAACGGGCTGCGAAGACCCAGAAGGCCGCCAAGAGGCGCTGATCTTCCGCATGGCCAACCCTAGGCTCAGCCAGATCAGCGCGACCGCCGAGGATTGGGGACTCTCGCGTCCGAAGCATCCCGGCGAGGACGACCGCAAGCGCAACCTGCCCGCGGTGGCCACGGAACTCAACTCACGGCTCAAGCTGATCTGCAACACCGCCGGTTCGGAGAAGCAGGCTCGCGCCGAGATGCGCGAGCAGTTCGCACTCTTCGCGCGCTACGGCGTGCCGAACCCGAAGGCCGACCAACTGCTGCTGACGCTCGTCACGAAAGCATTCCACCCGGGCAAGCACTGACGGCTTGCCGCCGGGACGCGCCATGAGACCCGGGCCCGGGTTGGCTCAGGCGGTCGGCGCGGGTGGCGGCTCTTCCTTTTTCTGCTGACGTCGCTGCTGCTTTTCGTCGCGCTTCCTGCGCGCGGCTTCCTCGCGCCGCTTCTTGTCCTGGGAATAGTTCGGGGGTCTGGCCATCGATGCTCCGGGGGTTGCTGGGTGTCGGCGCCGCTGGATACCTGCCCTCGCGAGCGCAGGGGTCCAAGGCGACATGATGCCGGGAAATGCTCGAACAAAAAAAGACTCATCGCACTCCGGCGTCTTGCGACGCGGGTTCCACGCCCGCGCATCGTCACGCTCAAAGCCCCGGGACCGGACTCAACCGAAGCCCAGCGGATCAGGTCGCCGCCAGTCGCTGCACGGCAGCCCTGAAGCGCGACTCGACCGCGTCCCGAGACACGTGCCGCCCCTCACGAACGACGCAGCGACCGTGCCGCCAGACGCGGTCGATCGGGCTGCTGCGCGCACCGAACACCCAGCTGTCGAGGACCGCATCGCCGGACCGGCCGATCAGCGCGACGTGGTTCGGGTCGAGCGTGAACAGGTCCGCAGGCTCGCCGGGTGCAAGCCCCGCCGGGCCGTTCGCAGTGCGCCCCACCGCCTGGGCGCCACCCGCGAGCGCGGCGTCGAACAGCGTGCGACCGGTCGAGGCGCCCGTCCGCGAGGCCAGCACGTTGCGCGACCGGTGCAGGAGTCGCTGTCCGTACTCCAGGGTCCGCAGTTCGACCGCCGCGTCGATCAGCACGTTCGAATCGGTGCCGAGGCCGAACCGCCCGCCGCGCGACGTGTAGGGCAGGGCCGGGAAGATCCCGTCGCCCAAGTCGGACTCGGTCACCGGGCACAGCCCGACGACGGCCCCGCGGTCGACGATGCCCCGGATCTCGGTGTCGTCGATGTGCGTTGCGTGCACGAGGCACCACCGCGAGTCGACGTCCGCGTGATCCAGCAGCCAGGCGACCGGTCGCTGGCCGCTCCACGCGACGCAGTCCTCGACCTCGCGCACCTGCTCCGCCGCGTGGATGTGGAGCGGTGCGTCCGGGCGCAAGGCCGCGACGACGGCGAGTTCACGCGGGTTCACTGCGCGCAGGCTGTGGGGTGCGACCCCGACGACGGCGTCCGGCAGTCTGCGTGCGTGGCGCTCGGCCGCTTCAAGGAGACGCTCGAAGTCATCGAGGTCGCAGACGAAGCGCCGCTGCCCCGGGGCCGGCGGCAACTCGCCGAAACTCGCGTGAGCGTAGAACACCGGCAGCAGCGTCAATCCGATGCCGGTCTGCTCGGCGGCCGCGACGACCTGCGCTGCGAGTTCGCCCACGTCTTCGTACGGTGTGCCATCGACCGCGTGGTGGACGTAGTGAAACTCCCCGACGCGCGTGAATCCGGACTCGAGCATCTCGACGAACG
>DASUMQ010000142.1:0-27128 GCA_036277615.1 Steroidobacteraceae bacterium
ATCGATTCTTAGCCGCGACGTTTAGTTATTGCGGCGACGTCTGCCTGCCAGCCCGAGGCCGGCGAGCCCGAGTCCCAGCAAGGCCAGTGACCCTGGCTCGGGCACGTCGTTCGTCGGCACCAGGACGTCGATTGTCGGGACTTGCACGTCGTCGTTCGAATCGTCTCCGCTGCCGCTCGGCGGCGGCGTGAAGATCGGCGGGCTGTCGAGGATTTCGTCGAGGTAGTCGCCACCGGGCAGGCCGGAGCCGCCGCCGGCCTGGTTGGAGCCGCCACCTGCATTGCCGTGGCCCGTCGAACCGCCGCTGGTGTTGGGACCGCCGCCGCCCGATTCACCGCTCGTTGGCGAAGACGTGTCCTGCCCTTCGTCGATGTCGGGCGCGGAACCTTGCCCCTGCGCCGGCGGCGTCGCGTCCTTCGGCTGCGCACACAGCTTTTCGTACCGGGCGCGCTTGCTCGCCTTCTTCATCTTGCCGGCGCGAAGCTTGGCGCACTGCTTCGCGAGCTTGCGCTGCTGCTTGAGTTGCTTTTTCGTGGCCTGCTGCGAAGTCGCAGGCGCCGTCTGCGGCGAGGCGGACGTGCCTGATCCGATCGACACGGCCTCGGCCGGCGCCACCAGAAGGGTCAGCGCGGCGGCGATTGGCAGCAGGGCAATACGGGCGTACTTGAGCATGTGCAGTTCCTGGATCTGGCGGTCCCTGCCAGAATGGAAGCAAGCATCGTGCCATGGCTTGAAAGTGGTTCTGAAACAGTGGCTTATCCATAAAACATAATGCGTTGCGCCAACCGCTGCAAAGCCGTTCGTCACCGCGCGGCGGGCGCAATCGACATAAGCCTCCGCGGCCAGGCGCGCCCGTTCTTAAATCGCGCTCAATCCAAGTCTTTACTTGTGTAATTTACCAATGGTCCTACGCAAATGTGTGACGTGGTTCACGGAAATGGGCGTTATGTCATCGTCGCGCCGTGCGAACCGCGTTTTCGCTTCGATGTAAGGAACTTCGACATCCACATCGACGCGCTGGAACGAGTCTCGTTGCGCGTGATTCGCATTCTGTAAACCTCGCAGACGCACGCGCGTACGACTCCGAAGTGCAGGCGTCACGTCGACGGCGCCGACGTCCCGTGCACGCTCGACCGCCGATCCAATTGACGCAGCGTGACCGCTTCAGCGACGTGCTCGGCACGTACAACTTCGCTTCGTGCGAGATCGGCGATCGTGCGTGCGACGCGCAGCACGCGGTGATAGGCGCGTGCAGAGAGGCCCAGCTGGCGCATCGCGCGTCCGAGCAGTTCCCTGGCCGCGAGATCGATTCGACACAGCGTTGCGAGTTCGGCCGCATCGAGACGAGCGTTGAGGCGTGCCTGCCGGCTGCACTGCACGTCTCGTGCAATCGCGACGCGGCGCGCCACCGTCGCGGTGTCCTCGGGCGCGACAGCGCTCGACTCCATGTCCTCGATCGCGACGCGTCCGACCTCGACGTGAAGGTCGATGCGGTCGAGCAGGGGCCCGGACAATCGGCCACGGTACGCGGCGATGCGTTCGGGAGGACAGCGACAGCGGCCTTGCGGATCGCCGAAGTGTCCGCACGGGCAGGGGTTCATGGCCGCAACGAGCTGGAAACGCGCTGGAAACTCGGCGTGAAACGCGGCGCGCGCCACGGCCACGTGCCCGCTCTCGAGCGGCTCGCGCAGCACTTCGAGCACGTCGCGCCGGAACTCGGGCAGTTCGTCGAGGAACAACACACCGTTGTGCGCCAGCGAAATCTCGCCCGGTCGCGGCCTGGCGCCGCCGCCCACGATCGAAATCGCGGACGCCGTGTGGTGTGGCGCCCGGAACGGGCGTCGCCGCCATTGGTCGAGCTGCAGGCCCCTGCGCGAGAGCGAGCGGATCGAGGCGGTCTCGAGCGCCTCGTCGTCGTCCAGCGGGGGCAGCAGGCCGGACAGCCGTTGCGCGAGCATGCTCTTGCCGCTGCCGGGGGGACCGATGAACAACACGCTGTGCCCGCCGGCCGCGGCGATCTCCAGTGCCCGTCGCGCACCCGCCTGTCCGCGCACGTCGGCGAGATCCGGCGTGCGGACGTGCACGGCCTCCTGCCACGGCGAGCAGGACTGCAGCGGCAACGCCTGTTGCCCCGTTGCGTGGCGACAGACGTCCCGCAGGTGCGTCGCCGTGAGCACCCGCGCACCGCGAGCGAGCGCCGCTTCGATGGCATTGGCCGCAGGCACGATCATCGCGTGCCCGGCACGGCCCGCCTGCAACGCGCTGGGCAGGATGCCGCGCGTGCCGTGCACGTCGCCGCCGAGCGAGAGTTCGCCGTAGAGTTCCACGCCGTCGAAGGCCGCGGATGGCAGCAGCTCCGAGGCCGCGAGAATCCCCACCGCGATGGCCAGGTCGAAACGACCGCCTTCCTTGGGCAAGTCCGCGGGTGCGAGGTTCACGGTCACGCGTCCCGCCGGGAACTCGTAGCCGCAGTTCGCGAGCGCGGCACGGACCCGGTCCTTGCTTTCCTTGACGGTCGTCTCGAGCAGGCCCACCACCGAGAACGCGGGCAGCCCGCTGCCGACGTCCACTTCGACGCGGACGAGCGGGGCCTCGAGACCCTGTGGCGTGCGACTCAGCAGTGTGGCCAGCGTCATGGCGATCCGGCGGCTTGATCCGCGTCGGTATCCCTCGCGACGCGGCAGGCGTTCAAGCTGCGAATCGTCCGCGTTCGCTTAGAATGACCGCATGAAACTGCACCAGTTGCGCTACCTGGCCGCCGTCGCCCAGACCGGACTCAACATCACGGCCGCGGCCGAGAAGCTGCACACGTCGCAACCCGGCGTCAGCAAGCAGATCAAGCTGCTCGAGGACGAACTCGGTTTCCAGATCTTCGTGCGCGACGGCCGCAACCTCACGCGCGTCACGCCGGCCGGGCAGCAGGTGATCGACCGGGCCATCCGGATCCTGCGCGAGGTGCAGAACATCAAGCGCCTGTCCGACGACCTGAAGGACGAGGAGCGCGGGTCGCTGTCGATCGCAACCACGCACACGCAGGCCCGCTACGTGCTGCCGGAGGTCATCAAGGCGTTTCGCGAGCGCTACCCCGAGGTTCGGCTGCACCTCCACCAGGGCACCTCCGAGCAGATCGCCGAGATGGCGGCACTCGACCGGATCGATTTCGCGATCGCGACCGGTTCCGAGTCGCTGTTCGACGGCTTTTCACTGCTGCCCTGCTACAAATGGCACCGGCACGTCGTCGTCCCGCAGAACCACGCGCTGGCGCGCGCCAGGAAGATCACGCTGAAGCAACTGGCTGCGCACCCGATCATCACGTACGTGTTCAGTTTCACCGGGCCCTCGTCGCTGCACGGCATCTTCGCCAAGGAGGGGCTCGTGCCGAACGTCGTCCTGACGGCGCGCGACGCGGACGTCATCAAGACGTACGTCCGGCTCGGACTCGGCGTCGGTATCGTGGCGAGCATGGCGATCGAAGCCGAAGGCGATGCCGACCTCGTGCACATCGACACGTCGGACCTGTTTCCCACGCATACGACCTGGATCGGGTTCCGTCGCGGCGGGCTGCTGCGCAAGTACCAGCTCGACTTCATCCAGTTGTTCGCGCCACACCTCACCCGCCGCGTCATCGAGCGCGCGGCCGGTGCGGCCAACCCTGCGGAAGTCGAGCAGCTCGTCGCCGGCCTCGAATTGCCGCTCAAGTGACGAGGCCTCGACGGGGGCGTCGCGTTTACAGAAAAATCTCGTGTCACCGTAGGCCAGACACCGAATGTAAGCACTATCAGGTTCAGATGCCCGCCGCGCATGAGCTGTTACCGGTTCCTAACCCGCGTTCGACTGACGGTGTAACCGCCGCCGCCTAGCATCGTTCTCCTCGCCGCCACACACGGAGAACGACCGATGACTTCCTCGCCCGCCAACCGGTGGATCGCCGCCGCCGTCGCTGCGGCCGCGATCGCGCCCGTGACCGCGAGCCACGCCCAGCCGACGACCGAAGAGCTGCTGCAGAAGATCGACGACCTGAGCCAGAAGGTGCTCGTGCTGGAACGCAAGCTCGAGATCCAGGACGAGGCCACGCAGACCGCGGTCAAGTCGTCGCCGGTCGTCAAGGCGAGCCCGAAGGGCTACAGCATCGAATCGCCGGACAAGCAGAACGTCGTCAAGCTGCGCGGAACGCTGCATTTCGACAGTCGGCACTTCGAGGACGACGTCACGCCCGAGAGTGCCGACACCTTCCTGCTGCGTCGCGTCCGGCCCACGCTCGAGGGAACCCTGGGCGGGATCTACGACTTTCGCTTCACGCCCGATTTCGCGGGCGGCCGGACCATCATCCTCGACGCATTCGCCACGGCGCGTCTGCAGCCGTGGTTCGCGGTGACCGCCGGCAAGTTCAAGGTGCCGGTCGGGCTCGAGCGCCTGCAGTCGGCGAACGACATCCGGTTCGTCGAGCGTGCGTTTCCGACCAGCCTGCTGCCCAACCGCGACCTCGGCGTGTCGCTCGGCGGCGAGTTGTTCTCAGGCGCGCTCAACTACTCGGTGGGGTACTACAACGGGGTCACCGATGGCGGGAGCAGCGACGCGATCGGCGATGTCGACACCGACACGGCGGGCGATTACGCGGCACGCGTCTTCGTCAGCCCGTTCGCGAACTCGGAGAGCTTCGCGCTGCGCGGGCTCGGCTTCGGCATCGCCGGCACGATCAACTCGGTGACGGGCGACCCGGTCAACTCGCTGCTTTCGTCGTATCGGACACCCGGGCAGCAGACGTTCTTCCGCTACCGCTCGAACTCGACGACGAGTCCCGGTCCGTACGCAGACGGTGAGCGCCTGCGCTGGACGCCGCAGCTCTACTACTCGATCGGCCGGTTCGGCCTGCTTGGCGAGTACGCCGTGGCCGGACAGGACATCTCGCGCGCCACGACGGCGGGGCTCCGCAGTGACACGGTCGAAACCACGGCGTGGCAGGTAGCGGCGCACTGGTTCCTGACGGGCGAGGAGGAAGCGTTCAAGGGCTTCAAGCCCAACAACGTGTTCTCGCTCGAGAACGGCACCTGGGGCGCGTGGGAACTCGTGGCGCGCTATCACGAACTCGAGATCGGCGACGAGGCGTTCGCCGGTGGGGCCGAGTCATTCGCCGACCCCCTGGCCTCGCCGCGCAAGGCGTCCGCCTACGGGGTCGGAGTGAACTGGTACCTTAACGACAACCTCAAGTGGGTGCTCAACTACGAGAAGACCGAGTTCGAGGGTGGCGCCGTCGACGGCGACCGCCCCGACGAAGAAGCCATCCTGACGCGCGTGGCCGTCGGGTTCTGACCGGAGACCAACCATGACCGCCAATCGATTCATGAAACCGTTCCTCGCAGCGCTGCTGCTGGCGAGCGCCCTGATGGCGTCGCCATTGCTGCTGGCCGCGCCGACGACGCTGCTCAACGTATCGTACGACCCGACGCGCGAGCTCTACGACGACTACAACAAGGCCTTCGCGCAGCACTGGAAGCAAAAGACGGGAAAGGACCTCTCCATCCGGCAGTCGCACGGCGGCTCGGGCAAGCAGGCGCGCACGGTCATCGACGGCCTGCCTGCCGACGTCGTCACGCTCGCGCTGGCCTACGACATCGACGCGCTCGCGACGCAGGGAAAGCTGCTGCCGTCGAACTGGCAGGCGCGCCTGCCGAACAACAGCTCGCCGTACACGTCGACGATCGTCTTCCTGGTGCGCAAGGGCAACCCGAAAAAGATCAAGGACTGGCCTGACCTCGCGCGTCCCGGCGTCTCGGTGATCACGCCGAACCCCAAGACGTCGGGTGGCGCGCGCTGGAATTACCTCGCCGCGTGGGCCTGGGCGCTGAAGCAGCCGGGCGGCAACGCGACGACCGCACGGGAATACATCGGCAAGCTCTTCAAGAACGTCCCGGTGCTGGACACCGGTGCCCGCGGTTCGCTGACGACGTTCGCACAGCGGGGCATCGGCGACGTGCTGATCTCCTGGGAGAACGAGGCCTTCCTCGCGGCCAAGGAACTCGGCAAGGACAAATTCGAGATCGTCGTGCCGTCGCTCAGCATCCTGGCCGAACCGCCGGTCGCGGTGGTCGACAAGGTGGCCATCCGCCGCGGCACCACGGACGTGGCTCGCGCGTACCTCGAGTACCTGTACTCCAAAGCCGGCCAGGAAATCGTCGCGAAGCACTACTATCGGCCGCGCGACGCGGAGGTCGCCGCCAAATACGGCAACGTGTTCCCGAAGATGAACCTGGTGACGATCGCGGATTTCGGCGGCTGGAGCAAAGCGCAGGCCACGCATTTCGCCGACGGTGGCGAATTCGACAAGGTTTACGCCCGCTGACATGCAGCGGGACCGGGAGCGCCGCCTGAATGGGCTGCGCACTCTGGCGCGGACGCGCACTTGCTGGAGAATGGGGGCTTCGGCCCCCATTCTTATTGCCAGCCCCCGCACATGATCGCCGGTCGCCGATTGAATCCTGCCACCACCGCGAATGACCGCCTCGCCGGACTGCGCGGGCTCGGCGACGTGTTTCGCTATACGCGGCACGCGCTGGAACTGGTCTGGTCGACGAGCCACGCGCTGACGTTCGCGCTGGGCCTGCTCACGCTCGTCGCCGGCGTGGTGCCGGCCGGGATCGCGTACGTGGGCGCCCAGATCGTCGATGCCGTCGTCGCAGCCATCGGCGCGCAACGCGCCGGCGCGCCGGCGGACCTCGCGCACGTGCTCGGCTACGTCGCGCTCGAGGGAGTCCTCGTTGCCGCACTCGCCGCGACGCAACGTGGCCTCTCCACCTGCCAGTCGCTGCTGCGTGCCCAGCTCGGACAGCGCGTCAACGAAATGATCCTCGAGAAGGCGCTGACGCTCGACCTGCGTCACTTCGAGGACTCCGAGTTCTACGACAAGCTGACCCGTGCGCGTCGCGAAGCGTCGAGCCGCCCGCTCGCGCTCGTGATGAGCAGTTTCGGCCTCGTGCAGAACGCCATCGCGCTGGTGAGCTTCGGCACGCTGCTCGCGCAGTTCTCGCCATGGGCCGTCGCGGTCCTGCTGCTCGCGGGCCTGCCGTCGTTCGTGGCCGAGGCCAAGTTCTCGGGCGACGCCTTCCGGTTGTTCCGCTGGCGTTCGCCGGAAACGCGCATGCAGATGTACCTCGAGACGGTCATCGCGCGTGAGGACCACGCCAAGGAAGTGAAACTGTTCGAGCTCGGCCCGCGCCTGCTCGACCGCTACCGCGCGATCTTCCGCAAGGTCTTTGCCGAGGACCGCGCGCTCACGATCCGCCGCGACACCTGGGGGTTCTTCCTCGGGCTGGTCAGCACCGGGGCGTTCTACGCGGCCTACGCGTGGGTGGCGTTGAGCGCCGTGCGCGGCCACATCACGCTCGGCGAGATGACCATGTACGTGATGCTGTTCCGCCAGGGGCAAGCCGCGGTGTCGGCCAGCCTGTCGGCGATCGGCGGCATGTACGAGGACAACCTGTACCTGTCGACGCTCTACGAATACCTCGACACGCCGGTGGACGCAGGGACCGGCGATCGGACTGCCGGCCCTGCCCCCGGCGACGGGTTGCGCTTCGAGCACGTGACGTTCACCTACCCCGGCACGAGCGAGCCGGCCGTGAGCGACGTGAGCTTTCACCTGAAACCCGGCGAGAGCCTCGCGCTCGTGGGTGAGAACGGTTCGGGCAAGACGACGCTGATCAAGCTGCTGACCCGGCTCTACGTACCGAACGGCGGTCGCATCCTGCTCGACGGCCTCGACCTCGCCGAGTGGCAGCCGGCAGCGCTGCGCCGTCGCATCGGCGTGATTTTCCAGGATTTCGCGCGCTACCAGCTCAAGGTCGGCGAGAACATCGGCGCGGGCGACGTCAGGCATTTCGAGGACGAGTCGCGATGGCGCACGGCGGCCGAGCTCGGCATGTCCGCACCTTTCATCGAAGAGCTGCCGGCGGGGTACGGGACGCAACTCGGCAAGTGGTTCAAGGAAGGGCGCGAGTTGTCCGGCGGCCAGTGGCAGAAGATTGCGTTGTCGCGCGCATTCATGCGGGCCGAGGCGGACATCCTCGTGCTCGACGAACCGACGGCCGCGATGGACGCGCGCGCCGAAGCCCAGGTCTTCGAGCAGTTCCAGGCGCTTGCCCGCGAGCGCATGGTGATCCTGATCTCGCACCGCTTCTCGACGGTGCGCATGGCCGACCAGATCCTCGTGATTGCCGGCGGCAGCGTGCTCGAGCGCGGCAGTCACGAGCAGCTCATGCAGCTCGGCGGACACTACGCCGGGCTGTTTTCCCTGCAGGCGCGCGGGTACCAGTGAGGCAGTGGCCAGTGGCCAGTGGTTTGAGGTTAGTGGTTAGTGGTTAGTTTAGTTAAGAGTGGCGCCGCGCGCCGACGCAGTCGGCTTCCTGCTAGCCACTGGCCACTAGCCGGTAGCCCGCGCCCGATTCGGTCTTGAGCAACGCGGGTTCCGCGGGGTCCCTTTCGATCTTCTGGCGCAAGCGGTGCACGAGCTGCTTGAGCAGCTGGCGGTCGCCGCTGCCGCGGTGCCCCCAGACGTGGGTGAGCAGTCGTTCCGTGCCGACGACGTTGCCCGCGTTCGCGATCAGGATCTGCAGCAGGCGCGTCTCGAGCTTGGTCAGCTTGACCGGCTCGGCCTCGCCGACCCGCAGCGTGTGGGCCTCCAGGTCGAGGTGCAACTCGCCGGCGGACATCGCGCCGCCGGTTTCCAGCCCCGCGCGTCGCAGCAGCGCGCGGACGCGCGCGAGCAACGTGCGCGGGCTGAACGGCTTGGTCAGGTAGTCGTCGGCGCCGAGGTCGAGCGCGCGCACCAGGTCCTCCTCCTCTCCGCGCGCCGTGAGCATCATCACCGGCACGCGCGACTGCTTGCGAATGGCCTCGCAGATGTCGAAGCCGCTGCCGCCGGGCAGGTTGATGTCGAGGATGGCGAGGTCCGGCGCCTCGTGCGCGAAGACGCGCAACGCCGACGGCACGTCGACCGCCTTGACCACCACGAAGCCCGCCTGCGACAGCGCGAATGCGACGAGTGCGAGCAGGTCCGGATCGTCGTCGACGGCGAGGATCTTCATGCGCCGGAGGTCCGGGGTGCGATGGGCAGTGCGACGACCAGTCGCGTCAACCCGTCCTCGGTGCGCGTGGCGCCGACGCGACCGCCGTGACGCTCCACGATCGACTTCACGATCCAGAGTCCCAGCCCGAGCCCGCGCGGCTCCGGCTCCTGGTCGGCGGACCGGTAAAACCGCTCGAAAATGGACCCGCGCTCGGTCTCGAGCACTCCCGCACCCGCGTCGTCCACGGTCGCGACGAGTTCCTCGCCCTCCGCACGTGCCGCGATGCGCACCACACTCCCGTCGGGGCCGAACTTGTTGGCGTTGGCCAGCAGGTTCACGAAGACCTGCACCAGACGCGGTCCGTCGCCCACGATCGGCGGCAGGTCGTCCGGCACGTCGACGTGCAGCGCCTGTCCGCGTTGCGTGAACAGGCTGCCCACCATTTCGACGGCGTCGTGGATGACCTCGGGCAGGTGCAGGTCCTGCTGACGGATCGAAAGTTGGCCCGATTCGATGCGGACGCTCTCGAGCAGGTTGTCGATCAGACGCGTCAGGCGCAGCGACCCGCGACGCAGCGAGGTGACCAGCTCCTCGATCTGCTCGCGTGGCATTTCCTCCAGGTTCTCCTGCAGCAATTCGATCGACGCAAGCTGCGCCGCGAGCGGCGTGCGGAACTCGTGCGAAATGTTGGCGAGGATCGAGTCGCGCGCGCGGCGGACCGCCTCGAGATCCGTCTCGTCGCGCATGACCTGCACCTGCAGGCCGTCGACGGGACCCGCACTGGTGATCACGACCGTGCGCTTCGAGCCGTCCGCCCGCTGCAGGAACTCGGTCGATTGCGCCTGGCCCCGCTCCCGCGCGGCGACGATCGGGCACGCCGTCTCGCACGGCCGCACGCCCTGCTCGCTGGGACACGGCTTCAGCACGTCGCCACAGAAACGGCCGAGGGCCGCCTGGGCGTTCGTGGCGAGCATCTTCTCGGCCTGCGGATTCATGTAGCGCACGTTGCGGTCGGCATCGACCGCGTACACGCCCTCGACGACCCCGCGCAGCAACGCCTGCGCGTCGGCCTCGCGCCGCCGCAGCGTCGCGGTGAGCTCGACGAGGTTGCGACGCATGTCCTCGAGCGTCCTTGCGAGCGCCACGACCTCGGGGCCGCCGCCCGCGATCGGAATGGAGGCCGAGAAGTCACCGCGCCCCAGCCGCGTCGCCGAGTCGGCGAGGATCTCGAGCGGTTGGCCGAGCCGCCGGGCGAGCACGAGCGCGCCGGCGACCGCACCGAGCGCCAGCAGGACCGCGATCCAGGTCAGGCGACGGACGAAGCCCGCGACGACTTCATCCGACTCCGACGTGGGCAATCGCGCCTCGAGCAGCACGACGCCCTCACCCGTGGACGCAAAAATTGGGGTACTCGAGGCGAAAACGTGGCGTGCCTCGATGCGGCGCGCGACGCTTTCGGTCCGCGACAACGCCGTCGAGTGCAGCTCCTTGTAATCGGCGTGGACGTTGTCGAGCCAGTTCGACAGGCGCACCAGTCGGACCACCATGCCCGACTGGTCCGAAAGCTGCTTCGCGAGCCGGTCGTCGAAATAACGCAGCGCAACCACGCGCGTCTCGACGAAGTTGGGCACGCTGGCCACGGCGCCGAGCAGGCCGTCGGGCTGCCAGGTCGGTGCCAGCAGGAAGCGTTCGCCCTGGTCGGCGACCGCCTCGAGCGCCTCGGTCCACTGCACGCCCTGCCGCGTGCTTGCCAGCACGTTCGGGCCGGTCGTGACCGCGCAGGCCGATATGCTCAAGGTCCCGCAGGCGCGTCGCAGGAACAACTCGAGCTGGGCGCGGTTGCCGGACCGTATCAGCCGCTGCAACGTCGGCCGGTCGGCGAGCAGGCGCGTGGCCGTGAGCGCGTCCTCGCTCATGCGGCGGATTTCCTCCCTCGCGGAGATGCCACCGAGCTTCACGCTCGCGAGTGCCTGCTGCTCGGCCTGCTGGCGCAGCAGACCCACGGCGCTGAAGGCGAGCACGAGGATCGATGCGAGGACGAGCCCGCCGAGCGTCAGCACGAGCGTGCGTTCGAGCGTCGCCGGCCCCTGCACCAGCCGGCGCAGGCTCGCCACCCATTCGCGCAGGATCGGTTCCAGCCTGTCCATCAGCCCGTGCGGCGGTCGGCCCGCCACTCCACGAAGGTCTTGATCACGAGCGTCACGATCGCGAGCAGCGCGAGCACGGACGCCACCGCGAAGGCTGCCACGAAAAGGTACTCGTTGTAGAGGATCTCGACCTGCAGCGGCATGGTCGTCGTGAGACCGCGGATGTGACCGGACACGACGGACACGGCGCCGAACTCGCCCATGGCGCGCGCATTGCAGAGAATCACGCCGTAGAGCAGGCCCCAACGGATCTTGGGCAGCGTGACGCGGAGAAAGGTCATCCAGGGGCCCGCGCCAAGCGTGATCGCGGCTTCCTCTTCCTCGCTTCCCTGCTGCTGCATCAGCGGGATCAGCTCGCGCGCCACGTAGGGAAACGTCACGAAGGCCGTCGCGAGCACGATGCCCGGAACCGCAAAGATGACCTGGATGTCGTGGTCCTGCAGCCACTGCCCCCACCAGCCGTGCGACCCGAACAGCATCACGAACACGAGGCCCGCGATCACCGGCGAGATCGCGAACGGCAGGTCGATCAGCGTGATCAGCAGGCTCTTGCCGCGGAACTCGAACTTGGCGATCGCCCACGCGGCCGCGATGCCGAACAGCGTGTTGAGCGGCACCGCGATCGCGGCCGTGAGCAGCGTGAGCTTGATTGCGGCCTGCGTGTCGGGGTTCTCGAACGTCTCCAGATAAACCCGCAGTCCTTCGGCGAACGCCTGCGCCAGCACGGCTCCCAGGGGCGCGAGCAACAGCAGGGCCAGGAACGCGATCGTGACGGAGATCAGTCCTGCCCGGCCGGCGCGGACGGCGGCCGGGACGTTGCGGGGCTTTTCGTAACGAGGTGCGGCGCCGGCCATGTCAGTTGCCCGCCCCGACGTGGCGACGGCGACTCCACGCCTGGGCCAGGTTGATCGTGAACAACAGCACGAACGACACGAGCAGCATCGAGAACCCGAGCGCGGCCGCACCGTTGTAGTCGAACTGCTCGAGCTTGATCACGATCAGCAGCGGCGTGATCTCGGTCTTGAGCGGCAGGTTGCCGGAGATGAACACGACTGAGCCGTACTCACCGACACCGCGGGCGAACGCCATCGTGAAGCCGGTGACCAGCGCCGGCAGCACGGCCGGCAGCACGATGCGGCGGAAGACGTAGAACGGGCCGGCACCGAGCGTCTCGGCGGCTTCCTCGAGATCGCGCTGGACTTCGATCAGGGCCGGCTGCACCGAGCGGACGACGAACGGCAGGCCGATCAGCGTGAGCGCGACGACCACGCCGAGCCAGGTGTAAGCGACCTGCACGCCGAACCATTCCTGCAGCCGCACGCCGAGCCAGCCCGTCGGCGAGAAGACGGTCGCGAGCGCGATGCCCGACACGGCTGTCGGGAGTGCGAACGGCAGGTCGATCAACGCGTCGACGAAACGACGACCGGGAAACTGGTAACGCACCAGCGACCACGCGACGATGAACCCGAAGAGCGCGTTGATGCAGGCGGCCACGAGCGCCGCGCCGAAGCTCAATCGGTACGAGGCGACGGCGCGCTCGTCGAGCACGGTCGCCAGGAAGTCGGACCACGTCATCGACGTGGTCTTGAATACCAGCGCCGCGAGCGGCAGCAGCACGAGCGCGCTCAGGAAGAACGTCGTGAAACCGAGCGTCAGGCCGAAGCCCGGCAGGATGCTCGGCTGCCGGAACCAGGACGACGCCACGGCCTCAGGCCTCCACCGGCAATTCGAGCCGCGCCGAGTTCACGATCAGCACCGGTCGCGCGGGATCGCCTTCGAGCACGGACGCGAGCCAGTCCCAGCGGATCGCGTCCGGATCGGAGGTGCCGAGCACCAGCATGCTGTTTTCGGACGTGGCCAGTTCGCGCTGCAGTTCCTCGGTGACGTTGCCCGGACGCATTTCGGTCCGCATGTCGAGGCCGTGCTCGTTGAGCGCGCTCGAACGCGCGTCGAGCAGTTCGCGCATGTGCGCCGCGCGTTCGGCCTCGAGCGACACGGTCGGGTGGATCACGAGATAGACGGCTTCGGCCGCGACGTGTCGCAGCAGGCTCGCCGCCACGGCGAGCGTGGCGCGCCGCGAAGCCGCATCGAGCGTATGGATCACGACGTGGTGCGGCAGGGGCGCGGTCGGAGGCAGGCAGAGCAACTGCGTGGCGCCGTTGCGCAACTGCCAGCGCGCGATCTCCGCGCTGCCCGGACCCGTGGCCAGCACCGGCATGCCCGGTGGCGCGCGATGTCCGTTGCCGACCTGGCGGCCGATGCGCGTCTGCATGCGCGCGCCGAGCGTCGACAGCAATGGCGAATCCACGAGCTGACCGGCGACGGCGTCGTTCGCGCCGACCGCGGTGAAGCTGGAAATCGGCGTCGGGAGCACGTGGATCCGGCGTGCCCCGACCGCCACGCGCAGGCCGGGTGTTACCGGGAACTGGCGTTGCTCGGGCAGCGTCCGCGAGACCTCGAGCAGCGAGCCGAGTCTGGGGTTGTTGCCACCGGGCGCGACGGGCACGGGCCCGTCGCTGGCCATGCGCACTCGCAATCGTTCGACCGCGCCGCCGAACAGCGCTTCCTCGACGACGCCGTGGCCGACGAAGTTCGCCCGAACCTGGGCTTCTTCGGCCGCCAGCTCGACCTCCTCCGGTCGCAGCACCGCGACGACCTCGTGCGGCCGGTCGGTGCCGCGCGCGTCGAACCGGACCCCGCGTGAGGTCCGGTACCCGAGCAGCAGGTTGCACGCGCCGAGAAACGTCGAGACGAATCGCGTTGCAGGCCGCGTGTACAGGTCGTCTGGGCGCCCGCATTCGAGCAGGCGGCCCTGGTGCATCACGCCGATGCGGTCGGCCAGCGCGAACGCCTCCTCCTGGTCGTGCGTGACGAGGATCGTCGTGATCTTCAGCTCGCGCTGGATTTCGCGGATCGTGCGGCGCAGTTCCTCGCGGATCTTCGCGTCGAGCGCGCCAAAAGGCTCGTCCATCAGCAGCACTTCGGGCCGATGCGCCAACGCGCGCGCCACCGCGACACGCTGCTGCTGCCCACCGGAGAGCTGGGCAGGCAGCCGGTCGTCCATGCCCTGCAGCGCCACCAGTTCGAGCAGTTCCTTGCGGCGGGCGCGACGTTCCGCAGCCCTGACCTTGCGCACGCGCAGCGCGAACTCGATGTTGTCGCCGATCGACATGTGGCGAAAGAGTGCGTAGTGCTGGAAGACGAACCCGACCTGGCGCTGGCGCGCGGTGAGGTGGGTGACGTCCTTGCCGTGCAATGAGATGCGACCGTGGTCGATCTCGGTCAGGCCCGCGATGGCGCGCAGCAGCGTGCTCTTGCCGCTGCCGCTCGGCCCGAGCAGCACGAGGAATTCGCCCGGCCGGACGTTCAACGAGACGTCGTTGACGACCGGTACGCCTTGGTACCGTTTGGTGACCTGGTCGAGGGCGATGGACATGCGCGGTACGTGAACTCGAGTGGTTGGCGGCATCGTAGGGAGGCGCGGTGACGACGTCAGTCGCGCCCCGGTGACAAACCGGTGACAAGCGAGGCGGGCCTTAGAGGATCATTCTTAACCTGACGTCGGCAACGTCCTGCATCCCGGCCGTGGACCGTGCGGGGACTGAGTCGCAGGCACCTTTCGATTACGATGCGCGAAAAGAACCACGATCGCCGGTTCCCTCTCTTCCCAGCCACCTTCGACCCTTTGCCGCAGCCATGGCCCTGCCCAACTACGAAAAACTCGGCGCCTTCTACCTCGGCCGCGAATACGACCCGGCCACGCAGCAACTCGGGGCGGAGGTCCTGTACGACTCCCGCGACCTGACGACGCACGCGATCTGCATCGGCATGACGGGCAGCGGCAAGACGGGCCTCTGCGTGTCGCTGCTCGAGGAGGCCGCGCTCGACGGCATCCCGGCGATCGCCATCGACCCCAAGGGCGACATCGCGAACCTGGCGCTCACGTTCCCCGACCTGCGCACGGAAGACTTCAGGCCATGGGTCGATCCAGGCGAAGCCTCGCGCAAGGGCCAGAGCGTCGACGAGTACGCGGCGGCAACGGCCGCGAGCTGGCGCAAGGGTCTCGCAGAGTGGGGCGAGGACGGCGCGCGCATCCAGCGGCTGCGTGACGCGGCGAGCGTCACGATCTACACGCCCGGCTCCACGGCGGGCCGCCCGCTGTCGATCCTGCGGTCGTTCGCACCGCCGGACGCGACCGTGGCGGCGGATGCGACCGCACTGAAGGAACGCATCGGTTCGGCGGTCGCGGGCCTGCTCGGACTGCTCGGCATCGATGCCGACCCGATCAGGAGTCGCGAGTACATCCTGCTCTGCGCGCTGCTCGACGCGGCCTGGCGCAAGGGCGAAGGTCTCGACCTCGCTGCACTGATCCGCTCGGTGCAGAAGCCGCCGTTCGACCACGTCGGCGTGTTCGACCTCGAGAGCTTCTACCCGGCGAAGGAACGCACGGACCTCGCGCTGCGCATCAACGGTTTGCTCGCCTCACCGGGATTCGAGGCCTGGTTGCAGGGCGACGCGCTCGACGTGCAGTCGCTGCTCTACGACGCGAACGGACGGCCGCGGATCGTCGTCGTCTCGATCGCGCACCTCAACGACGCCGAGCGCATGTTCGTCGTCACGTTGCTCGCGAACGAACTCGTGGCGTGGATGCGGCGCCAGCCGGGCACGACGAGCCTGCGCGCACTGTTCTACATGGACGAGGTGTTCGGCTACTTTCCGCCCAGCGCCATGCCACCCTCGAAGACGCCCCTGCTCACGCTGATGAAGCAGGCGCGCGCGTTCGGACTCGGGGTCGTGCTCGCAACGCAGAATCCCGTCGACCTCGATTACAAGGGGCTCGGCAACGCCGGCACGTGGTTCATCGGTCGCCTGCAGACCGAACGCGACAAGCTGCGCGTCATCGACGGGCTGCTCGGCAGCGATGCGGCCGGCGGCATGGACAAGGCGCGACTCGAGTCGGCGATGTCGAGCCTGCCGCAACGGACGTTCCTGATGCGCAACGTACACGACGACGCGCCCGTGCTGCTGCGCACGCGCTGGGCGCTGTCGTACCTGCGCGGACCGCTTACGATCGCGGAGATCGCGCGCTTTGGCGCTGCTGCTTCCGCGGCAGTGCCGCCGCTGGCCGAGGCCGCGCCACGGGCGGCCGCACCGGCGGCGCGTGGGCATGGCACCGGTTCCCCGAGCCGGCCGGTCGTGCCGGCCGGTCTGCGCGAGTATTTCCTGCCTGCGGCCGGCACGAGTGTCGAATACGAGCCGAGGTTCGGTGCACGCGTGCGTGCGCATTTCGTCGATGCCCGGACGGACGTCGACCTGTGGACGGAGTCGTTCTGTCTCGCACCGCTCACCGAAGACGGGCCCGCGTGGGAATACGCAGAGACCCAAAGCGCGCCGGCGACGGAGTTGCTCGGGGAACCCGCGCCGGACGCGACTTTCCGATCGATCCCCGGCGGCGCGCTCACGGCGCCGAAGGCGTTGCAGCAGCACGCCAGGGCGTTGGTCGAGCACGTGTACCGGACCAGCACCGTCTCCGTGCTGCGTTGTCCCGCCCTCAAGGCCGTCGCCGGGCCCGACGTGACCGAGGGCGAGTTCCGCGCACGACTGGCGCAGTCGCTGCGGGAGAACCGCGACCGGGCCGTCGATGCGCTGCGCAAGAAGTATGGCGGGCGACTGGCCACGCTCGAGGACCGGCAACGACGCGCCGAACAGAAACTCGCGCGTGAAAAAGAGCAGGCCAGCCACGAGACGATGTCGTCGGCACTCAGCGTGGGCGGCAGCCTGCTCGGTGCACTGTTCGGCGGCGGCCGCCGCTCAGCTGCATTGGGCAAGGCCGCGACCGCGGCCCGGAGCGTCGGTCGGATCGGCAAGGAGCGAACGGACGTCGCGCACGCGGAGGCCGACCTCACTTCGTTGCGGGAGCAGTTCTCCACGCTGGAGGCCGAACTCGAAACCGAGGTCTCTGCCCTCGACTCCTCGTTCGACCCGGCCGCGATCGCGCTCGAAACCGTGGCGGTCAAGCCGCGCAAGTCCGACATCCAGGTGACCGACCTGGCTCTGGTCTGGCAGCCAGCTTGACGTAGAATCGCCGCGTCCGACCACCCGCACCAGGCCTCGCGATGGACGACCTGATCCGCAAGCTCACGAAGGACCTCGGCGTCAGCCGCGACCAGGCCCGCGGCGGGGTCGTCGCGCTGCTGCGCGCGGGCCAGCAGAACATGGCCCGGCCCGATTTCGAGCAGTTCGTCGCGGACATCCCGGGCGCCGACAAGCTGCTGCGCACGGCGCCTGCGCAGAGCACGTTGAGTACGCTCGCGGGCGGGCTCGGATCGCTGCTCGGCGGCCGTTCCGGAGGCGCCGGCCGCTGGGCTGGCCTCGCCGCGTCGTTCACGGAGCTTGGCATCGACCTCGATACGGCGAAGCAGTTCGGTCCGATCGTGATCGAGTACGTCCGGCAGCACGGCGGCGAAAACCTCGTCGGCAAGATCCGCGCCGCGCTCAAGCTCTGACGACACCCGGTTGGCCGCCCTCCCTGCTCACCGCCGACTGCGCGCCGGCCGCGCCCTTCTCGCCGTCGTGCTCGCGAGTTCGCTCTGCGTCGCCGCGTGCGGCAAGCACACGGGCCGGGAACTGCAGCCCGGCAGTTATCGCGCCGTGCTCGAGCTGCCGGGCGGCCGCTCGTTGCCGTTCGGGCTCGACGTCGCGCTCGAAGAAGCGGGGCCGGTGCTGTACCTGATCAACGGTGTCGAGCGCGTGCGCGTGACCGAGGTCGTGGCGCAGCCCGGCAAGCTCTCGGCGCGCATGCCGGGGTACGAGTCCACCCTCACCGCGACGATCGCGGGAGGCGAACTCTCGGGCGCAGTCACGCTGGTCCACGCGGACGGCCGCACGCTCGAATTGCCGTTCGAGGCCAGGCTCGGCGAGACCTGGCGCTTTCATGCCGAACCGCTCAGCGACAACGCGGACCTCGCAGGCCGGTGGGACGTCGCGTTCACCGGCGGCAAGGACGAGCGAGTCCGGGCGGTCGCGGAGTTCGAGCAGCGTTTCGAGCAGGTGACCGGGACCGTGATCCTGCCGGCCGACGACCAGCGATACCTCGCCGGCGAGGTCCGCGACGAGGAACTGCGACTGTCGCGCTTCGACGGCGGCGCCGCCGTGCTCTACCAGGCGAAACTCGATGCCGCGGGCCGGCTGGTGGGCGAGGCGTGGACGGACCGCGGCGGCCTGCAGCGCTTCGTGGCGACACGCAATGCCGACGCCGACGTCGATGCCCATGCGGTCGCGACGCGGTTACGCAATCCCGAGGCGGGCTTCGAGTTCTCGGCCCGTGACCTCGATGGCCGCACGGTCTCGTCCATCGATCCTCCGTTCCAGGGGAAGGTATTGCTCGTGACCCTTGCCGGCAGCTGGTGCCCGAACAGCCACGACGAGGCACGGCTGCTAGCGCAACTCGACCGCCGGTACCGGGCACGCGGGCTGGTCGTGGTGAGCCTGATGTTCGAGCAGCACGCGGAGTTCGAGCGTGCCGTCGCGGCCGTGCGGCGCTTCCGGGCCGCCAACGGGATCGAGTATCCCACGCTCGTTGCGGGTCGCATGGACAAGGGACTGGCGTCCGCGGCGCTGCCGCAGCTCGACGCGGTGCGCGCCTACCCGACCGCGCTGTTCGTCGACCGGTCGGGACGCGCCCGCAAGATCCACACGGGCTTCGCGGGACCGGCCACCCGCGTCCGCCACGAACTGCTCGTCCAGGAATTCGAGCAGACCATCGAACAGCTGCTGGCCGAGCCGATTCCGGGCGACGCGGCTAGTCCCGAAAGTTCGTGAACTGCAGCGGCAGGTCGTAGCCGCCTTTCCGAACGAGCGCGATCGCCTCCTGCAGGTCGTCCCGGCTCTTGCCCGTGACCCGCACCTGCTTGTCCTGCAAGGCGGCCTGCACCCGGAGTTTCGAGTCCTTGATCTGGCGCTGGATCTTCTTGCCGAGCTCCGCGTCGACACCCTGCCGCAGCGTCACCACCTGACGCGCGGTCTGGCCCGTCACGACCGGCTCGTCGACCTTGAGGCAGGCGACGTCGATGCCCCGCTTGGACAACTTGAGCCGCAGGATCTCGAGCATCTGTTTAAGTTGAAAATCTGCCGGCGCCGACATCGTTATTACGCCGTCTTTCAAGTCGAATTTGGCATTCGTGCCTTTGAAATCGAAACGCTGGCTCACCTCGCGTGAGGCCTGGTCGACCGCATTGGTGACCTCGTGCGCCTCAACTTCGGAGACGATGTCGAACGATGGCATGGCGTGTGACGCTCCGGACTGACAGGACGGCGAAGACTAACGCGCGGGTCGGACACTCGCACGGGCATGGGGAGTCGGCGTGTCGTGACGGCGCTAGGGATATGTCCCTAGATGCAAATGCGAATGATTAGCATTGACAGATACAGCCCAGCGAAGCAAAGTCGCGCCCACGTTCCCACGCCTCCCGGTAAAGCACCATGTCTCGCGCCACGTCGTGTTCCTGCCTTCGACGCTCCTCCATCCTCTCGCTCGCAATCGCGAGCGTGCTGTTCGGTGGCTCATCACAGGCGTACGCGGACGACACGGGCACGGGCGCACTCGAACCGGTCGTCACCGTCATCGGCGATCGGATCCGGCTCGACTCGATTCCGGGTTCCGCCGCGGTGCTGGACGCCGAGGTGATCCAGGAAGCGCGCGTGTTCACGGTGAACGAGGCCCTGCGCAAGGTCCCGGGCATCTTCGCGCGCGACGAGGAAGGATTCGGACTGCGGCCGAACCTCGGCATCCGGGGACTCAATCCCACGCGATCGTCCAAGGTCCTGATGCTCGAGGACGGGATTCCGCTCAGCTACGCCCCGTACGGGGACAACGCCAGCTATTACCACCCGCCCGTGGAACGTTTCGAGCGCATCGAGGTGCTCAAGGGCTCGGGCCAGGTCCTCTTCGGGCCGCACACGGTCGGCGGCGTCATCAACTACATCACGCCGGCCATCCCCGACGAGGCGACCGGCCGCGTGCTGGCGTCGCTCGGGACCGAGGGTTTTCGCGAACTTCACGGCCAGTACGGCGACACGTTCGGCGACACCGGGATCGTGGCGCACGGCACGTTCAAGCAGAGCGACGGTGCGCGCGAGAACATGAACTTCGAGGTCGGCGACCTCAATCTCAAGGTCGTGCACGACATCAGCGACCGGCAGGCGCTCACGCTGCGCGCCAGCTGGTACGACGAGTCGTCACAGGTGACCTACTCGGGGCTCACGCTCGCCGAATGGCGCGACGACCCGTACCAGAATCCGTTCAGGAACGACCACATGTACGCGGAGCGCTGGGGCGCGTCGGCGACGCACCGGTTCGATCTCACTGACGCCGTGACCTTCACGACCAACGCCTATTACACGGACTTCAACCGGGACTGGTGGCGGCAGTCGAGCAACTCGGCGCAGCGGCCAAACGACGCGAGCGACCCGGCCTGTGGCGGCATGTCGAACCTCTACGAGACCTGCGGCAACGAGGGACGCCTGCGCCAGTACTGGACGGCTGGACTCGAGCCGCGCGTCGTGGTGGAGCACGGCCTCTTCGGCCTCGACAACGTGCTCGAAGGCGGCCTCCGCTACCACTACGAGGATCAGTTCCGCGTGCAGGCGAACGGTGACGGGCCCCGCTCGCGCAAGGCGGGCATCGGAACCAACGCCGGCATACGGGAAGACAGCGACCGCACGGTCGAAGCGATGTCGGCGTTCGTGCAGAACCAGTTCGACTTCGGTCGGTGGACGGTGACGCCGGGCGTGCGTTTCGAGAGCGTCGACTACGAACGCACCGACAACCTCACGGGCGCGACCGGCGAGTCGGGCATCGACGAGGTGATTCCAGGCTTCGGCGCGACGTTCGAGGCCGCGCCCGGCACCGTGCTGTTCGCTGGCGTGCACCGCGGCTTCGCGCCCCCGGGCGTCGCCGACATCGTGACGGCGGCCGGCGGCAGCGTGGACCTGGACGCGGAGCTCTCGTGGAACTACGAACTGGGCCTGCGGGCGACGGTCGGGGACGGCTTCTCGTACGAGGCGACGCTGTTCCGCATGGATTTCGAGAACCAGATCGTGCCGGCAAGCGTCGCCGGTGGCTCCGGCGCCACGTTGACGAGCGCCGGCGAAACGCTGCAGCAGGGCGTCGAACTCGCCGCGGCGCTCGACAGCAGCGCGTACGTCGACTGGCCGGTCCAGTGGTTCGCGCGCGGCGCCTATACCTGGCTGGCCGACGCCGAATACGCCGGCGACCGCTACAGCAACATTCCGGGCTTCACGACCGTCCGCGTGACCGGCAACCGGTTGCCGTACACGCCGGAACACCTGCTTTCGGCGACCGTCGGTGCACGGCTGGCGTTCGGGCTCGAGCTCGCCCTCGAGGGCGTGTACACGAGCGCCGCGTACACCGACGACCTCAACACGGTGGCGATCGTCGAGAACGGGCAGCGCGGCGAAATGCCGGGCTACACGGTCTGGAACCTTACGGCGAACTACACGCTGGAGGCCTGCGAGTGCAAGGTGTTCGCGGCCGCCAAGAACCTGACCGACAAGCTCTACGTCACCGACATGAGCCGTGGCCTGATCCCGGGCATGCCGCGGATCGTGCAGGCGGGATTCGAGTTCAATTTCTGAGGAAGCGGCTTGTGGCGAGTGGCCAGTGGATAGCGGTTAGCGGTTAGCGGTTAGCGGTTAGTCAGAAAGCAAGAAGGCCGGCAATGCCGGCCTTCTTTCTGGCTAAACACTAGTCACTAACCGCTAGTCACTTCCTCAGGCGTACGCCTTGCTCATCGCGCGCAGGCGGCGGCGCTGCAGGCGCATGCCGTGCTCGATCTGCTTGAGTCGCAGCCGGAAGCTCGTTTCCTCCCAGCGCTGCAGCAGGCGCTGCTTGCGGTCGGCGACCCATTCCTCGCGGACCTTGTTCCACTCCTCCGCGGCCCGGCGGAACGCGGCGTACTCGGCCGCGACACGCGCCTTGAGTCGCTCGACGTGCTCGTCGCTGGCAGCGTCGCGGCTGCGGCGCTTCTCGAGCGCCTGCTCGACTCGCTTGAACTGCATCGCGAGCTGCGCACGCTGGATCTGCACGTCGGGCACGCGCTTCAAGTTCGCCGCGAGCTTCAGATACGACAACCCGGCGATCAGCCACTTGGTCGGGTCGAAGTGCCACCACTTCACGCCGTTGCGGTAGTCGTTCTGGAAGATGTGGTGATAGTTGTGATAGCCCTCACCGTAGGTGATGAAGGCGAGCCACGGGTTGTCGCGCGCGGTGTTCTCGTCGGTGTACGGCTGCGAGCCCCACATGTGGGCCAGCGAGTTGATGAACCACGTGAAGTGATGGTTGATGACCAGGCGCAGCAGTCCCGCGAGCAGGAACACGCCCCAGACCTCGCCGATCGCCCAGCCGAGCAATAGCGGGAAGCCGATGTTCATGAACAGCGTGAGCGGCAGGTAGAACCGGTGCTGGAACATCACCATCGGGTCGCGCTCGAGGTCCTTGGCGTTGGTGAAGTCGTTCACGCCACTCGGGTAGTTCCGCAGGATCCAGCCCATGTGCGAGAACCAGAACCCGCGCCGGGCGCTGTACGGATCCTTGTCCCAGTCGTCGACGAATCGATGGTGGGTCCGGTGCTGCGACGCCCAGATCAGGATGCTGTTCTGCAGCGACATCGCCCCGAACAGCATGAAAAAGAGCCGCACCGACCAGTGCGCGTTGTAGGCGCGGTGGGCCCAGAGCCGGTGGTATCCGGCGGTGATGGAGATGCCGCCGGCCCAGAGGCAGGCGAGCGCGATCAGCCAGGCGGTGAGGCTGTAGCCGTGCGTGATGCCGTACCACGGGACCACCGTCACTGCGGCCAGGGGGGTCAGGGTGAACAGGATCGCGGTCACCCAGTTGATGGGCGCGTGATCCGGGGTTCGGGGGGTGTCGGCGGCGACGTTTTGCATCGGTCTTCCGTGGGGCGACGAACGGACAGAATGTCTCACACAGTTTAGCCGCCGCGCACTGTCCACGCATGACGGATTTCGAAAGGTTGATCCAAAAGCGATGGTTTCCCACGCTGCGAAGCGCATCACAGAACCTTGACGCGTCGCACCAATTCGCGACCCGGTCACAGCCTGTCCGGTCGGCCGATTGATTTCGAGCCGGTCTCTGGTCAACGTTGGGCCCGAGGTCACGTTGGACCGCTCTAGCCACGCACCCGGAGACATCCATGCCTCGACCGCTCGCCGCCGTGCCCGTCCTCGCCTGCCTCGCGCTGCTCGCCACCGGCACGCCTGCCTCCGCGCAGGATGCCGCCGTCCTCGGCGCCGTCGGCAAGGCCCGGCCCAAGGTGCAGCAGCCGGAACTCAAGAGCGCGCCCGCAGTGCGCTCCGCACAGAGCGACTGCGTCAGGGAAGCGAATCGGCGGGGATTCGCGGTATTGGACACCAGCAACTTCAAACAGTTCGGCGACGGCTGGACGCTGGACATGCGGGTCCGTGACATGCGGGGACGCGTCTCGAACGGTTCGTGTTTCGTCGAAACCCGTACCGGCGACGTGAGTCTTTCCGGCTTCGGCTGGGGCTACGACGATGAAGGCGACGAGCGCACCGAGTTCTCCTGCGCGTCGGCGGACATGCGATACCGGGAGTGCCAGCTGCCGGTCAACGGCCGGGCGCGATTGATCAAGCGTCGGTCCGACGCGCCGTGCATCGAAGGACAGAGCTGGGGCCAGCGTGGCGACCGCGTCTGGGTCGATCAGGGCTGTCGCGCGAAGTTCGAGGTCGTACGCAGCAGCAGCGGGGGCGGCGGCGCGAACGCGTTCGATTGTCGCTCCGAGAACGGCCGCTACCGTGAATGCCAGATCGGACCGGGCTACTTCGGTCGGCTGGTTCGCGAGTACAGCAACGGCCGTTGCCGCGAGGACCGTACCTGGGGTACGCGCAACGGCGTCGTCTGGGTCACGGAGGGCTGCAAGGCGCAGTTCGTGCGACAGCGCGGCAACGCCGGGGGCGGCGGCGGCAACAGCGGCGAGCGTTACGTCGACTGTCGTTCGCGCGACGGGCGCTATGAGGAGTGCAACATCGGGCGCGGCTTCGTCGGCCGTCTCGTCCAGGACCAGTCGGGCGGGCGTTGCCGCCGTGATTCGACCTGGGGCACGCGCAACGGGGTGATCTGGGTCACCAACGGCTGCTCGGGTCGCTTCGAGCGTTTGCGGACGCCGTAGCTTCGAACGCGCCCGCGCTTAGCTTCTGGCGCCCGGTCGTCAGTGACCGCCCTGCACGAACAACCCGGTCGCGCGCAGCGCCTCGGCCAGACGTTCCTCGATGTCCGCCGCGTCGCTGCGGGGGATGCGTTGCAGGTGCAGCGTCGGCCCGGCGAGCAGTTCGAGTCCTCGCCGCAGCACGGCGCCCGCGGCCCGGATACCCGCCTTGTGCTGGTCGAAGCGCTGCGCGGGCGGGTAATGGGTCATGCCGACGTAGACGCCGTAAGGGTCCGGGCGACTGTCGCCGTAGTCGAGGAGCACGAGGTAAACGTTGTGCCGACCGCGTCGTGACGCGTGAAAACGCGCGGCCACGTCATAGGCCGCGGGCAGCCAGTCCACGTAGTGCATCGGCAGCCAGTCGGGGATCGAGGCTGCCGCGCGTGCCCAGAGGTGCGCGAGCAGCGTCTCGACGTTGAGGCCGATCTCACCCCGCATCCAGAGTTCGTGCACGCAGTGGGCACCCGCCGCCCCATCCTGCTCCGCCAGCGCCCGCTCGAATCTTCCGAGCAGGTCTGCCCGCCGCGCGCCGCGGAGGGGCCGGTCGAGCGGTCGCGGCTCGACCGGGGTGTTACGCCTGCGCGCGGCCGGGACGGCTCCGGTCTTCATCGCGGATCGGTGTTTCCTTAGGAGACGATGTCGCCACGGACAGGCGCGGCGTGCCCTTGTACCCTAACGCGAAACGTTTCCGGGCGAGAACCCGCATGAGCGAGTCGAACGAGGTCGCGCCGACCGGCGCCGGCCTGCGCGCCGTGTTCCTCGACTACGGCACCGTCAGCTACGACGGCGACCTCGACCCGTCGTCGCTGCTGCGTGTGCTGCCTGCGCTGGAGTTGCGCACCCACACGGGGCAGGACGACGTCGCCGAGGCGATCGCCGACGCGTCGGTCGTCATGCTCAACAAGCTGCGGCTCGACCGCACGACCATCGCCTGTGCGCCCGCGCTCAGGCTCGTGCTGCTGTCTGCCACGGGCACCAACAACGTCGACCTCGAGGCGCTCCGCGAGCGCGGCATCGGCGTCTGCAACCTGCGCGACTACTGCACGGCCTCGGTGGTGCAGCACGTGCTCGGCGTGATGCTGCTGCTCACGCACAAGCTCCGCGAGTACGACGCGCTCGTGCGGACCGGTGCGTGGCAGCGCGGAGAACAGTTCTGCCTGCTGGACCACCCGATCCGGGAGCTCGCCGGCCGCAAGCTCGGCATCGTCGGCTACGGTGCGCTCGGGCGCGGCGTCGCGCGGGCCGCCAACCTCGCGCTCGGCATGGAGGTGCTCGTCGCCAACCGACCGGGCGGTCCACGCGTCGCCGGCCGCCACGACCTCGATCAGGTGTTGCCGCAGCTGGACGTGCTGAGCCTGCACTGCCCACTGACATCGCAGACCCAAGGCCTCGTCGGGGCCTCGCGGCTGGCGGCGATGAAACCCGACGCGTTGCTGATCAACACCGCGCGCGGCGCCCTCGTCGATTCCGAGGCGCTGGCCGACGCGTTGCGTTCGGGCCGGCTCGGCGGCGCCGCGATCGACGTGCTGCCGCAGGAGCCGCCGGTCGACGGCAACCCGCTGCTCGAACCCGACATCCCCAACCTGATCGTCACGCCTCACGTCGCCTGGGCCGCGCGCGACGCGCGTCAGCGCTGCCTGGATGAAATGGCGCTCAACGTCGAGGATTTCCTGCGCGGCGGGCACCGCGGCCGCGTCGTCTGAAATAAATGGGGACACTCCGAATTTTCGGGCTCGCCTGGGGCGGGCGACGAAAAATTCGGAGTGTCCCCATTTATTTCACGCGCCCGGGGAGAGACGCTGCGCCGCCCAGCGCACCACGGGCTTCACCCGCGGCGAGACGAGTTGCAGCGCCTCGTCGTAGTCGACCCAGCGATACTCGCTGTGTTCGGCGCGGCCGATCAGCGGGTTGAACGGCAGCGTCACGGCCGCCTGGCGCGTCTCGGCGAGGTAGTAGCGCGCAACCTTGCCGCCACTGTACGGCCCGGTCTGCGTCGACGCGTCGCCCCAGGCGAACTCGAGGTCGTCGATCAACGACTCCTCGCGCACTTCGCGCACGGCGGCGGCGAGCGGCTCCTCGCCTTCCTCGACCATGCCCTTGGGAAAATCCCAGTGGTTGAATGCGCGCAGCAGCAGGTAACGCCAGTCGTCGCCCTCGCGGCGAACGACCACGACGCCGGCCGACAGACGCGTGGGTCGGGCATTCATCCGCGAAGTATAGCCATTCACTGATCGGATTGCTTTGCGCCTCCCGATAGGCGAAGGCTATTATCGACGCATGAACCTGCGTGACCTGCGCTACCTGGTGGCCCTCGCGGACGAGCGGCACTTCGGCAAGGCCGCCGAGCGATGCTTCGTGAGCCAGCCGACGCTGTCGGCGCAGGTCCGCAAGCTCGAGGAGTACCTCGGCGTCCCGCTCGTCGAGCGACAGCCCAAGCGGGTGGCACTCACGCCGACCGGCGAGAAGGTGGTGCGGCGCGCGCGCGTGTTGCTGCAGGAAGCCGACGCGATCGTCGAACTCGGCAAGACCGACCGCGACCCGCTCGCCGGTCCGCTCAAGCTGGCGCTGATCCCGACCGTGGGGCCGTACCTGCTGCCGCACGTCGCGGGCCGCCTGCGCAAAGAGCTGCCACGGCTGAAGCTCATGCTGTACGAGTA
>DASUMQ010000143.1:0-10413 GCA_036277615.1 Steroidobacteraceae bacterium
AGGCAAGCCGCGCTGCACTTTGCTGATCCACCCCGCCGATGCGGCGCCGCGCGGCATCGTCGACGGCGCGACCGTGCGAGTGACGTCGCGCGTGGGCCGAGTCCAGGTGGTCGCCGAAGTCACGGGCGACATCCAGCCCGGAGTCGTCAGTCTGCCGCACGGTTGGGGTCACGGTCGCTCCGGCGTGCGACTGGCGGTGGCCAGCGCACACGCGGGCGTGAGCATCAATGACCTCGTGGACGACCAGCAGGTCGATACGTTGACCGGCACGGCCGTGCTGAACGGCACACCGGTGGAGGTCGTTGCCGTCCCGGTCGAAACCGCGATCGACGCGACCGCGGCCTGATCTCGATCGGCCGCCGGAGTGTGCCCGCGCCGACGCGCGGATGCTCGCGTGGGGCGCGGCCAGATCGACGTCCTTCGCAGGGCGTCGTCGATTCCTACGGGCATAGCGGCACGACGCCGATAAAACCGCGTCCAGACGCGTTGCTAAGTTGGACGCTCGCAAGGATTTGCGAGACGAGGGCCAAGGATGGCCCGATCAGCCACGAGGCGCCGGCCTCGCGCGACGCCAGTCGTCGCGCATCACCGAGGTTCCCCCGGTCCGCTGGTCCGGGGGAACCTTTCTCATCGATCCGCCATGCGAAAAACCCCTCGGCCTTGCGACCGAGGGGTTGTGATGGTGGAGGCGGCGGGAATCGAACCCGCGTCCGCAAGCCCTACGTTCCAGGACCTACATGCTTAGCCGTCTTTTTAATTCTCGTCGGGCACTACCCAAGCGGCAGGGAAGATGACCGACCAGCTCAGGAACGTTTTAGCGAGCCAGCCCTCAGCACACTGGACACGCGAGCCTGTGAGCGCGTCCCCCGGGTCTGGATGCACAGGCACATGCCAGTCGGGGGTTAGGCGGGATTAAGCCGCCAGAGCGTAGTTGTCGTCGTTGGCACCTATAAGTTTGCAAGTGGTTTAACGAGGTACCTTGCACCTCGGCATGCACCTGAAGTTTCGCGACCCACGTCGAAACCGGTCGCCCCCAGGAACGGACCTAGTGTAGGGGCAGGGCGCAGGAATACAAGCGGATCGCGCGAGTGGCCCTCGAGGCACGCCCTCGCGGGCGTGCCTCGAAATCGAGCGTGTCAGTCGGGAAGCTCGATCTTGAGCACCTCGCCCAGCCCGACCGGCGGCGGCCCGAAGCCGACGTTGGAGACGTACAGGTTCCCGTCCGGTCCCATGGTCATCGCCGTCGGCAGGAACAAACCGTCCGCGATCACCACGCGACCATGACCGTCGGGGTCGACGCGCACGATGCGCCCGGTGCCGGGCGCAGGCGCTGGCGGCGCCGACGCTTCGAGCACGTACATCCGGTTGCGGTCGTCGAACGCGAGCCCGGTCACCATGTTGAACCCGCCGGTGTGGAAGGCGATCTGTCCCTCCGGCGTGACGGTCCAGACGCGGGCCGCGCCCTTGTCCTGTGGGAACAAGTACAGGTTGCCGACGTAGAACTTGCCGCGGTTGAACGCGATGGCCGTCGGCACCACGTGGCCCTTGCTCGCCGAGATGTCGATGACGCGCCGGATGCTGCCGTCCATGGACACCCGTACGATCTCGCCGTGGTTCGGCTCGACCGCGTAGAGCTCTCCTGCGTTCGCGATCATGCTGTACCAGGTGCCGTCCGGCTCGAAATCGGCGGGTTCCGGGTGCGCCACCGGGTTCCGGCGCTGGAACCGGCTCAGGTTCGCGATCATCGTCCATTGACCGTCCTTGACGCGGATCACGCCGTTGGGGATGCCGCGGACACCGTGCGAGCAACCGGCACCGGCCAGCACTGCGTAGAGCGTCTTGCCGACGAACGCCACGTCCCCCACGCCGCTGACGAGGGACCCCAGGTCGGCGCTGGTCTGACTCGACGGCAAGTGGTCGACGACCGTCGTGCGGACGCCATCGCCGTCGATCATCGAGATGCGCGAGCCCCACTGGCGGCCGAGATAAGGACCAACGGGAGGGTCGACGACGCAGGCGGGGTCGTCCGGCGGCGGGTTCTTGCCGCCGATGCCGCCTTCCGCGACATAGAGGTTGCCGTCTGGGCCGAACTTGAGCCCCCGCGGGTTGTTCAATCCGGACGCGTAAACGGTAACGACGGCGCGTGCCGTCGGCGCGCTCGTGATGTCGGCGGTGACAGACGGGCCGCCGACGACCAGTGCCGCACCGAGACCGATCGCCAAGATGGACGGTAGCTTGCGCATGGAATCCCTCCCTGGGCGCGCTGCGCCCGCTGCATCATTGATTGACACGGGAAAGACACGGAGATGTGGAACCGTCGGGAGCCTCCACCTACGGTGATCGCGGTTTACGCCCGCATCGCCGATGGGGCAATCGCCGGGACGCGCTCCCGGGCGCACGCTGGCGGTATCGTGTGCCGCGACTCGACGTACGTCTGCGCCGTCAGCCGCGCTTGCGAAGCAGGCGCGACTTCTCGCGCTGCCAGTCGCGGTCCTTCTCGGTGTGGCGCTTGTCGTGGGCCTGCTTGCCCTTGGCCAGGCCGATCGCGAGCTTGACCTTGCCATGTTTCCAGTACAGCTCGAGCGGCACGACCGTGTGGCCCTTGCGCTCGACGGCCCCGACGAGGCGGTCGAGTTCGCGTCGGTGCAGCAGCAGCTTTCGCGTGCGCGTCGGGTCGGCCACGATGTGCGTCGACACGGTGCGCAGCGGCGTGACGTGTGCGCCGATCAGGAAAGCCTCGCCGTCCTTGATCAGCACGTAGCCTTCGGTGATCTGGGCCTTGCCGGCGCGCAGGCTCTTGACTTCCCAGCCCTGCAGCGCGAGCCCCGCCTCGAGTTTCTCCTCGATGAAGTAATCGAAACGCGCACGCTTGTTCTGCGCGATCGAGGATTTCGGGGGGGACTGGGTGTCCTTCTGCTTGCTTGCGCTGTTCATCTCGTCGAACCCGGCGGGTCGCGCATTCTAGCCGCCCCGCTTACACTGCGCGCGTCTCGAACGGCCCGCCCGCGAAATGTCCATCCACGCAGTCAAGCGCACCGCACTCGTCACCTACGACTCCGAACAGATGTTCGATCTCGTCATCGACGTCGAGCGCTATTGCGAGTTCCTGCCGTGGGTCAAGGGCGCCCACGTGCACGAGAAGACCGAACGGGACCTCCGGGCCACGATCACCATGGAACGCGCCGGCGTGAAGCAGAGCTTCACGACGCACAACGAAATGGATCGACCGGACTGGATGTCGCTCAAGCTCGTCGAGGGCCCGTTCAAGACGCTCGATGGTTTGTGGACCTTCACGCCGATCGGCACGGCGGGCACCAAGGTCGTGCTCGACATGAAGTTTGAGTTTGGCAATCCGATCGCCTCGCTGCTGTTCGGCAAGGCGTTCGAGCAGAGCATCGGTGAGTTGATCGACGCGTTCGTCGCGCGGGCGAAGACCACGTATGGGGACCGCTGACGGGGAATCGCAGGACCCCCGGTCGCGGGCGTTCGTCCCGGCGCACGGACCGATGCAGGTCGAGGTCGTCTACGCGTTGCCGGACCGCCAGCGCGTGGTCACGCTCGATCTACCCGTCGAAGGACTCACCGCGGCGCAGGCGGTCGAGCGCTCGGGCTTGCTGCGGGAATTTCCGCAGATCGGGGATCATCCACTCGTGTTCGGGATCTACGGCACCGTCTGCGCCCCGGAACACGTGTTGCGCGCCGGCGATCGGGTCGAGATTCTTCGGCCGTTGCGACACGACCCGCGGGAACTCCGGCGCGAGCGCGCGGCCGCGTCGAGCCCGCGCAGGACTCGCCGACGTTGATCAGTCGTTGCCGCCGGGCCGGCGTGCGTCCGGTTGCGGCTGGCTGATCGACGGCAGCGGCGGCGGCTCGCGCGCCGGCTCCGCGGTCGCCTGGTTCTTTTTCCGTTTCGGGTCGTTCATGCCGTCGGGGAGGTCGAGCTTCTCGACCCTGCTCACCTTGTCGCCGTCGAAATGCACGACGAAATGCGAGCGGTCGATCCTCGATTCGCGGCCGCGGCGGAACGTGTAGATGTAGTCCCACCGCTGCGGGTTGAACGGGTCCGCAAGCATCGGCGTGCCGAGCAGGTAACGGACCTGGCTGCGGGTCATGCCTGTTTCAACTTTCTCGACGTCCTCGACCTCGAGCAGGTTGCCCTGCTGGATGTTGGGTCGGTAGACGCAACCGCCCGTTGCGAGCATGACGCCGAGGAGCGAGGTCAATACGAGGGCGGCACGCGCGAGCGCGTTGATTCTGGGTCGATTCATGCTGTCTGGAGTTACCGGGGCCGGCCGGTGATAATGCGTCGCGATCATACCCCAACCGCGCGAGAGCGCGGCATTCTGGCCACAAGGTGTACACCGTGGAACCGTCGCAACTGCGTCGCGCTGGGCTGAAAATCACCGCGCCGCGCCTCAAGATCCTCGAGATCCTGGCCAGCGCGACCGTCCGCCACATGAGCGCGGAGGACGTGTACCGCAGGCTGCTCGAGCTCAACGAGGACATCGGCCTCGCCACGGTGTATCGCGTCTTGACGCAGTTCGAATCGGCCGGGCTCGTGACGCGTCACCACTTCGAGGGTGGCACCGCGGTGTTCGAGCTCAACGAGGGGACGCACCACGACCACATCGTGTGCGTCGACTGTGGGCACGTGGAGGAGTTCTCGGACGAAGACATCGAGCAGCGACAGCGCTCGATCGCGGACCGCCTCGGCTTCGAGATCACCGACCATTCGCTGACCCTGCACGGCCATTGCGTGCGCGAGAGCTGCCCTTACCGGCCGAAGCGGCCTTGACCGGCTTGGACGCGGGCGGTCGCCGCCGTCCGGATTCCAGCATCTCTCTGGCGTGTTCGCGCGTGCGCGCCGTGATCTGCGTGCCACCGAGCATGCGCGCCAGTTCTTCGACGCGCGCCGTCTCCTCGAGCGCCTCGATGCGCGTGCGCGTCGTGCCGTCGACGACCTGCTTGGACACGCGCAGCTGGTGATCGGCTTGCGAGGCCACCTGCGGCAGGTGCGTCACGCACAGCACCTGGCCGTGCGAGGCGAGCGCGCGCAACTGCTGGCCCACCTTTTCGGCGACCGCGCCACCCACGCCGGCATCGACCTCGTCGAAGACGAGGCAGGGCAGGTGCGCCGCTTCGACCGCCGCGACCTGCAACGCGAGGCTTATCCGGGAAAGTTCACCGCCCGAGGCGACCTTCGCGAGCGGTCGGGGCGGCTGCCCGGGGTTGGCGCTCACGAGAAATTCCACGTCGTCGTTGCCCGCGACTGAAAACTGCGGCGGTTCGTGCGGCTCGACGCGTGTCGCGAACACGCCGCCTGGCATGCCGAGCGCCTGCATGAGGCCGGTCACGCTCGCGTCGAGCGCCTGCGCGGCGGCGCGACGCCCGGCCGTCAACCGCCCGGCAGCCTGCAGGTAGCGCTCGCGCGCGTCGGCGAGCTTCCGCTGCAACTCGGCCGCGGTCGATGCGCCCGCATCGAGCTCGTCCAGTTCGGCCTCCAGTCGCGCCCGCACGGCGGGCAGTTCGCGCGGTTCCACGCGATGCTTGCGCGCGACCGCCTCGAGGGCCGCGAGGCGCGACTCGACCCATTCCTGCCGCACGGGATCGGCCTCGAGCGAGGCGACGTAGCGGCGTAGCGACGCGAGCGCCTCGCGCGCGGCGATCGAGGCCTCTTCGAGCTGCGTCGCGGCCGGCCCGAGCGCGCCGTCGAGCTGCACGAGCGTGCGAAGCACCGACTGCGAGCGCGCGAGTGCGGCGGTGACCCCGCCGTCGTCGCCGGCCAGCAGCGTCTCGACCTGCGCCGTGCCTTCCGCCAGCCGCCCGAGGCTCGCGACGCGCTTGCGCTCGTCGGCGAGGGACTCCGCTTCGCCGGCCTTCGGGTCGAGCGCGCCGAGTTCCGCAACGTAGTGCCGCAACAGGTCGAGCCGGGCCGCGCGGTCGCGCAGGTTCTGCTCGAACGAGGCGCGGCGTTCGTCGAGCGCGTGCCACTCGGCGTGCGCCGCCTGCACGGCGGCGAGTTCGGCTTCGAGCCGGCCGCTGCCGTCGAGGGTTTCGCGCTGGTAGCCCCGGCGCGCGAGCGACTGGAACTCGAGCTGGCCGTGCACGTCGACGAGCAATTCGCCGAGCGCGCGCAACGACTGCACCGGCACGACCTGGCCGTTGAGGTACGCGCGGCCGCGTCCGTCGGCGGCCACGACGCGCCGCAGCTGGCACTCGCCGTCGTGCCCGATCGATTGCTGCTCCAGCCATGCGAGCGCGTGCGCGTTGTGCTCGACGGCGAACGTGACGCTGACTTCAGTGCGCTCGGCGCCGTGGCGCACCGCGCCGCTATCCGCCCGGCCACCGACGGCCAGCATCAGCGCGTCGACGAGGATCGACTTGCCCGCACCCGTCTCGCCGGTGAGCACGGTGAAGCCACGGCCGAACTCGAGTTCGACGGCCTCGACGATGGCGAAGTCGCGGATCTGCAGGTGCGTGAGCATGCAAGGGCCGGAGCTTCAGGCGCCGGGCGGCTGGCCCTCGCGTGTGCCGCGGCCCCAGTGCAATTTGGACCGCAGGATGCGGTAGTAGTCGTGCCCGGGCGGGTGCAGCAGCGTCGCGGTCACCTTGGCGCGCTCGATGCGCAGTCGCACGTCCGGTTCGAGGTCGCAGAGCACGTTGCCGTCGCATGCGACCTGGGCCCGCGTGTCGAACCGATCGCTCAGCTCGATCTCGATCACGCTGCCGGCAGGCACGACGATCGGCCGGTCGGACAGCGTGTGAGGCGAAACGGGCACCAGCACGATCGCAGCCAGGCTCGGGTGCACGATCGGTCCGCCGCAGGAGAGCGCATAGGCCGTGGACCCCGTCGGCGTGGCGACGATGAAGCCGTCGCCGCCGTGGGTATTGACGTAGATGCCGTTCACCCAGGTCCGCACGTCGACGGTGCGGCCGGTCTCGCGCTTGGTGACGACCACGTCGTTGAGCCCGAGCGCCGCGACCGCGCGGCCGTCGGCCATCAGGTGCGCCGCGAGCAGCATGCGTCGTTCGGCGAGGCAGCGTCCGGCGAGGGCGTCCTCGACGCTCTCGATCATCTTGTCGGGGCCCACGTCCGCCAGGAACCCGAGCCGTCCGCGATTGACGCCCAGTACCGGGACGTCGGCGAGCGCCGCCATGCGTGCCGCGTGCAACATCGTGCCGTCGCCACCGACCGCGACGACCAGGTCCGCGTCCATCTCGGGGTCGGGCTCGAGCACGGTGCGCACGCCGTCGCCGTGCAGCACCAGGCCCTCGTCGCCCGCCACCTTGACCCCGTACCCCTTCGCAAGCAGGTGCCTGGCCAGCACGCGCATGGCCTCGCCGACGCGCGGATCACTCGCACGGCCGGCCAGGGCGACGCAGCTGCGGTCCGTGGCGTGTTGTTCCATAAAGTGGCTGCCTTTTAGCACGCGCGCGCTCGGCCGGGCCAGCGCGATTCCGGCGCCACTTGCGGCACATGCTTGCTTGACTTGCCGGAACGGCCACGGCAGTTTGACGAGGCCATGAGCGACGGCCCGGAAGATCAACTGACCGAACGCGCCCAACACCTGTTGCGGGTGCTGGTCGAGAGCTACATCCGCGAAGGCCAGCCGGTCGGCTCGCGCAACCTGTCGCGCGACTCCGGGCTCAACCTCAGCTCCGCCACCGTGCGCAACGTCATGGCAGACCTCGAGGAATACGGGTTCGTCAGCTCGCCACACACCTCGGCGGGGCGCGTGCCGACGGATAAAGGCTACCGGTTCTTCGTCGACACGCTGCTCCGGCAGAAGCAGATGGCGAGCGTCGAGAACGTGATCGCGGAACTGCAGCATCGACTCGAAGTCGCGGAGGACCGCGACCCGAAAGCGCTCGTGGCGGTGGCCTCGCAGGTCCTTTCGTCGATCACGCACCTGGCGGGCGTCGTGACCATCCCACGCCAGCCGCACCAGGCGCTGAGCCAGATCGAGTTCCTGCCGTTGTCGGAGAACCGTGTCCTCGCCGTCATGGTCGTCAATGGCCGGGACGTCCAGAACCGCATCGTCCACCTCGAGCGGTACTACACGGCGGAGGAGCTGCGCCGGGCGGCCAACTTCCTCAACCAGCAGTTCGCGGGCAAGGAGCTCAACCAGGTCCGCACCGACATCGTGTCGGAGCTGACCCAGACCGGCGAGACGTTGAACCAGCTCATGCGGGACGCGATCCGGGTCGCGCAGCAGGTCGTGGGGGAGGGCTCGCGGCACGGCGAACCCGAATACGTGATCGCGGGCGAAACGAATCTCATGGAGTTTGCCGAGCTCTCGAACGTCGAGAAGCTCAGGCGCCTGTTCGATGCGTTCACGGCCAAGCGCGACATCCTGCACCTGCTGGACCAGAGCCTGCGGGCCGACGGCGTCCAGATCTTCATCGGCCAGGAATCGGGCTACCAGATCCTCGACGACATCAGCCTCGTGACCGCGCCCTACGCGCTCGACAACGAGACGGTCGGCGTGCTCGGGGTCATCGGACCGACGCGCATGGCCTACGACCGTGTCATCCCGATCGTCGACCTGACGGCTCGTTTGCTGGGCTCCGCCTTGAATTCCCGGCGCTAGCCCCGACAAAGCGGCAACAAGAGTGTGTCCAGGTCTCCCGCTCCGGCGGGCGGGCCTTCGTTTGGTTTGCAGGCAGGTGACATGAGTATCAATCCCGACCAGGACCCCGCGATCCCCGCCACCGACGCGCCCGCCGTCGAGGAGCCCCGGACGACCGACGCCGAGCGCCTCGCCGCCGACCTGGCTGCCGCCCAGGTGCAGTTGACGGAGGCGCGAGACGCCCAGTTGCGCGCCTACGCCGAGATGGAAAACGTTCGCAAGCGGGCCCAGCGGGACGTGGAGGCGGCCCATCGGTTCGCGATCGAGCGGTTCGCGCTGGACCTGATCGAAGTCCGCGACACGCTGGAACTCGGCATCGCCTCGGCCGGTGCGACACCGGAGGCGGCCAAGTTCGTCGAGGGCATGCAGGCCACGCTCCGCCTGGTCGACAAGGCGTTCGAGAAGGCCGGAATCACGACGATCGACCCGCTCGGCCAGCCGTTCAACCCCGAATTCCACGAGGCGATCACCACCCAGCCGAGCGCCGAGCACGCAGCCGGCTCCGTCATGGCCGTGGTCCAGAAGGGCTTCACGCTGAACGGGCGGCTGCTGCGGGCGGCCCGGGTCGTGATCGCCCGGCCGCCGGAGACCGCTAACTAGCTGGCGCGCCTTGAAATGCGGGTTCGCGACCCTACGTAACCGGCACGAGATTTTCTGAGTCTTCTTTCGGAGTTCCTTCACATGGCAAAAGTCATCGGCATCGACCTCGGCACGACGAACTCCTGCGTCGCGATCATGGAAGGCGGCAAGCCGCGCGTGATCGAGAACAGCGAGGGCGACCGCACCACGCCGTCGATCGTCGCGTTCACCAAGGACGACGAGGTCCTGGTCGGCCAGTCGGCCAAGCGCCAGGCCGTCACCAACCCGCACAACACCCTGTATGCGATCAAGCGCCTGATCGGCCGCCGTTACGACGACAAGGTCGTGCAGAAGGACGTCGACATGGTGCCGTACAAGATCGTCAAGGCGGACAACGGCGACGCCTGGGTCGAGGTCCACGGCAAGAAGATGGCGCCGCCGGAAATCTCGGCGCGCGTGCTCATGAAGATGAAGAAGACGGCCGAGGACTTCCTCGGCGAGCCGGTCACCGAAGCCGTGATCACGGTGCCGGCCTACTTCAACGACTCGCAGCGACAGGCGACCAAGGACGCCGGCCAGATCGCCGGCCTCACCGTCAAGCGCATCATCAACGAGCCGACCGCGGCCGCGCTCGCCTATGGCCTCGACAAGTCCGGGGGCGACCGCAAGATCGCCGTGTACGACCTCGGCGGCGGCACGTTCGACATCTCGATCATCGAGTTCGCCGATGTCGACGGCGAGCGCCAGTTCGAAGTGCTCTCGACCAACGGCGACACGTTCCTGGGTGGCGAGGATTTCGACAAGCGCGTGATCGACTACGTCGCGGCCGAGTTCCAGAAGGAGTCCGGCGTCGACGTGCGGCGCGACCCGCTCGCCATGCAGCGCCTCAAGGAAGCGTCCGAGAAGGCCAAGATCGAGCTGTCCTCGAGCCAGCAGACCGAAGTGAACCTGCCGTACATCACGGCGGACGCCTCCGGCCCGAAGCACCTGGCGATGAAGCTCACGCGCGCCAAGCTCGAGTCGCTGGTCGAGGACCTCGTCCAGAAGACGATCGAGCCCTGCAAGATCGCGCTCAAGGACGCCGGCCTGTCGATCAACGAGGTCGCCGAAGTGATCCTCGTGGGCGGCCAGACGCGCATGCCGCTCGTGCAGAAGTACGTGAAGGACTTCTTCGGCAAGGAGCCGCGCAAGGACGTCAACCCGG
>DASUMQ010000144.1:0-10511 GCA_036277615.1 Steroidobacteraceae bacterium
CAGGCCTTCTGGGGAGACCTCACAACGTGGTGAACGGGAAGAAGACTACGGGCGCGCGCAAGGTCGCCGCCCGCGCGCAGGAATCCGCCGTGCAGTTGCGCAACAAGCCGCTGCGCGACCTCACGGGCGAGGCTCTTCGTACGTACTTCCGCGACCTGAACGGCCACCAGCCGAACGCCCTCTACGATCTCGTCCTCGGCGAAGTCGAACCGCCCCTCTTCGAGGCGGTGCTGAGCTTCACCCGCGGCAACCAGAGCCGCGCGGCCGAGATCCTCGGCCTGAACCGCGCCACGCTGCGCAAGAAACTCAAGCATTACGACCTGCTCGGCCAGTAGTGCGCCCCGCCGCGCCGCTGGCGCGGCCCCCTGCCGCGAGGCCGCCCCGATGACCCGCATCGCCCGAGCCCTGATCAGCGTCTCCGACAAGGCCGGGGTCGCCGACTTCGCCCGCGCCCTGGCCGCGCGGGGCATCGAGATCCTCTCCACCGGCGGCACGGCGCGCGCGCTGCGCGAGGCCGGCGTCGCGGTGCGCGACGTCAGCGCCATCACGGGCTTCCCCGAGATCATGGACGGCCGCGTCAAGACGCTGCACCCGCGCATTCACGGCGGGCTGCTCGGCCGTCGCGGGCTCGACGACGCGGTCATGAAGGAGCACGGCATCGAGCCGATCGATCTCGTCGTCGTGAACCTGTATCCGTTCGCCGCGACGATCGCGAAGCCTGGCTGCACGTTCGAGGACGCGGTCGAGAACATCGACATCGGCGGTCCCGCGATGGTGCGCGCCTCGGCCAAGAACCACGAGCGCGTCGCGGTCGTGGTCGACCCGCTCGATTACGGCGCGGTGCTGGCCGAGATGGACCGCGACAACGGCGGTGGCGTCGGCGCGGCGACCCGGCAGCGGCTCGCCACCAAGGCGTTCACGCACACTGCTCAGTACGACGCGATGGTCGCCTCGTACCTGTTGCAGGCGTCTCGGACGAACGGCAACGGCGCGGCGCAGAGCGTGTTTCCCGACCTGCTGCCGATGCAGTTCCGCAAACGCCTCGACCTGCGCTACGGCGAAAACCCGCACCAGCAGGCCGCGTTCTACGTGGCGTCCGACGCGCAGGGGGCGAGCGTCGGCTCGGCGTCGCAGCTGCAGGGCAAGGACCTGTCGTTCAACAACCTGGCCGACGCCGACACCGCGCTCGAATGCGTGCGTCAGTTCGACGAGCCGGCCTGCGTGATCGTCAAGCACGCGAACCCGTGCGGCGTCGCGGTCGCAGCGTCGATCCGCGAAGCTTACGACCGTGCCTACCGCACGGACCCGACGTCGGCGTTCGGCGGCATCATCGCGTTCAACCGCGCGCTCGACGCCGACACGGCCTCGGCGGTCGTCGAACGGCAGTTCGTCGAGGTGATCGTCGCGCCGGCCGTCGACGCCGAGGCGCGCGAGGTCTGCACGAAGAAGGAGAACGTGCGCCTGCTCGTGACCGGGCCGCTCGCGCCGAGCAACAGCCGGTACGAGGTGCGCAGCGTCAACGGCGGCCTGCTGATGCAGACGCGCGATCTCGGCATGGTCAAGCTCGCCGAGCTCGAGGTCGTCACGAAGCGCGCGCCGGCGCCGCAGGAACTCGAGGACCTCATGTTCGCCTGGCAGGTCTGCAAGTTCGTCAAGTCGAACGCGATCATCTTCGTCAAGGAGCGCATGACCGTCGGCATCGGCGCCGGCCAGATGAGCCGCGTCTACAGCACGCGCATCGCGGCGATGAAAGCGCGGGACGAAGGACTCGACCCGGTCGGCTCGGTGATGGCGTCGGACGCGTTCTTCCCGTTCCGCGACGGCCTCGACGCCGCGGCCGAACACGGCATCAAGGCCGTGATCCAGCCCGGCGGTTCGAAGCGCGACGCCGAGGTCGTGGCGGCCGCCGACGAGCACGGCATCGCGATGGTGTTCACGGGCATGCGGCACTTCCGCCACTAGGGGCTAGGGGATAGTGAAGAGCGCGCGCCGCGCGCACGTCTCGCGGCACTGCCGCATCTCACACTAACCCCTATCCCCTACCCCCTATCCCCTTCCTGCTACCGGACTCATCGCATGAAGGTGCTCATCATCGGTTCCGGCGGTCGCGAGCACGCCCTCGCGTGGAAAGTCGCGCAGTCGTCGCGTGTCACGCAGGTGTTCGTCGCGCCGGGCAATGCCGGAACGCGGCTCGAGCCGAACACGGCCAACATCGACATCGCGGCAGACGACCTCCCGGGCCTGCTCGAGTTCGCGCAACGCGAACGGATCGACCTGACGATCGTCGGCCCCGAGGCGCCGCTCGTGCTCGGCGTGTGCGACGCGTTCGGCGCAGCCGGACTTCGCTGCTTCGGGCCGAGCCGGCTCGCGGCACGGCTCGAGGGCTCGAAGGCCTTCACCAAGGACTTCCTGCAGCGTCACGGCATCCCGACCGCGGCCTACGCCACGTTCACCCGCGCGGACTTCGACGCGGCCTGGGTGCGAGCGCAACGCGCGCCGCTCGTCGTCAAGGCCGACGGCCTCGCCGCGGGCAAGGGCGTCGTGATCTGCGCGACGCAGGACGAAGCCGTGACCACGGCGCAAGACATGTTCGCGGGCCGCTTCGGCAAGGCCGGCGACACCGTCGTGGTCGAGGCGTTCCTCGAGGGCGAGGAGGCGAGCTTCATCGCGATGGTCGACGGGACCCACGTGCTGCCGCTCGCGACGTCGCAGGACCACAAGCGCCTGTGCGACGGCGACGCGGGCCCGAACACCGGCGGCATGGGCGCGTATTCGCCTGCCCCCGTCGTCACGCCCGAGATCCACGAGCGGATCATGCGCGAGGTCATGCTGCCGACCGTCGCCGCGCTCGCGCGCGAGGGCACACCCTACGTCGGCTTTCTGTACGCAGGCGTCATGATCGCGAGCGACGGCACACCGAACGTGCTCGAGTTCAACTGCCGCTTCGGCGACCCGGAGACGCAGCCCATCCTGAGCCGCATGCGCTCCGACCTGACCGCGCTGTGCGAGGCGGGGCTGGACGGCCGGCTCGCGGGCGTCGAAGTGCACTGGGACCCGCGTGCCGCCGTCGGCGTGGTGATGGCAGCCGGCGGTTACCCGGACGCGGTACGCAAGGGCGACGAGATCCACGGGCTCGACGCGGCCGCGAAACTGCCGGGCAAGGTCTTCCACGCGGGCACTGCGCTCGATGCCGCGGGCAAGGTCGTGACGGCCGGTGGACGCGTGCTCTGTGCGGTCGGTCTCGGCACGTCCGTGCGGCTTGCGCAGAAGCAGGCCTACGAACTCGCGGGCACGATCTGCTGGGAAGGCCTCCAGTACCGCAGGGATATCGGCTACCGCGCGGTGGCCCGCGAGGCCGCGACGGCTGAGGCGACTTAGACGCCTCGGGCGCGGGCGCCCTCCTCCTCGTCCAGTGGACGCTGCCGCACGTGCGGGGTAAAACCGTCGGCGGGGTTGGCACCGAGAAGGTAATCACGACATGAACGTGCCCGTCGAGTCTCTGCGTGAGCCCGAGCGCCCGATCGAATCGCGCCTGCTCGACGTCCTGATCCGCGCCGCGCTGGTCTTCGTCCTTGTTTTCCTGTGCTTCCAGGTGTTCGCGCCGTTCCTGACCCTGATGGTCTGGGCGCTGATCCTCGCGGTTGCCATTTATCCGCTGCACCGGCGGCTGGCGCGCCGGCTCGGCGGCCGGCAAGGCCTCGCGGCCACGCTGATCGTGCTGTTGGCAGCAGTGGTGATCGTGGCGCCGAGCGCAGCGCTCATGAGTCACTTCGGCGACTCTGTACGCCAGCTGGTGCACGGAGTGCAGAACAACACGCTGCAGGTTCCGCCGCCGCGGGCCGGCGTCGAATCCTGGCCCGTCGTCGGCAAGAAATTGCATGCGGCGTGGAGCCAGGCCCACACGGACTTGCCGGCGCTCGTCAAGAACCTGCAGCCGAAGATCGGCGAACTCGCGAGGTCCGCGCTCGGCATGGTCGCGAGCATCGCTGTCGGCGTGCTCCTGTTCCTGGCAGCCTTCATCATCGCCGGTATCGTCATGGCATTCGGCGAGGCCGGCGCGCGCAGCGCCGAGCAGATATTCGCGCGCATCGTCGGGCGCGAGCGCGCCACCGAGTTTGCGAAGCTCTGCACCGCGACGATCCGCGCCGTGGCGCAGGGCGTCATCGGTGTCGCGCTGATCCAGGCCATCGTCATCGGCCTGACGCTGCTCGTCGCCGGCGTTCCTTTCGCCGGGGTTCTTGCGCTCATCGTACTCGTGCTGGGAATCGCGCAGGTTCCGGCACTGCTGGTGACCGTCCCCGCGATCATCTACATCTGGGCGAGTGGCGATTACTCCAACGTCCTCGCAATCGTCTACACGGTCATCCTCGGTATTGGCGGCATCGCCGACAACTTCCTCAAGCCGTTGATGCTGGGCCGCGGCGTGGACGCTCCGATGCCCGTGATCCTGCTCGGTGCACTGGGCGGCATGGCGACCGCAGGCATCCTCGGCCTGTTCGTGGGTGCGACGCTGCTCGCGCTCGGCTACCAGATCTTCATGCAATGGGTGTCACCGCCCCCGGCAGTGCCGACGGCCGTGGCCGACGCGACCGCGGCTCGTCAGGCTGCGGCCACCGGCGGGACGACCGTCGTCGGCTGATGCGCGCCGCAGGGCCGGCGATGCGGGGTGGGGCGCTTGCCACCGCGCTGCTCTGCTCGGTCGCGGGCAGCGGGTGCACGGTGGTTGGGCCCGACTTCGAACGTCCCGAGGTTCCGTGGCTCGACGTCGCGGAGGCGGCGCCCGCGGCCACGCCTCCGCCGGCGCCGCCCGCGGAATGGTGGCGTGTGTTCGGCGACCCGGTCCTCGATCGCATCGTCGCCGAGGCCCAGCGCTCGAATCCGAGCGTGAAGGTGGCAGCCGTGCGCATCATGGAAGCGCGCGCGCAGCTCGGGGTGGCCGGCAGCACGCTGTACCCGCAGCTGCAACAGGCGAACGCCAACGTCCTGCAGTCAGGCGAGGTCGTCTCCGACGCCGACGATTCCGACCTCACGGCGTATCGCGCCGGCTTCGACATCGCCTGGGAACTCGACTTCTGGGGCAAGTTCCGTCGCGGGATCGAGGCCGCCGACGCCGCGTATTTCGCGAGCATCGCCCAGTATGACGACGTCCAGGTGCTCGTTGCCGCCCAGGCCGCGGACCTGTACGCGATCATCCGCACCGTCGAGCTGCGGCTGAAAATCACGCGCGACAACGCCGCCTTGCAGCAGCGCAGTCTCGAGATCACCGAGCGACTGTTCCGAAGCGGCAACGAATCGGAGCTCGACGTGCAGCAGGCGCGATCGCTCTACCTGGGTACGATTTCGACCATACCGGCGCTCGAACTGAACCTGCACCAGGCGCAAAACGCGCTCAGCTCGCTGCTCGGTCGCCCGCCGGGAACGCTGGCCGAGCTGTCGACCGGTCGCGAAGTCATTCCCGAGGCTGCGCTGGAAGTCGTGGTCGACCTGCCCGCCAGCCTGCTGCGGCGGCGTCCCGACGTACGTGCAGCCGAGATGCAGCTGGCGGCGCAATCCGCCCTGATCGGCGTCAGCGAGGCGCAGCTCTACCCTTCCATCGCGCTCGTGGGCTCGTTCGGCCTCTCGTCCACGTCGCTGGCCTGGTCGACGCAGACGCTGGACTGGGCGGCGGGATCGTCGCTCGTCTGGAACGTCTTCGACTACGGCCGGCTCAAGAACGACGTCCTCGTGCAGGACGCGCGCTTCCAGCAGTTGCACGAGGTCTACCAGGACACGGTGCTGCGGGCAGCACGGGAACTCGACGACGCCGCGGTCGGCTTCGCCAAGAACAAGGCCCAGGTCGCAATCCTCGAGCAGGCAGTGCAGGCCGCACGGCGTTCGCTCGACATCGCGACGATCCAGTACCAGGAAGGGCTCGTCGACTTCGAGCGCGTGCTCGACTCGCAACGGTCGTTGTTCAGCCAGCAGGAGCGGCTCGTGGCCACTCGCGGCGGCGTCGCGCAGAGCCTCGTCGCCTTGTACAAGGCAACGGGCGGCGGTTGGGAGGGCGGTCGTGGGCGCGAGGTGCTCGACGACGGCACCCGGGCCGACATGGCCGAGCGCAGCGACTGGAATGACCTGCTGAACGCACCGCTCCCCGCCCCGACCGAACCGTTCCCACCGTCGGCCCAGGGAGGCCCATGAGCGACGAGACCGCCACGGCCGTCACGGCCGCCGAACCGACGGCCGCGACCGAGACCACGACCGGACGCGGAACCCGGATCGGCGCGATCGTCGTCACGACGTTGATCGTGGCCAGTCTCGCGATTTACTTCGTCGGTGATCGCCTGACCCCCTACTCGTCGCAGGCACGCGTACAGGCCTTCGTCGTGCCGGTGGCTGCCGAGGTCTCGGGCAAGGTGCTGAAAGTGCACATCCGGAACGACGACCGGGTGCGGCCTGGCCAGGAGCTGTTCGAGGTCGATCCCGACCAGTACCAGATCGCGGCGCAGCGGGCGCGCTCGGACTACGAGTCGGTGCGTCGCTCGGTCAACGCGTCCGCGGCCGGGGTGGTCGCTGCCCGCGCTTCGTTGCACGCGGCGGAAGCCGGCCGCGACATGGCGGAGAAGGATGCCGCGCGGCAGGAGCGGCTGCACGCCGAGGATCCGGGCGCGATCTCCGTGCGGCGCCTCGAGATCGCGCAGGCGTCGCGCGAAGAGGCGCGCAGCAAGGTGCGACGAGCCGAGGCGGACCTGGTCAAGGCCCAGGAGGCCGCGGGCGACGCGGGCGAGAACAACGCGCAACTGCGCAGCGCGCGCGCCGCGGTCGAGAAGGCCGAACTCGACCTCGCCCGCACCAGGGTGGTGTCGCCGGCCGCCGGCACCGTCACCGACCTGCGCGTGGACGTGGGCAATTTTGCGCAGGCAGGCGCGCCGGTCATGACGTTGATTGCCGCGCACGATGTCTGGATCACGGCGGACCTGACCGAGAACAATCTCGGTCACGTCGACGTGGGCGACGAGGTGGCCATCACGTTCGACGTGATGCCCGGACGGGTCTTCCGGGGCGCCGTACGCAGCATCGGCGGCGGTGTGGGCAGCGGCCAGTCGTCGCCCCCGGGGACGCTGCCGACCGTGCAGAACAATCGGGACTGGCTGCGGCAGGCGCAGCGCATCCCCGTGGTCGTCGAGCTGGACCCGGCGGAGCGGCCGAAGATGCGCGGTGTCCGGGTCGGTGGACAAGCCGCCGTGCTCGTCTACACGGACAACGACAACGTGCTCATGAACGCACTCGGCGCCGTCTACATCCGTGTCATGAGCTGGCTGTCGTACCTGTACTGACCCGCGCGCGCCATGACACGTGCGGACAAGGCGGTACTGCGATTGACGATCGGGCTCGGCGTCGCCGCGTTCGTCGCGTACGGCTTCGGGCTCGAGATGCCGTACGCCCTGTGCGTGATGGCCGTGCTGGTACTGTGCAAACCGGGCCCGCCCATGGGGCTCGCCAAGGGCGCCGTGGTGGCAGCAGTGCTGGCCGGCGTGCTCGCACTGGGAATGCTGATGGTGCCGCTGCTCGAAAACTACGCCGCGGCCGGGATCCTGGTGACGGCGTGCGTGCTGTACGCGGTGTTCCACCACGGCCAGCGCTCGAAAAGTCCGCTGACCATGATCCTGGTGATGGCCTTCGCGTTGATCCCGGTGGTCGGTGTGGCGGAACAGTCGCTCGCCGGGACGATCACGACGACGCTGGCCACCGGCCTGGTGATCGGGTCGGTCGTCAGCGTGCTCTCGCACGGATTCTTCCCCGATCCGCCACAGGCCGCGGCCGCGCAGCAGTCGCGTAGCCGCCGTGCAGACGAGGAGCAGGCGCGCTGGATCGCGCTCCGTGCCACGCTGATCGTCATGCCGGTGTTCGTGCTGGCGCTGACGAATCCGTCGCTGTATGTCGCGGCGATCATGAAGACGGTGACGCTCGGACAGCAGGCCGGCGAGACGCGTGCGCGCTCGGCCGGGGGCGAACTGGTCGGTTCGACCTTGATGGGCGCGGCACTCGCCCTCGTCGCCTGGCTCGGCCTGTCGCTGCTGCCGAACCTGTGGATGCTGGCGCTCTGGTTGATGGCGGCCGCGCTCTGGTCGGGCTCGGCGATGTTCGGCACGCGCCGCACGCGCCGCGGGGCCTCGTTCTGGAGCAACGCGCTGGTCACGATGTTGATCCTGCTCGGGCCCGCAATCGAGGACAGCGCGACCGGCAAGAGCGTACTCGCAGCATCTGCCGTGCGCACGACGCTTTACCTGGGCGTCTCGCTCTATGCGTGGGGCACGGTCTGGGCGCTCGAGCATTGGCGCGAGGCGCGGGCCCGCAGAGAACGCCAGCGACACACCCTGGAGGCCGTTGCATGATCCTGCGGAACCTGATGTTCGGGCTGCCCGCGACGCTGGCCTGCGTCGTGCTGCAGGTCACCTTCGCGTACTGGAGCGTTCGCTACTACGTCCGGCACTCGGTCGCCGCGCCGGGCGCTTCCGGCATACGGCCCTTGATCGCCGCGATGCTGATCATGATGTCCGGCACGATTCTCCAGGTCGCGCTGTGGGCCGCGTTGTTCGTGGGCCTCGGCGAGTTCGACGATTTCTACGAGGCCGTCTACTTCTCGACGGTCAACTTCTCGTCGCTGGGTTACGGGGACGTCGTCATGACGCGTTCCTGGAAACTGCTCGGTCCCCTCGAGGCGCTCTGCGGCGTGCTGATGCTGGGCATGTCCGCCGCGGCGCTGATGGCGATCCTGCAGCAGATGATCAAATCGCACCGTGCAGCGCTGACCGCACCACCGAATTGACGGCGTGCCCTGCCGGGTCAGGCGCCCGGCACCGCGGCGGCGGCCGAGGTGCGCCGTTCACGGTCGATCAGGTAGAGGCCGGCACCGATCACGATGCCGCCGCCGACGAGCGTGACCGTGCTGGGCCAGACGCTCCAGATCGCGACGTCGAGCATCACGCCCCAGACCAGGGCCGTGTATTCGAACGGCGTGACCGTCGCGGCGGGCGCACTGCGGAAGGCCACCGTGATGAAGTACTGGCCGAGTGCGCCGCACAGCCCGACGCCCGCCATCAGCGGCAGGTGTGCCGCCTGCAGGTCGCGCCAGCCGGGAATCGCAAGCACCCCGGCGCCGAGCGCGAGCATCGCCGTGAACCAGAACACCATGCTCTCGTTGGTGTCCGTGCGCGCGAGGATCCTGAGCGTCACGACCGACACCGTGTACATCGCGACCGCGACCACGGCCCAGAGTGCGCCGGCGGTAGCCCAGTCGGCGCCGGTCGGCTTGAGCATCAGCAGCACGCCGGCGAGACCGACGCCGATCGCGCCCCACTGCGCGCCGGCGACCTTCTCGCCGAGCAGCGGCGCCGAGAGCGCGGCCACGAGCAGCGGCGCGCACATGAAGATCGCGTACGTCGATGCGAGCGAGGTCTCGCGCACCGCGAGCACGAAACTGGCGAGCATCACCACCGAGAGCACGCCACGCAGCAGGTGCAGCTTGACGTTGACTGGCTTGAGCCGCGCGAGGCGGCCGCGCACCACGATCGGTGCGAGCACGAACGGCAGCGCGGCGGTGCCGCGGATGCAGGCCACCTGCAGCGCCGCGTAGTGCTCGGAGAGCAGCTTGAGCAGGGAGTCCATGACCGAGAAACTGGCCACGGACACGAGCATCGCGAGGATGCCCCTCAGGCGGTGCTCTGGCGATGCACTCAGCGCTTCATCGCCTCGAAGAACTCGCCGTTGGTCTTGGTGTCGCGCATCTTGTCGATCAGGAACTCGGCTGCGGCCAGCTCGTCCATCGGGTGCAGGAGCTTGCGCAGGATCCAGATCTTCTGCAGCTCGTCCGACGAGGTGATGAGTTCCTCGCGACGCGTGCCCGACCGGTTGATGTTGAACGCCGGATAGACGCGCTTTTCCGCGATGCGCCGGTCGAGGTGGATCTCGCTGTTGCCGGTGCCCTTGAATTCCTCGTAGATCACGTCGTCCATGCGCGAACCGGTGTCGATCAGCGCGGTCGCGAGGATCGTGAGCGAGCCGCCCTCCTCGATGTTGCGCGCGGCGCCGAAGAAGCGCTTCGGCCGCTGCAGCGCGTTCGCGTCGACGCCGCCCGTCAGCACCTTGCCGGAGCTCGGCACCACGGTGTTGTAGGCGCGCGCCAGGCGCGTGATCGAGTCGAGCAGGATCACGACGTCCTTCTTGTGCTCGACCAGGCGCTTGGCCTTCTCGATCACCATCTCGGCGACCTGCACGTGGCGGCTCGCCGGCTCGTCGAACGTCGAGGACACCACCTCGCCGCGCACCGTGCGCGTCATCTCGGTGACTTCCTCGGGGCGCTCGTCGATCAGCAGCACGATCAGGTACACCTCGGGGTGGTTGCCCGTAATCGAGTTGGCGATGTTCTGCAGCAGCATGGTCTTGCCGGCCTTCGGCGGCGAGACGATCAGGCCGCGCTGGCCCTTACCGAGCGGCGCGATCAGGTCGATCATGCGCGCGGTGAGGTCCTC
>DASUMQ010000145.1:0-5311 GCA_036277615.1 Steroidobacteraceae bacterium
ACCGCCGTGAGCTTGGTGAGGCCGCCCGCCACGATCAGTCGATCCGTCGCGGAGTTCGGTATGACTGCGTCGCCCGTCACTTCCATGACGTGCAGCGGGACGGCGTCCTGCGCGCCGGCGATGTGGTTGATCGGGTCGCTGGAATCGACGATCGCCTGCAGGTCGCTCACGAACAGGTCGTAGATGTAGGAGTCTATGACGAGGCTCGCACCGAGCGCGGCCTTGATGCGCGGGCCGAACGTGGGCGAGTCGAGCAACAGTTGCGTGATCACGCCGCCGGGCGCCGACGCCGACAGCGTGCTCACCGCGGTATGGTCCGCCGCGACGATGCCGGTCATGGCGCCGAGCGAGAGGCCGACCAGGTGGACGCGGTTCGGGTCGATGTCGGAGACCGTGTCGCCCGTGAGGTCGAGGGTCTTGATGGACTTCGACAGCACGTTCAGGTCGGAGGCCGCCTGCCGGCCGTTGTCGCGGCTCGTGAGCGGGCTCGGAATGTTGATGAAGTGCGCGCCGGACGAATCAATCAACGTGTCGCTCGTCGCCGCGCTCGTCGAGTTGTTGATCAGGTCGACGTTGAAGGTCCGCTCGATCGCGCCCATGCAGGCAGGATTGGGTGTGGTCGACGAGCAGTAGAGCGGACTGGTCGTGTTCGGCTCGACGCCGTCCTGGTCGGGCACGAGCCCGTGCAACGGCAGGTCGATCGCAGCCACGACGACGCACGCGTCGGCGAACGAATCGGCCATCGCCAGCGCTTGCGTCCGGTTGCCCGTGATGCCGTGCTGCACGATCGCGACGGGCCAGCCCGACGCAGGCTTGACGCAGGCACCGCCGGCCGCGGTCGCGTTCGGCACCGTAACGAGCAACGGTATCGCTACGTCGGCCTTCTTTTCCGGCACTGGGTTGAACCGCGTGAGGTTGCGGCTGGCGGGGTCGAGGCCCGGCACGGGCGACGGTCCGGCCGCGACCCAGAACTTCGTCAGCACGGACGCGCGGTCCGTGGGATTGGCGGCTGGGGTAAGGTAATACGGCACGACGGTCCGGCCGACGTAGACGTTGGCCTTGCCCTGAAGCAAGCCGCCGGAGGCCTGCTTCGTGTCGAGGCCGGTCGGCACGACCGTGATCGGCTGCGCGGTCGTGGTCAAGTTCAGCACGTCCAGCACGTCCTCGACCGATTGCGTGGAGAAGCTCCAGCTCAGCACGACGCTTGCCGGGTTGATGCCTACACCACCCGCAATCTGCAGCTGTCCCTTGGTCAGTCGGCAGAGGCCGTAGTTGAGCGCGTCCGTCGTGGGGTCGAACTCGCCGCAGAGCGGATCGTTCGACGCGGTCAGGTAGGACGCGTACTGGGCGTCCGGCGTCGCGGCCTGTCCATCCGTGCCCAGGATGCCGTTCGTGAGGATCACGAGGTAGCCGATGTTGACCGCGCCAGTGCTCGGCGTCAGCGGCTTGAGCGGCGTGATCTTGAGCGTGCGGCCGTTGCCGTCGATTTCGTCGCCGACGCCGACCGTGTAGTCCTCGCCGGGCACCAGCACGCGGCGCACCGGGCTCGTCACACCGGACGGAAGCTCGGCGCCGGTCGCCGGCGCCTTGGTGGTGTTGCTCAGGTACAGTTCGACGACGCGCACCGTGTTGGCCGTCAGCGACGCGGGGTCGATCGCCATGCTGAAACGCGTCGTGATCGGCGCGGTGGTCGACCAGCCGTCGAGCGCGCTGAGGGCCTCGCGGTTCGAGGCCGGGCGCCACGGTATCGTGGCCGGCGGATTCAGTGTTCCGTCCGTCGAGCCGCTGAAGAACAGGTCCGTCGGGTAGGGCAGCGACCCGGACGTCGTGCTGAAATCGGCCTTGAAGACCTCGGTCGGTGGCAGCGGGTAGGGTTCTCCGTCTTTGGTGGCGGAGCAGCCGCCCAGCGCGATGGTCGCCAGCGCAGCCGCGAGCACCGGCTTCACCGGCCTGTTCCTGGACTCGAACATTGATATCCCCTCTTTGAATTGTCCGCGCGTACCATCGCGCGTCGTGATCGTTTCGAAGCCTACGCTCGCCCGTTGATGCCGCGCAACAACCGCAAGGATACGCAGCGTAACGGTCGTTTTGCGGCCGCAACAAAGACGCGGTCCGAGCGGACGACGCTGTCGCCGGCGCCGCGATCGGCGCCGGGACGCGGCGAGATTCGTATCATCGGCGGCGCATGGCGCGGCCGTAAGCTGCACTTTCCGAACGTGCCGGCGCTGCGGCCGACACCGGACCGGGTCCGCGAGACGCTGTTCAATTGGCTGCAGTTCGAGATCTCCGGCAAGCGCTGTCTCGACCTGTTCGCCGGTAGCGGTGCGCTCGGGCTCGAGGCACTCTCGCGCGGCGCCCGCGAGGTCGTTTTCGTGGAGCGGGACCTGCACGCAATCGGTTCCCTGCGCGACATGCTCGCGACCCTGCAGTGCGACCGCGGGCGCGCCGAGCCTCGCGACGCGTTCTCGTTCCTGGCCCACGGGACGGCGCACCCGTTCGACGTGGTGTTCGTCGACCCGCCTTACGACGAGCACTGGTTGCCGACGGCCTGCACGGCGCTCGAACAGGGCGGCTGGCTCGCCCCGGACGCCTGGATCTACCTGGAGGACGCGGCCGAACGTGGTGCGCCCGCGATACCGAAGGGCTGGACACTCCTGCGGAGCAAGCGCGCGGGGGACGTGGGCTATCATCTGGCGCGGCGCGGCGGGCCGCGATGACGTCGAACAGGCAATAACAAAAGGGGCAGCGCATGGGCAGTCGCGCGATGTATCCGGGCACCTTCGACCCGTTCACGAACGGCCACAACGACCTGGTGCGCCGCGCCAGCCGCATCTTCGACAAGGTCGTCGTCGCGATCGCGGCGAACCCGAACAAGGCGCCGCTGTTCCCGCTCGAGAAGCGCATCGAACTCGTGAAGACCGTCGTGTCGGACGTGCCGAACGTGGACGTAATGGGCTACACCGGGCTCACGGTCGATTTCGCGCGCAAGCACGACCTCAACGTGATGATGCGCGGTCTGCGGGCCGTCTCGGATTTCGAGTTCGAATTCCAGCTCGCGACGATGAGCCGGCACCTCACGGACCAGGTCGAAACGGTGTTCCTGACCCCGACCGAGCAGTTCAACTTCATCTCGTCGACCCTGATCCGCGAGATTGCCAGCCTCGGCGGTGACATCAGCGAGTTCGTGCATCCGGCGGTCGCCGCCGCATTGAGGGCCCGCTTCACCAGGTGACGGCCTCTTTCGGGGGTCGAGGTCGCCGTCTGCCATGCCTTGCGCTCGTGTTAGCGATTAACCGCGAGTCACTGGCCAATTAGCCACAGTTTCGGCGAACCGACCCACGCGTTACCTTGGTATTCGGACCGCGGGGCACTGCCCAGTGGGACGACCCCGAGCGATCCCCTTCGACTCCCGAAGAACATAAAGGGGAATCCTTATGAAACGTGTAATGGTCGCGGTGCTCGCGACACTGTTCGCAACAGCGTCGCTTGCGCAGTCGTTCGTGCCCCCGGCCAGGCCGGGGAATCCAGACGTGCTGCGGCTGGGTGAAGAGTTCACCACCCTGTTCGTTTCCTGCGGCACACCGGTCACGCCGGATTGCCCGAATTACCTCGAACCGCTGCCGAGCCCGGCGCTCGTCCACTACATAACGTTGGGCGGGCGTGCGACGACTAACTGCTCCGGCTGGCTGTTCGTCGAGCGTACGAATGAGAGCGGCCTGCAACGGACCGAGCTGATGCGGCTCGTCCTGATTGCCGGCGCGTTCGACAACCTGGTGCTCACGTTGCCGAAACCGATACGCCTCGAGGCAGGCGACGTGATTGGACTCGCCGTCGCCCAGGGAACGTGCGCGATGCTTGCGGATTTTGGCGTCGAGCGCCTCGACTGACACGAGGATCGGTTCGTCGCACCCTTTCGGGGCTGAAACGCCCGTTTTTCGGCGTGTACGACCGGCCGCCCGTCCGGACCATGGCCGCTCCAGCAGGAGCCCGCCATGTCGACGTCGCCGCCCCTCGAGCTCTGGCACGAAGCCGAGCGCCCGCGCGAAAAGCTGCTGCGGCTCGGGGCGTCGTCGCTGTCGGAGGCCGAGCTGCTGGCCATCCTGCTGCAGACGGGCACCGTCGGACGGTCCGCCCTCGACACCGCGCGGGTGCTGCTCGGCGAGTTTCGGTCGTTGCGAGGGCTGCTCACCGCCGAGCGGCAGCGAATCTGCCGGACGCGCGGGCTGGGCGCGGCCAAGTTTGCCCTGCTGCAGGCCGCGCTCGAGCTCTCGCGGCGGCACGACGCCGAGGAGATGCAGGCCGGCCCGCCACTGTCCAACCCGCGGGCCACGCGCGAGTTTCTTCGCACCCGCCTGCGCGATCGCGACCACGAGGTCTTTTGCTGCCTGTTCCTCGACAATCGCCACCGGGTCATCGCTTTTGACGAGGTTTTTCGGGGCACGATCGATGGCGCCAGCGTGCACCCGCGCGACGTGGTCAAGCTCGCGCTGGGCCGTAACGCCGCCGCGGTCATACTGGCCCACAACCACCCGTCCGGCATCGCCGAGCCCAGCCAGGCCGACGAGTTCATCACCGGCCGGCTTCGGGATGCGCTCGCGTTGGTCGACATCCGGGTGCTCGACCACATCGTCGTGGGGGACGGCGCCTGCGTGTCCTTTGCCGAACGGGGACTGCTTTAGGGGCTAGGGGCTAGGGGATAGCGGGTAGGGGATAGGGGTTAGTGACGGAGCGGCTGCGCACCCCTCAGGGCTGCATCTCCGTTCCGACTATCCCCTATCCCCTATCCCCTATCCCTTCATCAGGCCCGGGCACTTGCCCGCACCGCCCTGCACTGGTATAAAACGCGGCTCGTTTTCAGGGTTCCGCCCCCGCGGCCGGCCCGTCAGTTACAGGACCAGCCATCATGTCGAAAGTCTGTCAGGTCACCGGCAAGCGGCCGATGAGCGGCAACACCGTTTCGCACGCCAACAACCGCAAGCGCCGTCGCTTCCTGCCGAACCTGCACACCCAGCGGTTCTGGCTCGAGAGCGAAAAGCGCTGGGTCAGCCTGCGCGTCTCGGGCAATGCGATGCGCACGATCGACAAGAAGGGCGTCGAGGCCGTCGTGGCCGAACTCCGCGCCCAGGGCCAGAAGGTCTGACGGCGGCCCGCCAGCAGCAGCAGGAGTCACAGCCATGCGCGACAAGATCAAGCTCGTTTCGACCGCCGGCACCGGCCACTTCTACACGACCACCAAGAACAAGCGTCTCCATCCGGAGAAGCTCGAGGTCAAGAAGTTCGACCCGAAGGCCCGCAAGCACGTCCCGTACAA
>DASUMQ010000146.1:0-6923 GCA_036277615.1 Steroidobacteraceae bacterium
AAGGCCAATGCGATGAAGGCGTTCGACGCGGTCAAGGACCCGTAGTTCGCCGAGGTCGCGAAACTCTGGAAGACGGCGTCGCGCTGATCGCGATAACGGCCTCGCCGGAAGCGGCGAGGATCCAGGATGTCGCACTGAAAGGCGGGAACCTGGCGTGGTTCCCGCCTTTTTCGTTGGTGGCCCTCTTGGGAGTCTACGACCGGCGGCGATCAGCCGGTCGAGGGCGTCGTCTCAGCGGTGGCCGCCGGCGGCGCACCCGCCACGTCGAGCTTGAGTTTCCACAGGTTGGCGACCTCGGTCAGCGTCGGGTTCTTGACCGCGTCGAAGGCCGCCTTCGCCGCCGCCGACTGGCCAAGCCGCGAGTTGGCGATGCCGATCAGCATGTTCGCGTCGTCCGTGTCGGTCACGCCGCCCTTGGCGAGGCCTTTCTGGATCGCGTCGATGGCCTTGGCATAGTCGCCGGTGCTGAAGTAGAGCTTGCCGATGCCGACCATCTGGTTGCCGGTCTTGGCCGCCGCGAGCTGTGACGCCGCCGCCGCGATTTCCTTCGCGTCCATCGACGAACCCGACCTGGCGCGCTCGAGGTCCTGCTGGGCGCGGGACTTCGCGTCGCCGCTGAAGACGCCGGCCGACATGCCACGCTCCAGCACCTGCTTGGCCTCGTTCGGGAAACCGGCCGCGACGAGCGTGCTGCCCATCTCGGCATAGTCGTCGGGCTTGTCGAGCGTGTTGGTGTCGTTCATGAGGCGGTACAGCGCCCGCAGGCCGCGATCGTCCTTGGTGCGGAACAGCTGGTCGTTGAGCAGGTCTTCCCAGTACTTGGGTTGCGGGTAATGACGCACGAGCCCCTGGAGCGCCTTCGAGGTGCCGGCCGGGTCCTTCATCTCGTAGCTCGTCCGCAACGCGAGCAGCAGCGCACCTTCCGGAGGCGTCGGCGAGGACGCGATGATCTGGTCGACCGCGGCCTTGGCGCCCGCGTGGTCGTTCGTCAGGTAGCGAGCCTGGGCGATCTGCAACGCAATCTCGTTGTCGGTAGGGTTCGCCTTGAGGTAATCGTTGCCGTACTGCACGGCCTTGGGGTACTGCTTGGTCTGCAGCAGCATCTGTGTGAGCGCCTTGAGGCGCTGGCCCCGGTCGGCTTCCGGCACGAAACCCGAGTTCAGCGAGCGCTCGAGCGACTCGGCGGACTTGGTGTAGTCCTTCTTCTGCAGCTGCACGTACCAGCCGAGCTCGTCGACCATGAACGAGTCGTAGGGCGTCTTGGGTTCGACCGCCTGCGCGGCCGCGATCTGGGTCGCTGCCTCGTCCCAGTTCTTTTCGTTCATGGCCTTCTGGGCGGCCACGAGCGGCTTCTGCACCTCGGGACTCAGCTTCTGCTTGGCAGCCTTGTCCTTGTCCTTGTCCTTGTCTTTTTCGGCCGCCACGGCGACGGAGACGGGCAGCAGGGAGCCGCCGGTGACGCCCACCAGACCGGCCCCGGCCAGGGCCGCCATCAGCACCAGGTTCGCTTTGTTCATCATCAGCCTCTCGTCGCTAAACCAAGGGTCATGACCGCGCATTGTAGCGCGGCGGGTTACCCGTGATTTGACCACCCCCCCGACGGGGGAGTTCAGCCGGACGGACGCCCGGCGGCCGTCGTCGGGACGAGCCGCGCAAGGTAAGCCTGCACCTGCGCCAGCGACACGACCTCGGCGTACTTCGCCTGCAGGTCGAACAGGTTGGCTTCGTGAGGGGCCGGATGCCGGTCGCCGACGGCGTCGCGGACGACCAGCGGGATGAAGCCGTACTGGCAGGCGTCCACGGCCGTGGCGCGGATGCAGCCGCTGGTGCTGACCCCGGCGATGATCAGCGTGTCGATGCCGAGCGCCGTCAGTGTCGATGCGAGGCCCGTGCCGAAGAAGGCGCTCGCGTACTGCTTGGTGACGACGGTTTCGCCCTGGGTCGGCTCCAGCGCTGGGTCGAACGCCGTCAGCGCGGGGGTGACGCCGTCCTCGAAACAGCGCAGCGCCGGCAGCTTGCGGAAAAACACGCCGCCATCGCGACCGCCCGGCTGGAAGCGCACGTTCGTGTGCAGCACGGGAATGGCGGCCTCGCGCGCCGCCTGCAGCAGCCGTACGCACGCGTCGCGCGCCGGCTCCACCGCGGCGTAGAGCGGCGAACCGGGCTGGAGGTAGGCCATCACGAAGTCGACCACGATCAGCGCGGGCCGCACGCCGGGCTGCAGCGTGCCGCCCCAGCCGGCGCCCGAGTAGCTCTGCTGCAGCGTGTCCGGCATCGCTCAGACGACCTTGCGCGTGCGGAGCTCGTCGTACCGCTCGCGGCCGAGCTGCAGCAGATCGAGGTAGACCTCCTCGTTGTGCTGGCCCAGGTCCGGGCTCGGCGAGCGGATCGACCCCGGCGTCTCCGAGAGCTTCGGCGCCACGTTCTGCATGCGTAGCTCGCCGAAGTCCGGATGCGGCACGGTGACGATGGCCTCGCGCGCCCTGAAATGCGGATCGTCGAGCATCTCCGGTGCGCGGTAGATGAGTCCCGCCGGAACGCCGTGCTCGTCCATCGACGCGAGCACTTCGCGCGTCGTGAGCGTCTGCGTCCAGCGTTCGACGAGTGCGTCGAGTTCCTGCTGGCTCGCGCCCCGCGCGCCGTGCGATGCGTAACGAGGGTCGGTGGCAAGCTCGGGCTGTCCCATCGCCTGTGCGAGGCGGCCGAAGACGGTGTCCTGGTTCGCCGCGATCAGCACGAGCCCGTCCCGGGTCCGGTACACGTTCGAGGGCGCCACGTTCGGCAGGATCGCGCCGGTGCGTTCGCGGATGAAACCGGCCTTGTCGTACTCGGTGACCAGCGACTCCATCATGTTGAGCACGGCTTCGTAGATGGCCGAGTCAACCACCTGGCCACGACCGGTGACGTGACGGTGATGCAATGCGCTCAAGGCGCCGACGCAGGCGAACGTAGCCGCCAGCGAATCGCCGATCGAGATGCCCATGCGCGACGGTGGCGTGTTCGGATCGCCGACGACGTAGCGCAGGCCGCCCATCGCTTCGCCGATCGCGCCGAACCCGGCTTGTCGTGAATAGGGGCCGGTCTGCCCGAACCCCGACACGCGGACCAGGATCAGCCGCGGGTTGACGGCCGCGAGCTCGTTCCAGCCGAGTCCCCACTTCTCCATGGTGCCCGGACGGAAATTCTCGATCAGGAAGTCCGACTTCGCGACCAGCGACTTGAGCAGTGCCTGCCCGTCGTACTGGCGCAGGTCGAGCGTGATCGACTTCTTGTTGCGCGCGACGACGGGCCACCAGAGCGACTTGCCGTGGGCCTTCTCTCGGCCCCAGACCCGCATCGGGTCGCCCTGGCCGGGCGGTTCCACCTTGATGACTTCGGCGCCGAAATCGCCGAGCAGCTGGCCGCAGAACGGGCCCGCGAGCAGCGTGCCGAGCTCGATGACGCGCAGCCCCTCGAGCGGGCCTGCGCGGAAGCCTGCGGCCGCGGCCGTCATGCTGTCACCTTGTCTTTCGGAAGCATGGTTTCTAACCTTGGGTCACGGGTCGGTCAAGGAAAGGCACTGTCCGCGCGCAGCAGCGTGTTTCCCGCAAATGTCTTATTAGTATACATTGCAGCTAACTCGTCGCCGCGCGTGACCGGATGAGCAACCACGTCGAAATCGTCGAAGTCGGTCCCCGCGACGGTCTCCAGAGCGAGCCCGGCGTGCTGCCCACGGCGGCCAAGGTGGAGTTCATCCGCCGCGCACTCGGGGCGGGCCTGCGGCGCATCGAGGTCACGAGTTTCGTGAACCCGAAGCGCGTACCGCAGACCGCCGATGCCGAGGACGTGCTGCGCGCGCTCGGACCGCCCGCGTCGGGCATTCATTACGTCGGCCTGGTGCTCAACCGCAAGGGCTTCGAGCGGGCCGTCGCCGCAGGATGCAACGAGATCGGCATGGCGGTCGTCGCGACCGACACGTTCAACCGCCGCAACCAGGGCGTCGCGACGGACGAATCCGTGGCGGCCTGGCTCGAGATCGCGCGGGCCGCCGATGCGGCCGGCGTGCGCGCGCAAGTCACGATCTCCGCGGCATGCGGCTGCCCGTTCGAAGGCGAGGTGCCGGTCGAGCGCGTCGTCGAACTCGCCAAACGCGTGGCCGATGCGCGGCCCTTCGAAATCGCGCTGGCCGACACGGTCGGCGTCGGCGTGCCCGCGCAGGTGACGGAACTGGTCTCGCGCGTGCGCGAAGCGGTGCCCGGCATCGCGTTGCGGTGCCACTTCCACAACACGCGCAACACCGGGTACGCGAACGCGTTCGCGGCCCTCCAGGCCGGTGTGCGCACGTTCGACGCGAGCCTGGGCGGCGTCGGCGGCTGTCCGTTCGCGCCCGCCGCGACCGGCAACATCGCGACCGAGGACCTGCTTTACCTGCTGCATCGCTCGGGCTATGTCACCGGCGTCTCGCTCGACGCCGCCATCGACACCGGCAAGTGGCTGCAGCAGGTGCTCGGTCGCAACCTGCCGGGCATGCTGATGAAGGCTGGCGGCTTTCCGCAGCCGGGCAGGATCGAGACTTGAGTGGGCGGAGGCGACTCGCGGCGGCGCAGTCGCAGCGCGGACATCGGGGGATCTCACAGGTGACTGCATGACGTACCGACTCGGCGTGGACGTGGGCGGGACCTTTACCGACCTGCTGCTGGTGAACGAACGGACCGGGCAGACGTGGAAGGCCAAGGTGTCGTCCACGCCGGCGGACCAGTCGGAGGGCGTGCTGCGCGGGATCGAGCGCGTCTGCGGACTCGCGGCCGTCTCGCCCGAGGAGATCGACCATGTGATGCACGGCACCACGGTCGCGACCAACACGGTGCTCACGGGCACCGGTGCGCGCGTGGGCCTGGTCACGACCACGGGATACCGGCAGGTGCTGCAGATCGCGCGCAGCTTCGTGCCGGGCGGGCTCGGCGGCTGGGTGATCTACAACAAGTCGCTGCCGATGGCGCCGCTCGCGCTTACCGTCGAGGCCGTGGAGCGTGTCGGTGCGAAGGGTGAGGTCGTCACCCCGCTGGACGAAACGAAGCTGCGCGAGGACCTGCGCGCGCTCGGCGCGCGCCGGATCGAGGCGCTCACCGTGTCGCTGATCAACGCGTTCGCAAACGACGCGCATGAGCGCCGGATCAAGGCGATCGCGCAGGAGGTGCTGCCCGGCATTCCGGTGTCGATCTCGTCGGAGGTCGTGCCCGAGATGCAGGAATACGAGCGCACGGTCACGACCGTCGCGAATTCGTACGTGCGTCCGCGCGTGCAGCGCTACGTCAAGAACCTGCAGCAGAAACTCGACGACAAGGCGAAGCGCGTCAAGCTGCACATCCTGCGATCCGACGGCGGGCTCGCCTCGGCGCGCTCGGCCGAGGACTTCCCGGTCAACCTGCTGATGTCGGGGCCGGCGGGGGGCGTTACCGGCGCGCTCTGGGTCGCGGTCCAGGCGGGTTTCCCGAACCTGCTCACGGTCGACGTCGGCGGCACCTCGACCGACGTCGCGCTGATCATGAACGGCCAACCCCGGCTGCGGCGTGAAACGACGGTCGGCGACATCACCGTGCGCGCCTCGTCGGTCGACATCCGCACCGTCGGTGCGGGAGGCGGTTCGATCGCGCACGTGCCGGAGCTCACGGGAGCACTGCGCGTGGGTCCGCAATCCGCCGGCGCTGATCCCGGGCCGGCCGCCTACGGCAAGGGCGGGAGCGAACCCACCGTGACCGATGCGAACGTCGTGCTCGGCTACCTGCCCGAGCAACAGCGGCTCGGCGGCGACATGCAGCTCGACCGCGTGCTCGCGCGGCAGGCCGTCGAGAAAATCGCGAAATCGCTCGGCAAGAGCGTCAAGGACGCGGCGCTCGGCATCTACGACATCGTCAACGAGAACATGGTCGGTGCGTTGCGGCTGGTGTCGGTCGAGCAGGGCCACGACCCGCGCGATTACGCGTTGATTGCGTTCGGCGGCGCGGGGCCGCTGCACGCGAATGCGCTGTCGCGGCTGCTGGGTGCGTGGCCTTCCATCATTCCGCCGGGCCCCGGCGTGCTCTGCGCGCTCGGCGATGCAACGACGGCCGTTCGCGACGAGTCCTCGCGCACCCACATCCGCAAGTTCACCGAGACGAGCGCGAATGACGTCGCGGCACAGCTCCGGGCGCTCGCCGACGACGCGGCGAAGTCGCTCGCCCGCGAAAAGGTACCGGGCTCCGAGATGGTGTTCGGCTACCAGGTCGACGTGCGTTATCACGGCCAGGGCCTGCGGCTGACGGTCGACGTGGACCTGAAGCGCCTCGAGAAGGAGGGCCTCGACGCGATCCGCAAGCCGTTCGACCAGGAACACACGCGGCTCTTCACGTTCGCGCTGCCGCTCGAGCACGAGTTCGTCGCGCTGCGCGCCGTCGTGCAGGGCAAGGGCGTCGTGATCAAGCGCCAGGCGGTCGCGAGGGGCGGCACGCTCGCAGGCGCCGCCGTGATCGGCAGGCAGAAAGCCTATATGGACGGGAGGGACGTTACGGCGCTCGTCTACGATCGCGCCGGCCTCAAGGCCGGCAACCGCATCCCGGGCCCGGCCATCGTGCTGGAGATGGACTCGACCACGGTGATCCTGCCGCGGCACCACGGCCGCGTCGATGCCCACGGCAACATCCTGATCTACCCCGACAAGCATCAGTCGACGAAGACGAAGCAGGCGGCCACGCGGTCGCCCAAGCCGGCGTCGAAACCCGCGCGCGCGCTCCGCAAGACCGCCCGCAAGTCCCGCTGACCGACGCCCGTCGCTTCTCCAGGAGCCACGCAATGCCCGCCACGATCCTCCAGCGCAGCCGCAAGCCGATGAAGAAGGTGAAGGTCGACTCCGTGACGATCGACATCATCGAGAGCGCACTGCGCAACGCGCGCTTCGAGATGGACAC
>DASUMQ010000147.1:0-30358 GCA_036277615.1 Steroidobacteraceae bacterium
GTCGGCAAGCAGTACGAGCGCGGCGGGATCGCCAAGGATGGCGCGAAGCTCGTTCATGCGGTGGCCAACGCCAGCGTCCCGAAGTTCACCGTGATCATCGGCGGCTCCTTCGGCGCCGGCAACTACGCGATGTGCGGCCGCGCCTACGGCGGGCGCTTTCTCTGGACCTGGCCCAACGCGCGCATTTCGGTCATGGGGGGCGAGCAGGCGGCGCACGTGCTCGCCACCGTGCGCCGCGACGGCATCGAGGCGCGCGGCGGCCGCTGGCCCGAGGCCGAGCAGTCGCAGTTCATGGACGGGATCCGCGACCAGTACGAGGCCGGCGGCATCGCGCGTGACGGCGCGAAGATGGTCACCGCGGTCGCCTGCGCGTCGGTACCCAAGTTCACGGTCATCATCGGCGGCTCGTTCGGGGCGGGCAATTACGCGATGTGCGGCCGCGCCTACGGCGGGCGCTTCCTGTGGACCTGGCCGAACTCGCGCATCTCGGTCATGGGCGGCGAGCAGGCGGCGACCGTGCTCGCGATCGTCAAGCGCGAAGGCATGCAGCGCCGCAAAGAGGCGTGGCCGGAGGACGCCGAGCGCCAGTTCCGCGAGGAGATCCGTGCGCAATACGAGGCGCAGGGTCATCCGCTGTACGCGAGCGCGCGGCTGTGGGACGACGGTGTGCTCGATCCGGTCGACACGCGCGGCGTGCTCGCGCTCGCGCTCGCCGCGGCGACCTGCCGCGCCGACGAGGGCGAGGCGCCCTACGGCATCTTCAGAATGTAAGGGGATAGGGAATAGGGGATAGGGGATAGGGGAAGACCCCTAACCCCTCTCTCGGGGTTGCACATGCTCACGAACCTGCTGATCGCGAACCGGGGTGAGATTGCCTGCCGCGTCGTCCGCACCGCGCGACGCCTGGGCCTGCGCACGGTGGCCGTGTATTCCGAAGCAGACCGCGGCGCGTTGCACGTGCGCATGGCGGACGAGGCCGTCTGCATCGGGCCGCCGCCGGCACGCGACAGCTACCTGCACGTCGAGCGCATCCTGCAGGCCGCACGCGATCGCGGTTGCACCGCGATCCATCCCGGGTACGGCTTCCTGTCCGAGAACGCCGACTTCGCGCGTGCCTGCGCTGCGGCCGGGATCGTGTTCGTCGGTCCGCCGCCATCGGCGATCGACCGCATGGGCTCGAAGAGCGAGGCGCGTCGGCTCATGGCCGCGGCCGGCGTGCCGGTGCTGCCGGGGTATGACGACGACGATCAAACGGACGCCACGCTCGCCGCCGCGGCGCGCGCGCTGGGGTTCCCGCTGCTGATCAAGCCGACCGCCGGTGGCGGCGGCAAGGGCATGCGCATCGTGCGCGACCCGCAGGACTTCGCTGAGGCGCTCGGCGGGGCACGTCGCGAGGCCGCCAAGTCGTTCGGCGACCCCCGCGTGCTGCTCGAGCGCTTCGTGGAAAAGGGACGCCACGTCGAGATCCAGGTCTTCGCCGACGCGCACGGCAACGCCGTCCACCTCTACGAGCGCGACTGCTCGCTGCAACGTCGCCACCAGAAGGTGATCGAGGAGGCGCCGGCGCCGCGGCTCGCCGACGCGACGCGCGCGGCCATGGGCGCGGCCGCCGTGGCTGCCGCGAAAGCCGTGGACTACCGCGGCGCGGGCACGGTCGAGTTCCTTTACGACGGACGCGAGTTCTACTTCCTCGAGATGAACACGCGGCTGCAGGTGGAGCACCCGGTCACCGAGATGATCACCGGCCTCGACCTGGTCGAATGGCAACTGCGCGTCGCGGCGGGCGAACCGCTGCCGCTCGCACAAGGTGAGATCGCGAGCCACGGCCACGCGGTCGAAGCGCGGCTCTACGCCGAGGACCCGGATCGCGGCTTCCTGCCGTCGACCGGTCGCCTGTCGCGCCTGCGCCTGCCTGGCCAGCTGCCGCACGTGCGGGTGGACGCGGGCGTCGAGGAGGGCGACGAGGTCACCGTGCACTACGACCCGATGATCGCCAAGCTGATCGCCTGGGCGCCCGATCGTGCACAGGCGATCGAGCGGCTCGGGCAGGCGCTCGAAGCGACCGAAGTCGAAGGCGTCCGCACCAACGCACGCTTCCTCTGGCAGATCCTGCGCGCGCCTGCGGTCCGCGATGGCGACGTCAGCACACGACTGCTCGAGACCGACGCCTCACTCGCCGGCGGCATCCCGCCGCAGGAAGTGGACGAGGCCTGGCTGATCGGGGCCGCCGCCCGGGTGCTCACGCCGCCCGGCGGCGCCGAGCCGACCGCGACGAGTCCCTGGGACGCCGCGACGGGGTTCCGGCTCAACGGGCCGCCGATCGTCCGCGTCGCGTTGCGGTTCGACCCCACGTACGCACCGGCCTCGCTCGCGGAGCGGGCGAAGGAGCAGCGACACTGGCTCGCGTTAGAGCGTGGCGGTGACGGCGTCACCGTCGTCATCGACGACCGGCGTCACCGTGTCAATACGCATTGCGCGCCGGACGGCGCGGTCGACGGATTCATCGACGGCGATCCGATCGCCGCGCGCGTCCAGTTCGACCACGACCGCGTCATCGTCCGCCGTCATTGCGTGCGCTACGACTTCGTCGAGGACACCGGCGCCGAGCACCGGGCGTCCGCCGAACACGAGGGCCACTTCCGCGCGCCGATGCCGGGGCACGTGCTCGACGTCCGCGTGCAGGTGGACCAGACCGTCGAACAGGGCGCGGTGCTGCTCGTGCTCGAGGCGATGAAGATGGAGCACTCGCTCACCGCGCCCTGGCGCGCCCGCGTCGTCGAAATCCAGGTGCATCCGGGCCAGCGTGTCGAGGAGGGCAGCGACTTGGTGCGTCTCGAACCCGCAGTGTGACTGCGGGAAGTCCGGACATTGGAATGAGTCTGTTTTGCTAGACTTCGCGCCCAATCCGTCGTCCTGCTCGACACGTGCAGGGTGGCCAGACACAAAGCGAATCGCGCGGAGGCGGGATGACATTCGACGGGGCCTCGTTCGAGGCCCGCGAAATCAACGCGTGGCGGGGTGATCGGCACATCCTGCGCGACGTGTCCTTCAGCGTCAGCCCCGGCGAATTCCTGAAGATCACGGGACCGAACGGTGTCGGCAAGACGACGCTGCTGCGCGTGATCTGCGGCCTGCTGCCCGCGGAGACGGGCGAACTGCACTGGCGCGGCAAGTCGATCCGCGGCGGTCGCGACGAATTCAATGCCGAACTGGGTTATCTCGGCCATCTCAACTCGCTCAAGGCCGACCTCACCGCGCGCGAAAACCTCAAGGTCCTCGCCGGCCTGCGCCAGTCGCTCACATCCGCGCACATCGATGCGACGCTCGACCACGTCGGCATCCTCTCGCGCGGCGACTTGCCCGCACGCAGCCTGTCGGCCGGGCAGAAGCGGCGCCTCGCGCTGGCGCGCCTGCTGCTCGCCGACGCGGCGCTCTGGATCCTCGACGAGCCGGTCACGAACCTCGACACGGCGGGCATCCAGCTCGTCGAGACGCTGATCGTCGATCACGTGCGGCAGGGCGGCCTCGCGATCGCGGCGGCCCACCAGCGATTGCTCGACGAGGCACCGTGCCTCAGGCGACTGGAGCTGGAACCGTGACGCGCACTCCGACCACCGAGGCAGCCAAGCTCGTCTTCGTCCGCGACCTCACGCTCGCGTGGCGACGCTGGGACGAGGTCGCGCAACCACTGATCTTCTACGTCGTCGTCACGACGATGTTCCCGCTCGCGACCACGCCGGACCTGTCGGCGCTGCGCCAGATCGGGGGCGGCGTCGTGTGGGTCGCCGCGCTGCTGTCGTCGCTGCTCGCGCTGGAAGCGCTGTTCCGCGCTGACGTCGAGGACGGCACCATGGAGCAGTGGGTGCTGTCCGGGCAGCCGCTCGGCTGGATATTGCTTGCCAAAGTGGCGGCACATTGGGTGCTCACGGGACTGCCGCTGGTCATCATGTCGCCGATCGTGGGCACCGGCCTGGGCCTGCCCGTGAGCGTGTGGGGGGTCCTGATGCTGTCGCTGCTGCTCGGCACCGGTACGCTCAGCGTGCTGGGCGGCATCGGCGCGGCGCTGACGGTCGGCGTCCGCCGGGGCAGCGTGTTGCTGTCGCTGCTGGTGCTGCCGCTCGCGATGCCGATGCTGATCTTCGGCTCGCGGGCGGTGACCATGCAGATGGACGGGGACTCACCGGCGGGGCCGCTGCAGCTGCTTGCGGCGATCTTTTTCATGGCGCTGAGCCTCGGGCCGATCGCGATGTCTGCGGCCATCCGCATCAGCGTCGAGAATTGACACGTATTTGACGCAAAGACTGAACGCAACGAGCGTTCGAGGGTCAAGAGGGACAACATGAAGTGGACCTGGTTCCATAAGCTCGCTTCGCCCCCGCACGCCTACCGCATCCTGGGCAGGATTGCCCCGTGGTTCGGCTGGGCGGCGCTGGCGCTGATCCTGCTCGCGACCTGGTGGGGCCTGGTCAAGGCGCCGGCCGATTACCAGCAGGGCGACGGCTTCCGGATCCTGTACGTGCACGCCCCGAGCGCGTGGATGTCCATGTTCACGTACGTCGTCATGGCCGTGGCGGCGGGCGTCGGCCTGGTCTGGCGCATCAAGCTCGCGCACGGCGCCGCGGCGGCCTGCGCTCCGATCGGCGCCTCGTTCACGTTTCTCGCGCTGGCCACCGGCTCGATCTGGGGCAAGCCGATGTGGGGCACCTGGTGGGTATGGGACGCCCGGCTCACCTCGGAACTGCTGCTGCTGTTCCTGTACCTCGGCTACATGGCGTTGCGCGCCTCGTTCGACGACCCGCAGCGGGCCGACCGGGCCAGCGCCGTGCTTGCCCTGGTGGGGGTGATCAACGTCCCGATCATTCACTATTCCGTCGAGTGGTGGACGACGCTGCACCAGCCGGCGAGCGTGACCAAGCTCGACAAGCCGTCGATCCAGCTCGCGATGTTGATCCCGCTGTTCATCATGATCACCGGTTTCCAGCTGTATTTCGGCTGGGCGATCTCGCGCCGGCTGCGCGGCGAGATCCTGCGGCGCGAACGCAATGCCAAGTGGCTCGAAGAAGCGGCGTAACATCATGGACGTACAGAAATTCCTCGAGATGGGGGGCTACGCACAGTTCGTGTGGCCCGCCTATGGCCTGACCGCCCTGGTTCTCGTCTGGAACTGGTGGTCGGCGCGACGCAGCGAAACGGAAGCCCAGAACGCCGCCCGTCGGCGGAACGAACTTTCCTCGGAGACTCGCTCATGACACCGCGACAGAAGCGCATGGTGACCGTGGTAGCCATCCTGGCCGGGGTGGGCATCGCCACGTCATTCGCCCTCAAGGCGTTCAACCAGAACCTGCTCTACTACTACAGCCCGACCCAGATCAGCGCGGGCGAGGCGCCGACGGCGCGCACGTTCCGTGTCGGCGGACTGGTGCAGAACAACAGCGTGACGCGCCAGCCCGGCAGCCTCGAGGTCACGTTCGTGCTGACCGATTTCCAGAAGGAAGTGCCGGTGAGCTACACGGGCATCCTGCCCGACCTGTTCCGCGAGGGGCAGGGCATCATCGCGCGCGGCAAGCTCGACAACGGCCGGTTCGTGGCCGAGGAAGTGCTCGCCAAGCACGACGAGAACTACATGCCGCCGGAGGTCAAGGAAAGCCTGAAGCCGCACATGGATGCGGCCAACAACATGCCGCAGAACAACGCTGCGGCCACGCCCGGCACCTGACCGCCCGCCTGATCGATCGACTCAAGGCCCGACTCGGAGCACCCGTCGCATGGTCGTAGAACTGGGATTGTTCGCTCTCGTCCTCGCGATGCTGCTGTCCATCGCGCAGGCCTTTTTCGGCCTCGCCGGCCCGCACCTCGGCAATCGCCGCTGGATGGACGCGGTGCGTCCGACCGCCGCGGGACAGTGGGTGTTCGTCGCGCTGTCGTTCGGCGTGCTCGCATACGCGTTCTTCAAGAACGACTTCTCCGTGCTCTACGTCGCGAACAATTCGAACTCGGCGCTGCCGACGTTCTACCGCTTCACGGCCGTGTGGGGTGCGCACGAAGGCTCGCTGCTGCTGTGGGCGCTCGCGCTGTCGAGCTGGACGCTCGGGGTCGCGTTTTTCAGCCGCAACCTGCCGCAGACGTTCGCGGCGCGCGTGCTCGGCGTGCTCGGCATCGTCAGCATCGGCTTCCAGGCGTTCATTCTGTTCACATCGAATCCGTTCGAACGGTTGATCCCGGCCGCGATGGACGGCCAGGACCTCAATCCGCTGCTGCAGGACCCGGCGCTCGCGATCCACCCGCCGATGCTGTACCTCGGCTACGTCGGCTTCTCGGTCGCGTTCGCGTTCGCGGTTGCGGCACTGCTCGAGGGCAAGCTGGACGAGAAGTGGGCGCGCTGGACGCGACCCTGGACCACGGTTGCGTGGATGCTGCTGACCGGCGGCATCGCGCTCGGCAGCTGGTGGGCGTACTACGAGCTCGGCTGGGGCGGCTGGTGGTTCTGGGACCCGGTCGAGAACGCGTCGTTCATGCCGTGGCTGGTCGGCACGGCGTTGATCCACTCGCTCGCCGTCACCGAAAAGCGCGGCCTGTTCAAGAGCTGGACGCTGCTGTTGTCGATCATCGCCTTCAGCCTGAGCCTGCTCGGCACGTTCCTCGTGCGCTCCGGCGTGCTCGTCTCCGTGCACGCGTTCGCGAGCGACCCGAGTCGCGGCCTGTTCATCCTCGCGTTCCTTGCCCTGTGCGTCGGCGGTTCGCTCGCGCTGTTCGCGTGGCGCGGCCCGGCGCTGCGAACCAAGGGCGGCTTCGACGTCGTGTCGCGCGAGTCGTTCCTGCTGTTCAACAACGTCCTGCTGCTGGTCGCCGCGCTGCTGATCCTGATCGGCACGCTCTACCCGCTGTTCCTGGACGCGCTCAACATGGGCAAGATCTCGGTCGGCCCGCCGTACTTCAACGCCGTGTTCCTGATCCCGACCCTGCCGATGCTCGCGCTGCTCGCGGTGGGCATGCACTCGATGTGGAAGCACGGCAAGATCGTAGAGAAGAAGGTGCCGCTGCTCGTGATGCTCGGCGCGGCTGCAGCGCTCGGCGTACTGATCCCGCTGCTGGCCTATGGCGGCTTTCACCCGATGGCGTCCGTGGGTCTCGCCGCCGGCCTCTGGGTGATCCTGTCCGCGCTCTACGAGCCCGTGCAGCGGCTGCGCAGGAAGCAGTCGCTCCCGCGCGGCCTGGTCGGCATGACGGTCGCGCACATCGGCGTGGGCCTGTTCGCGATCGGCGTCACGGTCACGCAGAGCTACCGGATCGAAAAGGACTTTGCGCTGCAGCCGGGCGAGTCCGTCGAGATGCAGGGCTACACCTTCCACTTCGACAGCACGAAGCAGGTGGCGGGCCCGAACTACGACGCCGTGCAGGCGCACTTCCGGATCACGCGCGGCGACGAACTGATCGCCGACCTCACGCCCCAGAAGCGCGTCTACCGCGTGCGCACGATGCCGATGACCGAGGCGGGCATCGAGGTCGACTGGAACCGCGACCTGTTCGTCGCCATGGGCGAGGACCTCGGCGCGGGCAAGTGGAGCATGCGCCTGCAGTACAAGCCCATGGTGCGGTTCATCTGGTTCGGCGCATTCGTGATGATGATCGGCGGCTTCATCGCGATCACAGACCGCCGCTACCGCACGCGTCGACAGGAGGCGGACGAGCGCCTCGGCGCGGGCGGCGTCGCCAAGGCCACCTGAACGCAACGCATCCATGAACAACTGGCTCAAGTTCGCGATTCCGTTCGCGCTGTTTGCGGCGCTCGGCGTCTTCCTGTTCGTCGGGTTGCAGCGCGACCCGTCGTACGTGCCGTCCCCGCTGATCGGTAAGCCTGCACCGCAGTTCACGCTGCCCAGCCTGCAGGACGCCGCGTACACGGTCAGCACGAACGACCTGCGCGGCCGGCCTTGGGTGCTCAACGTGTGGGGCACGTGGTGCGGCGGCTGTCGCCAGGAGCACGACACGCTGATCGCGATCGCGCGCTCGAACGTGGTCCCGGTGATCGGTCTCAACTGGAAAGACGACAACGTGGCGGCGCAGGAGTGGTTGCGCGCGCTCGGCAACCCGTACGCCGCGGTCGCCGAGGACGCCGAGGGCCGCGCGGCCATCGACTGGGGTGTCTACGGCGCGCCGGAGACGTTCCTGATCGGGCCCGACGGCACGGTGCTGTTCAAGCACATCGCGCCGAGGACCATGGAGGTCTGGACCAAAGAGTTCCTGCCGCGCATCCGGGCCGCCCAGGCCGGTGCGCCGGCGAGCCAGGGGTAACTCATGACCAGGTCACTGACCGTTCTTGCACGAACCCTGCTCGCGGCGTTGCTGCTGGCCTTCGCGGGTCATGCGCTCGCGATCGACGCCCAGAAGGCATTCGAGGATCCCGCGTTGCAGGCCCGGTACGAGCAGATCAACCGCGAGCTGCGGTGCCTCGTCTGCCAGAACCAGACCATCGCCGACTCCAACGCGACGCTTGCGCAGGACCTGCGCCGCGAAGTGAAGGAGATGATCGCCGCCGGCAAGACCGACGACGAGATCCGCGAGTTCATGATCGCGCGCTACGGCGACTTCGTGCTGTACCGCCCGCGCATGACGGCGACGAATTTCCTGCTCTGGGCAGCGCCCGTGCTGCTCCTGCTCATTGGTTCGTTCATCGGCATCCGTTACATCCGTCGGCAGGCCGCCGAAGTCGACTCGGATAGCCCGGAGGCCGGTCAGTCGTGATGCCCGTATTCGTCGTTCTCTGCGCCCTGATGGCGCTCGTCGCGATCTTCCTCGTCGCCTATCCACTGCTGAAGCCGCTGCCCGCTGCCGCGAAGGACGGTCCCGTCGCGCCCAAGGCGGCGCCGCTTGCATTCGCGCTGTCGGTCGTGCTCGCGCTCGCGGCGGTCGCGCTCTACGCGTCGCTCAACAGTTACCCGTGGCAGAACCCGCAGATGGCCGCGGCGGTCCCGCCGGGACACGGCCAGCCGAACCAGGGCGGTTCGATGGACGAGGCGACGGCGTCGCTGGAAACCCGGCTCGCCGCCAACCCGAACGACGCCGAGGGCTGGCGCATGCTCGGGCGCACGTACCTCGTCTCGGGCAACCCCGTCAAGGCCGCTGCCGCGTACGAGCGGGCGGCCGCGCTCTCGGCCGTGAAGGACATCGGCCTCCAGCTCGACATCGCCGAAGCGCTCGTGCTGGCCGACGACCCGGCCCAGCAGGGGCGCGCGCGCCAGATCATCGACGCCGCGCTCGCCCAGGACGCCAGCAGTCAGAAGGCCCTCTGGTATCGCGGCGTCATGGCGTCCCGCGCCGGCGACGTCGAGACCGCCAAGACGAGCTGGCTCAAGCTCGTCGAGCAGAATCCGCCGCCGGAGATCCGCGAGGTGATCGTGGCGCAGTTGCGCGAGCTCGGCGTCCAGGTGCCCGGCGCGTCCGCCGCACCGGTCGCAATGGGAGCGATGGGCGGTGCCGGCCCGATGGGAGGCCAGGGTGCCGGCGAAGTCGCACCGCAGGGCCGCACCGTGCGCATCACGGTCAAGGTCGACCAGGCGCTGGCCGACAAGGTCAAGCCCGGCCTGCCGCTGTTCGTGTCCGCGCGCGAACCGGGCATCCCCGGGCCGCCGATCGCGGCGGTGCGCATCACGACCGACCAGCTGCCGGGACCGATCGTGCTGAGCGACGCGAACACGATGATCCAGGGTCGGGACCTCTCGTCGGTCAACGACGTCGAGATCGTCGCGCGGGTCGCGTTCAGCGGCGAAGTTGCGACGCGCAGCGGCGACCTCATCGGCAGCGCAGTGCAGAAGAAAGGCGCCGGCGAAGACCTCGAAGTCGTGATCTCCCGGGTCCAGCCCTGAGGTGTCGAACCGCAAGATCCACCTGCGGTTCCCGGCACTGCCATCCGGCCTGGCGAGTTACCCTCGGGTCGTCCTGACGCGTCGACCGGACCTGCTCGAGGTCACGGCCCCGACCGAATTCGACGTGCGCGTCGACCGTGTACGGATCGACGCGGCCCGGGTCGCGGCCTATGCGGCGGTCTGCGGGTTCGATTCGGCACGGCTGCGCGACGGCTACGTCCCGATCACGTACCCGCACGTGCTCGCGATGCCGCTGCACCTGCGCATCATGGCCAACGAGCGCTTCCCGCTGCGACCGATGGGCCTGATCCACCTCTCCAACACGATCGCCATGCCCGGCGAGCTGCGCGCGGGGCAGTCGCTCGATCTCGTCGTCGCGGCACGCAACTATCGCAAGACCGACGCCGGGCTGGTGTTTGACATGGACACGGAGATCAGCGCGGGCGGCCGGGCAGTCTGGCGCGAGACCTGCGTGTTCATGTCGCGCTGGCCGGACTCGGTGCAGCGCACCGGAGGTCGTCCACCGCGGCCGCCCAAGGCGCCGAAGGACGCGAGCGTGCTCGCCGAACTGAGCGTCGGACTCGGCACGGCATGGGAATACGCGCGCGTCTCGGGCGACTTCAATCCGATCCACCTGAACGACCGGGCTGCGAGGTTCTTCGGGCTGCGCGGCGCGATCTCGCACGGCATGTGGTCGCTCGCGCGCAGTCTCGCGGTGAAGCCCGGCACGGCGCCCGAGGGTGAATCGCGACTCGAGACCCAGTTCCTGACCCCCGTGCAATTGCCGGCCAAGGTCAACGTCAAGGAGTGGACGGAAGAGGGGAGCGCAAAGCGCGCGATGTGCGACGTCCGCACCGGGCGGGTGCACATGGTCGCCCACTGGGCGACCGGAGTGGCTAGTGGTTAGTGGCCAGTGGCTGGTGGCTAGCAACAAGAGGAAGGCCGGCGATGCCGGCCTTTTTCTTACTGACCACTAGCCACTGGCCACTAGTCCTTCGGCTTTACCACCAGCACGTTGTCGACCTGCTTGACGCCCGAGACGTCCGCCGCAACCTTGCCGGCACGTTCCTTCATGCCCTGCGACGTCACGAAGCCCGCGAGTTGCGTCACGCCGTTCTTGGTCTCGACGTTGATCTGCATGCTCTTGACGTCCTTGGCGTCCATCAGTGCCGCCTTGACCTTGCCGGTGACCAGGCTGTCGTCGAGCTTGGTGCCCATCGAAGTCTTCGGCGCGATCGCAATGCTGTTGATGACCTTCTTCACGCCGTCGACGTCCGTCGCCAGCTTGCCCGCGGCGTCCTTCTCCGCCTGCGACTCGACGAACCCGCTCAGCTGCACGGTGCCCTTGTAGCTCTCGACGTTGATCTGCATCGAGCTCGTGGCCTTGTTGTCGAGCAGTCCTGCCTTGATCGAAGCGGCGATCGTGCCGTCGTCGACCATGTCGCCGGTGGTCTTCTGCGCGAGCGCCGGCGCGGACAGGGCCGTCGCGAGGGTCGCGACCAGCGCGAACAGTGTCGTCTTCGTCGTCATGATGCAGAGTCTCCTGGAACTGCGCGCGCGTGCCTCCACGCGCCCGCGTATGGTGGTCGAACCCCGGACCTGCATTCTAAGCGCGCGGCGCGGTGGAAAGACCCTTCGTGGCGTGTGATCATGCCCCGATGCCCGCGACCCGCGTCCTCGGCCTCACCGGCAGCTGCAATTTGCGCGATTTCGGTGGCTACGACACCGGTGACGGCCGCCGGGTGCGGCGCGGCCGGCTCTTGCGCTCGGGCGCGCTGGCGCGATTGTCGCCGGACGCCGTGCGCACACTACAGGCTCTGCCGCTCCGCGCGGTCTGCGACCTCCGTCGGACGGAGGAGCGCCGCCTGCACCCGAACCCCCGGTTCGGACCGCACGTCCGTTGCTTCGAATGGGACTCGGCGATCGGGACCTCACCGATCCGCGAGCGTCGGTTCGTCGAATCGACGTCCGTCGAGGCCGCGCGCGAAGCGATGTTCGCGATGTACCGTCGCATCCCGTTCCTGCTGCAGGACCGGCTGGCGGGCGTCTTCACGGCGCTGACGCACGCCGCCACGGACGGCGCCGTGGTCGTGCACTGCTCCGCCGGCAAGGATCGCACCGGAGTGGCCGCAGCGCTCGTGCTCGAGGCGCTCGGCGTACCGCGCGAGACGATCGTCGCCGACTACGTGTTGACCAACGCAGCCGTCGACCTGCAGTCCCACCTCCTGGGCGACGGCGCCACGGGCGCGGGCATGTCCGCGACGGCCGACCCCATCCGGGCGCTGCCTGCGTTCGCACGTGAAGCCGTGCTCGATGCACATCCGGGCTACATCGTCGCCGCGCTCGAGGCCATCGAGTCGCGACGTGGCACGGTCGAGCGGTACCTGGTCGACGAACTGGGTCTTTCCCCCACGAGCCTCGTCGAAATTCGAGCGCACCTGCTCGAAGGCTGAACGAACTGGATTCGCTCATGCTCCGATCGAAGCCCTGGCTGTTCGCGCTCCTGCTCACCCTGGTCGGCCTCGTGGCGGGCGGCATCGGGGCGTCCGAACGCGCGATCCCCGCGCCGCGCGACGTCGATTACGCGGGGACGATCCGCCTGCGGGTCGACGCGAGCGACGTCGATCGTCGCGTCGTGCGCATCGAGGAGATCCTCCCGGTCGGCGCGCCCGGTCCGTTGACGCTGCTGTACCCGCGGTGGCTGCCCGGCAACAACTCGACCACCGGGCCGATCGAGATGCTCGCCGGCCTGCAGGTCCGCACCGATCGCGACGAACGACTCGAGTGGCAGCGCGATGCCGAGAAGATGCACGCGTTCCACCTCGACGTGCCGCCGGGCACGAAGGCGCTGCACCTGCGATTCGAATTCATCAGCCCAACCTCGCCCGAGCAGGGACGGCAGGTCATGACCCAGGACCTGCTCGGGCTGCAGTGGGAGAAGACACTGCTGTACCCGGCCGGTCACGCGTCGGATCGCATCACGTTCGAGCCGAGCCTGGCGCTGCCGGGCGGCTGGGAGTTCGCGACGGCGCTCGACGGTGCGAGTCGTCACGGCGACGTCGTGACGTTCGCGCCGGTATCGCTCGGAAAGCTGGTGGACTCGCCGGTCTTCGCCGGCCCGCACTATCGGCGCATCGAGCTCGATCCTGACCCGGCGGGGCCGGTTCGACTGCACGCGTTCGCGGACCGGCCCGCGGAGCTCGAAACACGGCCGGACCAGGTCGACCTCCACCGGCGCATGGTGGCCGAGGCGCTCGCCTTGTTCGGCTCGCGTCACTATCGCCACTACGATTTCCTGCTGGCGATCAGCAGCCAGTTCGCGCCGATCGGGCTCGAGCATCACGAATCGAGCGAAAATGGCGTGGCGCCCGGATACTTCATCGACTGGAACGCGTCGGCCCCGGTGCGCGACCTCCTGCCGCACGAGCTGGTGCACTCCTGGAACGGCAAGTTCCGGCGCCCGGCCGACCTGTTGACGGCCTCGTACGAGGTGCCGCTGCGGACCAGCCTGCTCTGGGTGTACGAAGGCCTCACTGAATACTGGGGCATCGTGCTGGCCGGGCGCTCCGGCCTCTGGAGTCCGGGGTACCTGCGCGAAACGCTCGCGGTCTACGCCGCGACGCTCGACCAGGGCCGCGCCGGTCGCGCCTGGCGCAACCTGCAGGACACGACCCAGCAGCCGATCCTGTTCTACCGCGGCACGCAGAGTTACCCGAGCTGGCAACGCGCCAAGGATTACTACTCCGAAGGTGCGCTGCTCTGGCTCGACGTCGACACGCGTATCCGCGAGCTCACGCGCGGCCAGCGCTCGCTCGACGATTTCGCGCGTGGATTCTTCGGCGTCGCGGACGGCCGGGTCACGCCGCTCACGTATACGGTCGACGACGTGGTCGCGGCGCTCGCGGCGGTGGCGCCGTTCGACTGGGCGCAGTACCTCCGGGCGCGGCTGGAGGGCCACGGGCCCGGCGCGCCACTCGAGGGCCTGGGGCGCGGCGGGTGGCGCATCGTTTATCGTGACACGCCGGGCGAGGCGCTCGCCGCCCTCGACGCGGCCGCGGAACTCGACAGTTTCCTGTTCTCGATCGGCCTCGCGCTCGAAAAGTCCGGCACCGTCGCCGAGGTCTTCTGGGACAGTCCCGCTTTTGCCGCCGGCATCGCGCCGCGCGCCGTCGTGATCGCCGTGGACGGTCGGGCGTACACGGCAAAACTGCTGCGGGAGGCGATCACCGCGGCCCGGACGGATCCTGCCCGCCGGATCGCGCTGCTCGTGCGGCGTGGCGACCGGTACTCGACCGTCGAACTCGATTATCACGGCGGGCTGCGCTATCCGCGACTCGAGCGCATCGACGGCCGCGTCGACCTGCTCACGGAGATTCTCACACCGCGCACGCCCCCCGTGACGAGACGGCCCTAGGCCGGTTTCGTTACGATGCACACGGCGAAGCGCCAGGCCTCCCAACGGAACGTGCAACCATGGTCGACGTCAGGATGTTGGTCCGTGCGGGCCTGCTGCTCGCGGTTGTCGCGCTGCTGAACGCGTGCGCCTCGATGCCGAACCGCGACCCGCTCGCCGTGACGGTGGCCGGCATCGAGTCGCTGCCGGGGGAGGGCATGGAACTGCGGCTGCTCGTGAAGCTGCGCGTGCAGAACCCCAACGACACGCCCGTCGAGTTCGACGGCGTCGCACTCAACCTCGACGTCCAGGGTCGCGCCTTCGCCAGCGGCGTCAGCGCGGAAACCGGGGTCGTGCCCCGCTTCGGCGAAGCCATCGTCAGCGTGCCGGTCACGGTCTCGATGCTGCGGATGGTGCGCCAGGTCGCCGGCATGCTCGACGGCCGGAGCGTCGACAAGATCACTTACGCGATGAGCGGCAAGTTGAGCGGCATCACGCTCTTCTCGACCCGGCACTTCACGGCCACCGGCGAGTTCACGCTGCCGCACGAGTCCTCGCCGGACGACCCGGACTGAGCGACGCTCACGCGCCGTGCCCGTGCTCTCGCTGTTTCCGACGCGCGTCTACGCCGCGAGACTGCAGGGCCCGGGCGTCGTCGCGTTCAATGGGCGGCTGCTGCGCGAGTGCGCGCAGTACCGCGAGGACGACGTGGCGGGACGCGCGTGGTCGCGGGAGCGCTACCCGGGGGGCTACACCTCCTACGGATCGCTCAATCGCATGCACACGTTGTCGCCCACCTTCGCGCGACTCGAGCGCAGGTTGCACCGCCACGTGCAGGCGTATGCACGCGCGCTCGAGTTCGACCTCGACGGTCGCGAGCTCGCGATGACCGACTGCTGGATCAACATGATGCCGCGCGGGGTCACCCACGGCCTGCACCTGCACCCGCTCTCGACCATCAGCGGGACCTACTACGTGCGCACGCCGAAGGGCGTGCCGGGCCTCAAGCTCGAGGATCCCAGGCTCGACCGCTTCATGGCGGCGCCGCCGCGGCGCGCGGACGCGGGACAGCAGCCCTGGGTGACCATGCCGGTCGCCGCAGGGTCGCTGCTGCTGTTCGAGAGCTGGCTCCGGCACGAAGTACCGCCCAACACGGCCGCCGCCGAGCGTGTCAGCATCAGCTTCAACTACAACTGGTTCTGAACTGCCAGGGACGAGGAGTCCAGCCGTGAACGACGACCGGGTGCCGATTCCGCGCGATGCCCAGGACGACTACACCGCGTTGATGGCGCAGCGCCGTCGCGAGTTCGTCGCCGAGCGCACCGGTGCGCGGCTCGAGCACGTCGCCCGGCACTCCGTCCTGCCGGCACAGGTCGCCGGCAACGTCGAGAACTTCCTCGGCGTGGCCCAGGTGCCGATCGGGCTCGCGGGACCGTTGCGAATCCTCGGCGAGCACGCGCAGGGCGACTTCTACGTGCCGCTCGCGACGACGGAGGGCACGCTCGTCGCGAGCTACAGCCGGGGCATGCGCGTGCTGTCGGAAAGCGGCGGCGTCACCGTCACGGTCGTCAAGCACTCGATGCAGCGAGCGCCCGTGTTCCGTTTTCGGGATGCGCGCGAGGCACGGGACTTCGGGCAATGGCTGGTCGAGCAGTTCCAGGCGATCAAGGGCGTGGCCGAGTCGACCACGCGCATCGGCAAGCTGCTCGACATCGAGCAGTATGCCCTAGGCAACCTCCTGTACACGCGCTTCAACTACACGACTGGCGACGCGGCCGGCCAGAACATGACGGGCAAGGCGACGTGGGCCGCCTGCGAGTGGATCCAGGCGCAGCATCCGCTGCGGCCGCGTTACATCCTCTCGGGTTCGATGGACACGGACAAGAAGCATTCGGCGATCAACACGCTGCGCACGCGCGGCAAGCGCGTCATCGCCGAGTGCACGATCCGGAACGAAGTGATCCAGCGCCTGATGCGCGTCGACACCCGGACCCTGTTCCGTGCACGCCAGATCAGCACGGCGGGCTCGATCATGGCCGGCTCGGCCTACAACGGGCCGCACGCGGCCAACGGCATCACGGCCATGTTCATCGCGACCGGCCAGGACGTGGCGAACGTGGCCGAATCGCACGCCGGCATCACATACGCGCAGCTGCTCGACGACGGCGATTACTACTGGTCGGTCACCTTGCCGTCACTGATCGTCGCGAGCTACGGCGGCGGGACCGGCCTGCCGACCCAGCGCGAATGCCTCGAGATGCTCGGCTGCTACGGCCAGGGCAAGGCCGACCGGCTCGCCGAGATCGTGGGGGCTGTCGTGCTGGCCGGCGACGTGTCGCTCGGTTCCGCCGTGCTGGCCGGCGACTGGGTCAGCAGCCACGACCGCCTCGGGCGCAACCGGCCCTGACGCGTCCACGGCGTTTTTTTCATCTCCGGGGACACCTCATGTCGAGCGACCGCACGCCGATCCTGAACCTGGCCGACGCTCCGCAACACTCGAGTGGGCACGGCGAACACTTCGCGTGCTCGATCTCGGAGCTGGCCGGCCCGCTCGGCGCCCGGTCCATCGGCGCCAACGTGACGCGCGTGCCGCCGGGCAAGGCGGCGTTTCCGATCCATCACCATCACGCGAACGAAGAGCACTTTTTGGTGCTGAGCGGACACGGAACGCTGCGTCTCGGGAGCCAGGTGTATCCGGTCAAGCCACGCGATTACATCGTCCACCCGGCCGGCGGCCCCGAGGTCGCGCATCAGCTCGTCAATACTGGCGACGAGGACCTGGTCTACCTCGCCATTTCGACGCTGGTGCTGCCGGACGTCGTCGGATACCCCGACTCCGGCAAGACCGGCGTGCGCGCCCGCGCCGGGCAGGAGCCGGGTACGCGTTTCCTGGTCAAGGACGACGACAAGAAGCAGGTCGGGTACTGGGACGACGAAGACGGGCGCCACGTGCGGGCCCTCCTCGAGCGTTAGATCGGCTCCGTCCGTGGAGCGCTCATCGCTGCGGCTGTCGCGCGCAGCTGATCCGCGATCGCAACAACCAGGAATTCGTCGACCGGATGTACATGACGTGCTTCGTCGACCGCGGCCTCGTGGCACCACGTCCCACGCGCGACCTGCCGGGGATCGCAGCATCGGACCAGCGCTTCGCGGAACGCGCGGCCGCGGGCCCGGCCGAGGGGTTGTGATCGGCTGGACTCAGTCGTAGTCGCTGTCCCGCCGGCCGCGCCACCTGCGTCGCTCGGGTCCCAGGTGCGCGAGCGGGATTTTCGCGTGCTCATTCTCACGACGAGGCCCCGCCCGCCGATCGTCGAAATGCCGATACACGCAGCGACAGGCGCCCGGGCGGTCGCAGTCCTCGAGCGGCAGCCGCCTGGGCGCGTCCGCGGTCAGCAGGCGCACACCCTGGAGCGCGCGCGCGGCCGGACACGCGTCACCCGCGGCCACGACCTCGACGCCGCGAAACCTGAGCTTTGGATTGGCGTAGTTCCTGTCGACCATGGTGCAAACCGTCAACCTGCATTGTGTCGGTACCGGCAGGTACGTCTGGCGGAGCGACACGCCGGACCGTGCAGGGCGGGTCCGTCGGCGACTTGGATGGGCCGTTCCGAACCAGTCGAACTGGCGCCAATCGCGCGGCCAGGCGCCCGGATCGGCTTCAGGGCGTAAGCTGCAGGCAGGTTGATGGCACCGGAGACAGCGGTGACCGTGCACATCGTGCGACTCGGCAGTGAACGGCTGTCGGACGAGGGCTTGCGCATCGGCACCGTGCGCAGACCGCCGCGAGGCGTGCCCAAGGCCGATTTCGCGCGACGCAATTTCTATGACGTGTGGCTGCCGAACCTCGCGCCGAGCGAGCCACTGTTGAAGCAGGCGCTCGCGGCCAGCGCGAACGACGACGCGCGTGGCTGGAAGCAGTTCGTGCGTCGATACCGCAAGGAAATGAGCACGCCCGAGGCGCGCGCGTTGCTCGACACGCTGGCCGCGCTGTCGCACCACGGTAATTTCTCGGTCGGTTGCTATTGCCCGGACGAGTCGCGCTGTCACCGCTCGATCCTGCGTGCGTTGCTGGCCGAGCGCGGCGCGCGGCTCGCGTAGCCAAACCGCGGTATAGTCACGAGCCTCAGGCTCGATGAACAGGAGTTGCCCATGGACTGGTCCAAAGTTGTCGCAGCGTGCCTCGTCATTGCGATGCCTTCTCTCGCGAGCGCGGATGCACCCGCACGGGCCACTGCCGAATTCAAGGGTTGCGGTGAGGCGAAAGTGACCGGCACCGCGACACTGACCGAACAGGTCAGTGCAGAGGGCGTCAAGGAAGTGAAGGTGGAGATGAAGGTGCAGGGCCTCGCCGACGGCAAACACGCCGTGCACATCCACGAAGTCGGCAAGTGCGAACCCTGCGCGTCCGCCGGTGGCCACCACGACCCGGGCCCGTTCGGTCATCCGGCGCCCGACACCGCCGCCGAAACCACGCCTGCCAGCGACGTCAACCATCCGTTCCACATGGGCGACCTGGTCAATCTCGAGGTCAAGAACGGCGTCGGCACGCTCCGGCACACGACCAGTCGCGTGACGCTGTCACCGGGCCGGCTGTCGGTCTTCGACGCGGACGGCAGCTCGATCATCGTCCACACGCAGCCCGACACCTACTGCGACGAGGAGACCGAGCTGAAGAAGGGCTGTGCGGGGGGCACGCGGGAGGCCTGCGCGGTGCTGAAACCCGGCAAGTAAGACCGGACGCGCGATGCTCGTCGTACACCACCTCGAGACCTCGCGCTCGCAGCGCGTCCTCTGGCTGCTGGAAGAGCTCGGCGTTCCCTACGAGCTCGAGGTCTATAAGCGCGATGCGGCGACGCGACTCGCGCCCTCGGAACTGAAGCGGGTACATCCGCTCGGCAAGTCGCCCGTCGTCACCGACGATGGCGAGGTCGTCGCGGAGTCGGGGGCCATCCTCGAATACCTCGTCGAGCGCTACGGCGCCAACGCACAAGGCGATCTGGCGCACCTGCAACCGCGGCCGGGCACGGCAGAGCACCGGCAGTGCCGCTACTGGATGCACTACGCCGAAGGCTCGCTGATGAACTGGCTGGTGATGAAGCTCGTGTTCACGACGATCCCGAGGCAGCCGATGCCGTTTTTCGTGCGACCGATCGCGCGGTCGCTCTGCGGCAACGTCCAGCAGAAGCTGATCGACCCGAACCTGCAGCAGGCGACGGCTTTCCTCGAAGACCACCTCGCGGATCATCGCTGGGTCGCCGGATCGGACCTCACGATCGCGGACTTCCAGATGAGCTTTGCCGTGGAAGCGTTGCTGGCGCGTGCGACCGGCCCGCAACCCTGCCCGAACCTGCGCCAGTACCTGGATCGCATTCGCGCCCGTCCCGCCTACCAGCGCGCGGAACGGAAGGGCGGACCCGTGATCATGGCGAGCTGAGCGGGCTTGTCGTTGGAGCAGCACGAGGCAGGACTGCTCATGATCGGTGCGGGCTTCGGCCGCACGAGCACTTGAGCCGCCGGGAGCGCAGCCAGCAGCAGCGCCGAGCCTTGCGGACACGGTACGAGTAGGCGGCAGGGCAGTCGAAGCCTGCCGTTCCGCTCATTCCGGCCGGGCACGGGCGGCACGAATAATCGGGCGGTGACCATCAGCTCCGATCGCCGGCTCTTCATCGTCATGAACTCGGCGTCGGGCCACGACGACGGTGACGAGGCCATCGCAACCGTCACCCGCGTGCTGGATGAGGGCGGTCGGTCGCACGAACTGCTGCTCGTCGACGACGCTGCACAACTCGACGACACGGCGCGGCGCGCCGTCGCGGCTGCGCGCAATTGCGGCGGTGTCGTCGTCGCGGCCGGCGGTGACGGTACGCTGAACGCCGTGGCGCGGGCCGTCCTGGGGCAGGGAGTGCCGTACGGCGTGATCCCGCAGGGGACGTTCAACTACTTTGCCCGGGCGCACGACATCCCGACCGAGACCGAGCAGGCCACCCAGGCGTTGCTCGACGCCGAGCCCGTGGACGTGCCGGTCGGGCTCGTCAACGGCAAGCCGTTCCTGGTCAACGCCAGCTTGGGCTTGTATCCCGAAGCGCTCGACATCCGCGAGGAACAAAAACAACTGCACGGCCGCAGCCGCCTCGTCGCGCTCTGGGCGACGCTGCTGACGGTCCTGCGCGGTCACCACCCGATGCGGATCCGGCTCGAGCGTGATGGGCGCGACGTGCAGATCAGCACGCTCACGCTGTTCGTCGGCCTCAATCCGCTGCAGCTCGAGCAGATGGGCTGGACCGGGGCCACCGCGGAGGAAGGCCAACTCGCGGCAGTCGTGCTCAGGCCGGTCTCCACGCTCCGCCTGCTGTGGTTGATGCTGCGCGGCGCCGTCGGGCGGCTGCCGCAGGCTCACGGCGTCGACAGCTTCGCATTCGCGCGCCTGAACGTGACCCCTGTCAGTGCGGCGGTTCGACGCGTCAAGGTCGCCACGGACGGTGAAACGGAGCTCATGGAGCCGCCGCTCGAGTTCACACTGGCGCCCGAGCCGCTGCCGCTGCTCAAGCGACGGCCCGCGCGTCCGGAGTAGCGACCGTGACGACCCTGCTGCAAGTCTCCGACCCGCATTTCGGCACGGAGCAGGAACCGGTGGTCGAGGCGCTGCTGGCCCTCGCGGCTGCACAGCGGCCGGACGTCCTCGCACTGTCCGGTGACATCACGCAACGGGCGCGCACCCGCCAGTTCGAGGCGGCCCGCCGGTTCGTCGAACACGTGGCGGCGCCGGTCACGCTCGCAATTCCCGGCAACCACGACATTCCGCTGTTCAACGTCCCGGCACGCGTGCTCGCGCCGTATGCCGGCTTCGAGCGTGCGTTCGGCCTCGACCTGGAGCCGGTGTTCGACGGACCGCGCCTGCTGGTCACGTGCGTCAACACGACGCGTGCACGACGCCACAAGGACGGCGAGGTGTCGTCGGAGCAGGTCCGACGCGTCGCACTACGGTTGCGCCGCGCCGATCCTGCGCAGCTGCGGATCGTGCTCGTGCACCAGCCGGTCCTGGCGGTCCGCGCGGACGACGAGCCGAACCTGCTACACGGCCGGGAGGAGGCGGTGCACGCCTGGGTCGAGGCCGGTGCGGACCTCGTGATGGGCGGTCACATCCACTGGCCGTACGCCTGTTCGCTGCGACTCGCGTATCGTGACCTGCCGCGCGACGCCTGGGTCGTGCAGGCCGGCACCGCGGTCTCGGCGCGCACGCGCGACGGCGCGCCCAACTCGGTCAACCTCGTGAAGTGCGAGAGCGGTTCGACGTCGCGCCGCTGCCGGATCGAACGCTGGGACTTTGCCGCCGCCGCCGGCGAGTTCGCGCTCCGTGAAAGCCACGACGTCGAGTTCAGTTGAAGCTCGCGAGGATGCAGCCATGGCCGTCATGCTGGACAAGGCACTCAAGCGGGAAGTCGCGATCGGCGACGAACCCTACATGCTGACGATCGCGCCGGATGGCTTGAAGCTCGTGCCGAAAGGCAAGCGCAACGGTGTCGAGTTGCGCTGGGAGGACCTGGTCAGTGGCCAGGCGGCGCTCGCCGTCGCGCTCAACGCCTCGCTCGAGCGCCTGACCGATCGTAGTCGGCGGGCGACGACCGACCCCGTTCAGGCTCCGGTCGCGGCCGCGACCGCACGCTCCGACTCACGCCGCCGCTCCTCGAAGCCCGACGCACCGCGTGGCCGCACCAAGCGCCGACGGGCGTGATGCGTCGCGTCCAGGCGCCGCCGGGCCGTCCGCAGCACCTCGATCACGCCGCGGAGGTCGTCGAGGTTCAACGCGCTTTCGAGCGCCGCGTCGAGTCCGCGCTCGACCTGCCTCGCGCTGCTGAGCGTCCGCCGGCCCGCCGGACTGAGCCTCGTCGCGGGCGGCGACGCGTTCTTCGAGCGGATGTCCTCGATCCAGCCACGTCGACGGAGCGAGTCCAATGCCGCTTCGACCTCCGACGCCGGGCACAGCAACGACCGCGCCAGGCGCTGCGACGAAAGTGGTGTCCCGTGCAGCAGTTCGAGCAACCTCCGCTCGAAGGCGCCGAGGCCGGAGTGCGCGAGCCGCTCGGCCCGCGCGTCGTGCGCGGCCTCGGTCAGTCGTCGGACTTCCTGCAACAGTTCCGTCACCAGCGTTCTGCTCATCCGTGCACCTCCCGCGATTCGCGCGATTCGACCCCTTGATTGGGGACACCACGCGCGAGCAGCCAGCCGGCGAGCGCCACGAGGCACAGCCCGATCGGCGTCAGCAAAGACATGACGATGCGCCCACCCAGGAGCGGGCCGAGTGCAGCCGCGATGACGAGCGCGGCCGCGACCGCTCCGGCTCCGGCCAACACGCGAGGCACGAGTCGCGCCCGCAGCAGGCCGAGGAACAGCGCGAGGTACCCGGCTCCGCCCAGCATGATCTGCGTGTAGTGGGCGGCGCTGCGCAGCGCGCGCACCGTGACGCGCAGCGGCTCGAACGCCCGCGCATCCGTTGCGCCGGCCTCGTGAAACGCCTGGCTGAGGGCGAGCATCGCGCGGATCGACGTGCCTTCGAGCACGGCCGTCGCAAAGCCCAGCACGGCGATCACCACGAACGCCCATGCGAACGCTCGCGCGGTGGCCGGCGCGATGGACAGGAACAACAGTGCCATCGTGACGAAGCAGGCCGAGCCGACCAGGGCGAGCAGCGTCGCGACGTGGACGTCACGCGCGTGCGAGGCCGCGTTTTGCAGGAACCCCGGCGGGGCCGACAGGGCCGGACCCAGCAGCCCGAAATTGACCAGGGGCCCGATGCCCATCTGCAGCAGCAGCAGCAATCCGATCCAGCGCGCCGGCGTCAGGTATCGGTTCATCGACTTGCCTCCCGTGTTCGTAACCGGCCCCCCCGCGGCGAGACCTGCGGCGCATCATCGGGGCACGCACACGCGCGGACCAGTCGCGTGCGACGAACGGCGGCCTGGCCGGCGCGGGACACGGTCCAGGCCCGGGAGCGGCCGGAAGACGGGGCCGGGACACAGGCCACGCGGGGCGGCGGCCGTTTGCGTTTCGATATAGTCGGCGCATGAACCCCGCCGCCACGCCGCTCGACGCCTCCCGGACGCCGTCGTCTCCGCTGCCATGGTCCCGTGTCCGCTTCACGCTGATCGCGTCGATCGTGCTCGGTGCGCTGCTCTCGCTGCCGATGGAGACCGCGACGTACATCGTCGTGATCCGCGCGGTTGTCGTGGGCCTTGCCGCAATGCTGGTCTTCAGCGCGATCGAACGCTGGCCCCGCCGGGACCCGCGCTGGATCCCGCGCTGGGTGCTGCAGCTGATCGGCATCGTGGTCGTGGTGCCGCTCGCGGCGCTCGTCGCGTACTGGATGACCACCGGCGGGCACCCGAACTTCCAGGAGGAAGAGAAGCGCGTCGTCGGCTACATGATGCTGACGTTCATGGGCGTGTTCTTCGGGCCGTGGATCGCGCTCGGTGCACTGCTGAGGCAGCGCGAGGCATTCGCGCGCACGCAGGCGCTCGCATTCGACCTCGAGCGCAGTGAACTGGAGCGCAAGGCCGTCGATGCGCGGCTGCGGTTGCTGCAGGCCCAGGTCGCGCCGCACTTCCTGTTCAACACGCTCGCGAACGTGCAGGCGCTCGTGGACGCCGGTTCACCGCAGGCGTCGGACGTGCTCAAGAGCCTGATCGCCTATCTGCGTGCGGCCGTACCGCGGCTGAACGAACCGGCCACGACGCTAGGACAGGAACTCGAACTCGTACGGGCATACCTCGAGGTCATGCGCATGCGCATGCCGGACCGGCTCACGTATGCACTGCAGATCGACCCTGCGGCCCGGCACGTCGAGTGTCCACCGATGACGCTGCTGACGCTGGTCGAGAACGCCGTGCGCCACGGCATCGACCCCGGCGAGGAGGGCGGGCACATCGACGTCGAGGTGAGCCTGCAATCCGGGCGCTGTCACGTGCGGGTCGTCGATACGGGCGTCGGCTTGCAGGCGACGGGTTCGGGGCTCGGCACCGGGCTTTCGACGCTGAGGGAACGGCTCGCGCTGGCCTTTCGCGGCGACGCACACCTGCGCCTGACCGAACGAGAACCGCACGGCGTCGTGGCCGAACTCGACTTCCCGGCACGCGAGGCGGTGCCATGAGCGCGCTGGAGCCCACGGCATTGATCGCGGACGACGAGCCACTGCTGCGGGAGTCGCTCGAGCGCATGCTCGAAGTCGCCTGGCCGGGGCTGCGCATCGTCGCCCGCGCCCGCAACGGCCGCGAAGCCGTCGAGCAATTCGAGCAGCGCCGGCCCGACGTCTGTTTCCTCGACGTGCACATGCCCGGGCTGAGCGGTGTCGAAGCGGCGTCCCGGATCGGGCGACGCGCGCACCTCGTCTTCGTCACGGCCTACGATCAATACGCAGTACAGGCCTTCGCGCAAGGGGTGCTGGATTACCTGGTCAAACCGGTCGAGCCCGCGCGTCTTGCCGACACCGTGGCGCGCCTGCAGGAGCGCCTGCGCGCGGCCGAGCCCGCGTCGAACACCGAGGCGCTGCTGCGCGAACTGGCGGCGCAGCTGAAGCCCGGCGTGGCACGTCAGGCGCCGTTGCGCTGGATACGCGCGTCGGTCGGGACGTCGGTGCGGCTGATCGCGGTCGACGACGTCGATTTCCTGAAGTCGGAGGACAAGTACACGGTCGTCGCCTGGCGCGACGAAACCGGGCAGCCGCGCGAAGCGGTCATCCGCACGACGCTCAAGGAACTGGCGCCGCAGCTCGACCCGAACCAGTTCGCGCAGGTGCACCGCTCGTACGTGGTCAACCTTCGCGCGATTGCGCAGGTCACGCGCAATCTCAACGAGACGGCCGACATCCGCCTCAAGGCCCGGGCGGAGGTGCTGCCGGTCAGCCGCACCTACCTGCACGTGTTCCGGCAGATGTGAGCGACCGCTTCAATCGGCAGCGACGGTGATGATCACCTTGCCGCGGGCGCGACCGCGCTCCAGGTAGTCGATCGCCGCGGGCACCTGGTCGAGCGTGTAGCGGCGGTCGATCACGGGAACGACCGTCCCCTTGCGCATCAAGCCGGCGAGGTGCTCGAGGTCGCCTGCGTCGATCCGGGCCAGCAGCATCGAGAACTCCTGGTCGACGAACGGGTCGATCGCGAGGCCGCGCAGGACCATGGCGAACGGCCCGAGCCAGCGACCGTCGTTCGGACCGCCGCCCCCGATAAGCACGTGGCGCCCGCCGGGCTTCAGGACGCGGCGCACGTCGAGCAAGTCGCGGTTGCCGACGAGATCGAGCACGACGTCGTAGCGTGACCCGTCGCTCGTGAAGTCCTCGCGCGTGTAGTCGATCACGCGGTCCGCGCCGAGCGCACGTACCCTTCCCACGTTGCGGCCGCTGCACACGCCGGTCACGTGCAATCCCATCGACTTTGCGATCTGCACCGCGAACGTCCCGACGCCGCCGGAGGCGCCGTTGATCAGCACGCTGTCGCCGCGCCGTGCCCGGCCCTTGTCGCGCAAACCCTGCAGCGCGGTGAGCGCGGCCACGGGCACGGCGGCCGCCTGCTCGAAACTCAGCTCCGGCGGCTTGTGCACGATCTTGGTGTCGGTGGCGAGCGCGTACTGCGCGAAGGCGCCAGGGGCAGTGCCGAACACGTCGTCGCCCACCTTGAAACGCGTGACTTTGGAGCCGACGGCCGCGACGCGACCGGCCATGTCCACGCCGAGTTTCGGGTCTTTCGGCTCGAGGAATCCCGCTTCGAGACGCATCAGGTATGGCGTGCCGCGCATGTAGTGCCAGTCCAGCGGATTCAGTGCCGCGGCGTGGATTTCGACCAGCACCTGGTGCTCACCCGGCACGGGGCGGGGCACGGACGCGAGGCGCAGCACCGTCGACGTGCCGTAATTGCTGTAGCGAATGGCCTGCATGCTGTCCGGCTCAGCGGTGGAACGCGCCGTGTGCACCGGGAGTCCGAGCAGTGCCGGGATCACCAGGGATGCCGTCCAACGACCGATGACTGACACGCTGCACCTCCTCACACTTCCGGATCCAAGGTGACCGGAAGGTTAGGCGCCGGTTCGGGTGCGTGCCGCACGTTGCGACGGAACGCGAACCCGCGCCACCGGGGGGCGGCTACCGCGGACGGACGACGCCACCATCACGGGGACTGCAGTCGCAGCCCCCGTGATCGGCGCGTCAGGTTTTCGACGCCTGGTAGATGCTTTCGATCGACTGGTCGAGTGCGGCGTCGAACTGGTCCTGCGACTGCTGCGCCGTAAGCCCTTCGGTCAGTGCGCGCGAGAAGCTCGCGATCATGCCTTTCTGCCGCTCGAGCCGTCGGTTGGCCTCCTCGCGCGAATAGCCGCCCGACAGCGCCACCACGCGCAGCACGCGCGGGTGCGCGATGCACTCCGCGTAGAGGTTGTCCTGCGTCGGCAACGTGAGCTTGAGCATGACTTTCTTGTCGGCGGGCAGGGTGTTCAGCTTGTCGAGGATCGCCGCCTTGAGCAGCTGCTCGGCCTGCGCCTTGTCGGGGCAATGGATGTCGACTTCCGGTTCGATGATCGGGACCAGGCCCTTCGCGAGGATGCGTGCAGCGACTTCGAACTGCTGGTCGACGACCGCGCGGATGCCGTCGGCATTCGCGTGCTTGATCACCGAGCGCATCTTGGTGCCGAACACGCCGTTGGCCTTGGCGCGGTCGAGCAGCGCCTCGAGCCCCGGCATCGGCTTCATGAGCTGCACGCCGTTCGCTTCGGCCTCGAGGCCCTTGTCGACCTTGAGGATCGGGACGACCTTCTTGACGTTCCAGAGGTACTCCGCCGTCGGTCGGCCGTCGACCGTCCGATCCATGGTGTCCTCGAACAGGATCGCGGCCAGCACACGACGACCGTCGAACGCGCGGCTCGTGACGATGCGGCTGCGCATCGCGTGCATCGTGTCCATCATGTCCTTGTCGCTCGACCAGGAGCCCTCGGCAATGCCGTAGAGCTTGAGCGCCTTCGGCGTACTGCCGCCGCTCTGGTCCAGCGCTGCGATGAACCCGGGCTGGGTTCGCAGCTGCTGCATCTGCTGCTCGAAATTCGTCATTGGTCGCCTCGTACGCGGGAAAGGGAAGCCTGGCCGGCGATTCTACCGCGACCGGGCGTCCCGCGCGTCGGTGAGCACGTGATATCGCACGCCATAACTTTACCGAAATTAGATAGTTATGAGATGTCGTTGAGACAGGACGTGACGCTGAATTTGCATCGAGCAATGCCCCTAGGGGCGATACCCGAAGGCGACCGGGCCGGGTTGCCGCAACGGCGCGGCGAGGTTGGCAAACTCGCAGAGCACGCTCCGCGTATCGCGCGGATCGATGATCTCCTCGACCTGGAAGCGTTCGGCAGACCGAAACGGTGAGCGCACGCGATTGAGTCGTTCCGCAATTTCCGCAGCGCGTGCCGCACGATCGGGCGCCGCGTCGAGGTCCGCCTTGTATGCGGCCTCGATCCCACCCTCGATCGGCAGCGAACCCCAGTCGCCCGACGGCCATGCGTAACGGTAGTGGAAGCGCGTGTGGTTCTGGTGCCCGGCGCCCGCAACCCCGAAGACCTTGCGCACGAGGATCGTGCACCAAGGCACGTTCGCCTGGTACACCGCCGTGAGTGCGCGCACGCCCGCGCGGATCGTGCCTTCCTGTTCGGCCTGCTTGCCGATCATGAACCCGGGATTGTCCACGAAGTGCACGACCGGCAGGTGGAACGTCTCGGCGAAGCTCACGAACCGCTCGAGCTTGGCGGAACTCGCGGCGGTCCAGAGGCCGCCCATCACGAACGGGTCGCTCGCGACGACGCCGACGGGCCAGCCGTCGAGCCGGGCCAGGCCGGTGATCACCGACCGCCCGTGCAGCCGGCCGAGTTCGAAAAACGAACCCGCGTCGACGACTGCCTCCACGATCGGCCGCATGCGGTAGACCTCGCGCCGGTCGCGCGGCACGGCGCCGAGCAGGAACTCGTCGCGTCGCACGGGGTCGTCGTCCGTCGGGCCGCGCGCTGGCAATTCGTACACGGACGAGGGCAGGTACGAGAGAAAGCGGCGCGCACGTTCGAAGGCCTCCTGCTCGCTCGCGACCTCGTCGTCGATGGCGCCGTTCGACGCGTGGATGCGGCTGCTGCCGAGTTCCTCCTTGGTCAACTTCTGTCCGGCGGCCGCGACGACGGGCGGCCCCGCGACGAACATCTGCGCCTGGCCCCGCACCAGCACGCAGTAGTGGCTCGCCACCGTCTTCGCGGCGCCGAAGCCCGCAATCGGCCCCAGCCCGAGACTCACCACCGGCACGGTCGCCAGGTTGCGCACCATGAATTCCCAGCCGGGCAGGTAGGGCACGTAGGTGTAGCCGAGCGACTCGAGCGACTTGACCGAGCCCCCGCCGCCGCTGCCCTCGACGAGGCGAACGAGGGGCAGGCGCAAGTCGTGCGCCATCTGCTCGGCCGCGACCTGCTTCTCGATGATCGACGCATCCGATGCGCCGCCACGCACCGTGAAGTCGTCGCCCGCGACCACGACGCTGCGGCGCGCGATGCGACCGCGCCCGAAGACGAAGTTGGTCGGCGTGAACGTCGCGAGCGCCCCGGACTCGTCATAGCCGGCTACGCCCGTGATCGAACCGATCTCGCGGAAGCTGCCGGGGTCGAGCAGCGCGTCGATCCGTTCGCGCACCGTGAGGCGACCGGCCTTGTGCTGGCGCGCCACCTTCTCCTCACCACCCATGGCGCGCGCGAGCGCCTGGCGTTGTCGCAGTTCCTCGATCTCCTTGTCCCAGGTCATTTTCCCCTCACCGGGACGGGTCGTGTCCCGTCACTTGCATAATTAAACCGACGACGACATCCTAGGGCCTGTCGACACTCATTGTCATGAGCTGCGTGAGGCGCTCAGCGCAGCCAATATGTCGATATCGGCAAGCTTTGTAACGCCGCAGGCAGGCGATTGGAGAGGCACGGGCCCCAGCATGGACGATCCGCGCAGGATTCCGACGCGAGCCGAATGCGTGGTCGGCGACTTGCTGCGACGCTGGGCTCGCGAGCGCCCGGCGCACCCGTTCCTCGAGTTCGAGGACGGCACGGCGTGGTCGTTCGTCGAGACGCTCGATCGCGTGCAACGCGCCGCCGGCGCATTGCGCGGACTCGGCGTACGGCAAGGGTCGCACGTGCTCGGCTGGATGCCCAACCGGCGCGAGGCCGTTCTCGGCTGGCTCGCCGCTAATTATCTCGGGGCGGTGCACGTCCCGCTCAACACCGGGTATCGCGGCCGCCTGCTGCAGCACGCCATCGACGTCTCCGGGGCCACGGTGCTGCTCGCCGACGCGAGCCTGCTGCCGCGGCTTGCGGAAATCGCTCCCGCCAGGCTGCGCGACGTGATCGTGATCGGCGGTTCGACGGGGGACGCCACGCCAATGCGCTGTCACCCGGCATCGATCCTCGAGGGGGAGGCGCGTGCCGAGCCCGAACGCCCGGTCGAGCCGTGGGACCCGATCTACCTGATGCTGACCTCGGGCACGACCGGTCCCTCGAAAGCCGTGATCTGCACCTACGTGCAGGCATGGTGCGGCGCGGCGATGGGCATGGATTATTTCGACGCGGAGGACCGCCTGCTCGCGAACCTGCCGCTGTTCCACGTCAGCGGGGCCGGCGCCGTGCTCGACCGGCTCACCAAAGGCGGCACGTGCGTGCTCGTCGATGGATTCAGCGCGACGAGTTTCTGGCCGACGGTGCGACGCTTTCGCATCACCGGCGCCTGCCTCGTGGGCGCGATGACGCAATTCCTGCTGCGCCAGCCGCCGAGCCCGGACGATCGCAGTCACACGCTGCGCAACGTCGTGACGGTGCCGTGGAACGAGGACTCGAAAGCCGTGGCCGAGCGCTACGGCCTGCTGATGCGGACGGCGTTCAACATGACGGAAACGGCCGTGCCGATCCGCTCCGCGGCCAACCCCGCGGCGCTGGGGACGTGCGGCCGGGCTCGCGCCGGGGTCGAAGCGCGCGTCGTCGATGCGCACGACATCGAAGTGCTCCATGGCCAGGTCGGCGAACTGATCCTGCGCACGTCGCGTCCGTGGGAACTTTCGCC
>DASUMQ010000148.1:0-8441 GCA_036277615.1 Steroidobacteraceae bacterium
CCGCAGCACGACTCCAACCCGTCGCCCGCGCACCGTCAGCAGCCCGGCGACCCATGCCGCGATCGGGGTCTTGCCCGTGCCCCCGACCGTTACGTTGCCGACGACGATCACGGGCACGCCGGCTTCATGCGTGCGCAGCACGCCGGCGCGAAACGCCCGCGTCCGCAGCGCGACGCCGGCGCGGAACAGCAGCGCGAGCGGCCACAGCGGCACGCTGCGCCACGCCGGTCCGTACCAGAGTCGCTGCAACGCTGTGTCGATCGACACGGCGCCTATTCGCTGAACTGCAGTCGATACAGCACGGCGTACTGGCCGCCGCGCGCGAGCAGTTCCTGGTGCGTGCCGCACTCGACCACCCTGCCCGCGTCCATCACGAGGATCCGATCGGCTTTCTCGACCGTGGAGAGCCGATGGGCGATGACGAGTGTCGTCCGGTTCGCCATGAGCGCCTCGAGCTGATCCTGGATCTGCCGTTCGAGCTCGGTGTCGAGCGCCGAGGTTGCTTCGTCCAGGATCAGGATCGGCGTGTTCCGGAGCAGCGCGCGCGCGATCGCGATGCGCTGGCGCTGTCCCCCCGAGAGCAACGCGCCGCGATCGCCGACGACCGTCTCGAGCCCGAGCGGGAACTGCTCCGAGAACTCGGTGACGCGTGCAGCGCGCGCCGCCGCCTCGAGCTGCGCGTCGTCGGCCGGGTGGCCGAAGGCGATGTTGCTGCGGATGGTGTCGTTGAACAGCACCACGTCCTGGCTGACCAGGCTCATCTGCGCACGCAGTGCGTCGAGCGAGAACTCGCGCACGTCGACGCCGTCGACCAGCACCTGCCCGCTGGTCGCGTCGTAGAACCGCGGCAGCAGTCCGACGAGCGTGGACTTGCCGCTGCCCGAGCGCCCGACGATCGCGACGGTCTCGCCCTGCCTGGCCTCGAACCCGATGCCGTGCAGCACCGGCTCCGCCGACGTCGGGTACTGGAAGCCGACGTCGCGGTACTGGATTTCGCCGCGCGCCCGCGGCACGCGATGCTGCCCGCCCGGATGCTCGACCGGCGTGTCCAGGACCTCGAAGATGCTCTGCGCCGCGGCGATGCCCTGCTGCAGGGGCCCGGCGACGTTGACGAGCCGGCGCAGCGGCGCCGTGATCAGCATCAGCGCGGCGATGAACGACGTGAATTCGCCCACCGACATGCGCCCCGCGACAGCCTCGACGGTCGCGAGGTAGAGGACGCCCGCGAGCCCGGTCGCGGCGATCGTCTGCACGATCGGGTTGCTCAGGCCCTTGGTCAGCATGAGCTTCATGTGCGAGCGCCGGTTGTGCTCGATCACCTCCTCGAACATGCGCGCCTCGTACTCCTGCGCGTTGAACACGCGGATCACGCGCGGCGCCTCGATCGCTTCCTTGGCGACGCGCGTGACGTCGCCCATCGAGTTCTGGATGCGCCGGCTGTAGCGGCGGAACAGCAGGTTGATGCGGCGGATCAGCACGGCGATCAACGGGCCGACGATCAGGCTGAACAGCGTCAGCTTCGGGTTCAGGTACAGCAGGTAGCCGATCAACCCGAGGATGGTCAGCGAGTCGCGGATGAACACCGTGACCGACTCGGTCGTCGCGTTGGCGACCTGCTCGGTGTTGTAGGTGAGCTTCGACAGCAGCACGCCCGAGGCGTTGCGGTCGAAATACGACACGGGCAGGTGCACGTACCGGTCGAAGATCTGTCCGCGCAGCGTCTTCACGATCCGGCGGCCGACGTAACCGGGACAGTACGTCTGCATGAAGTCGCCCACGCCGCGCAGGATGAACAGGCCCACCAGCGCGACGGGCACCAGCCAGACCATGCGCGGGTCCTTCTCGACGAACGTGCCGTCGAGGAAGAAGCGCACGAACGCGGCCCAGCCCGCATCGGTCGCGGCGAACATCGTCATGCCGAGCACGCCCACCGCGAACATGGCCTTGTGGGGCTTCAGGTAGCGAAGCAGGCGCCTGTAGGTGTGCAGCGCCCCCGGCGGCATCTTCAGGTCGACGCGCTTATCGGCTTTGCGACCCATCGTGGACCGTGGCGATGTTGATTCGGGCGTAGCCGAGGCGCCCGGCGACGTCCATCGCCGTAACGACCGACTGGTGCACGGCACGGCCATCGGCACGGATCGTGATCACCTGGGCCCGGTTGCCGCCCGTCGCGCGCGAAAGCGCGGTGGCCAGCGTGTCGGGACTGTTGTTGACGAGGTCGCGCCCGCCGACGCGGTAACCGCCCTCGGCCGTCACCTCGATCTCGACCGTCTTGCGCGTGGCCGCCGCATCCGGCTGGATGCCCGCCTCGGGCAGGCGCACCTGCAGGCGTGCCTCGTCGATGAATTTGGTCGACATCATGAAGAAGATCAGCAGCAGCAGCACGACGTCGATCAGCGACGTCATGTTGAGCTCTTCCTCGGCGTGACGGCGCTGCTGGAACTTCAAGCGACGGCTTCCTGCGCGTCTGCCTCGCCCGACAGCATCGCCATTTCCGCCGCGGCGGCGGGGCGAGTGGCACTCGCGCGATCGATCGCCGCGACGAGCTTGAGCGACTCCTTCTCCATCTCGATCACGTGACTGTCGACGCGCGCGCGAAGGTAGCGGTACGCCACGAGCGCGGGGATCGCGATGATGAGCCCGGCCGCGGTCGTGATCAGCGCCTCGGCGATGCCGCCGGCCATCGCGGAGGGGTTGCCGACGCCCGCGACGGTGATCGCCTTGAACGTGCGGATCATGCCGGTGACGGTGCCGAGCAGGCCGAGCAGCGGCGAGATCGCCGCAATCGTGGACAGGGCCCCCAGGTACCGCTCGAGCTCGTGCGCAACGTGACGCCCCGCGTCCTCGATCGCTTCCATCATCAGCACACGGTCACGGTGGCGGTTGGCGAGTCCGGCGGCCAGCACCTTGCCGAGCGGCGAGTGCTGCTGCAGCGCCATGATCTGCTTGTCCGAGAGCGCGCGGTTCTCGACCCAGCGCCACACCTTGTCGGTGAGTTCCTCGGGGACGACGCGCTGACCGCGCAGCGTCCAGAGTCGCTCCAGCGCGATCGCGACCGCGAGGATGGAGCACAGGATGAGCGGCAGCATGACGGGGCCGCCGGCCTTGACGATCTCGAACATGAAGTCGCTTGAGTCCCCGCGCGCGGCAGAAAACGCACCGGGATCATACTGCATGCCCCTCGCCCCGGCGACGGGCGCGGTTCAGGGGTCGCGCCAGGGCTTCGGCCGCTCGCGCCGCCATTCGCGCGGTGGCGCGAGCGGCGGGCCCGGTTGCAGCCGGAACGTGATCGCGCCACTCGCGCTGGTGCGCAGTCCGCGTGCGCCGACGGCGTCGTAGCGCTCGACGACGCGCGTGTTCGGGAAATTCCAGCGGTTGCGGTGTCCCGCCGCGTAGACCACCCAGCGCGGCCGACACGTCGCGACGAACTCCGGCGTCGACGAGGTGCGGCTGCCGTGATGAGGTGCCACCAGCACGTCGATCGGTCCCAGCGCGGCGGTCGCGAGCAATTCCGCCTCGGCACGTCGCTCGACGTCACCGGCGATCAGCGCGGACCGGTCGCCGGCGCGCACGCGCAGCACGCACGACCCGTCGTTGTCCCGGGCGTACGGGCCCGGCCCCGGATGCAACCACTCGAACGTGACGCCGTCCCAGGTCCAGCGTGCTCCGCGCAGGCAGCGTGCACGCCGGGCGGGCGCCGGGGCATCGCCGAAGCGGTCGTCCGCGATGCCGGGACCGCCGACGAGCGAGCGCACCGGCAGCAGTGCGAGCACGCTGGCGACGCCGCCGGCGTGATCGTCGTCGTCGTGGCTGACGGCGACCACGTCGACCGCGCGCACCCCACGGTGTCGCAGGTACGGCAGCACCACGAGTTGTCCCGTGTCGCTGCCGCTCCGGAACGAAGGCCCGGCGTCGTAGACGAGCACGTGGTTGCGCGTCTCGACGACGGCGGCGAGGCCCTGACCGACGTCGAGGACCGTGAGCGTCGCCTCGCCGGGCGGCAGGGCCGCCGGTCGCCACAGGCACGCGGCCAGCACCAGGCCAGCGCCGGCGATGCGTCCGGCAGCGGGCAGCGGCGCGAGTGCCGCCACGGCGCCGAGCGCCAGCGCCGCCCACGCCCCCGCGTCGAGGCCGGCGATGGACCACGTCGCGAGCGGCCAGCGCGATGGCGTTTCGAGCAACGGCCACGTGATTTCGATCAGCGTGCCCGTGGCGCGCAGCAGCGCCGCGCCGGGCTCGTGCCAGACGACGGCAACGGCGCAGGACACGAGCACGGCCGGCACGATCAGCAGCGTGTAGAGCGGAATGGCGTACAGGTTCACGATCGCGGAGACGAGCGAGACCGCGCCGAAGCTGCCGACCAGCATCGGCACGAGCCCGACCGTCACGACGGCCTGCACGCGCAGATAGCCCGACACGACCGAGGGTCGGCGCACGTGGCCCGTCGCGGCGAAGAGGATCGCCGCGACCGCGCCGAACGACAGCCAGAATCCCGGCGCGAGCGGCGCAAGCGGATCGGCCACCAACACGCCCAGCACGCAGGCGCCGAGGCCGTCCGCGATTCCGACCCGCCGCCGCAGCCCGAGCGCGAGCGCGCCGAGCGCGATCATGACCATCGTGCGCTGCGTCGGAACCGACCAGCCGGCGAGCAGGCTGTACCCGACCGCAGCGAGCGTACCGGCCACGACGGCCGCATCGCGCTGCGCGCCGAGCGCGCCTCGTCGCTGCCGCAGCCGCTGCAGGCGCGCACCGAGCCAGGCCGCCACGGCCGCGACCATCGCGATGTGCAGCCCCGAGATCGCCATCAGGTGCGTGGTGCCGCTGCGCGCGAGCGTGAGCCATTGCTCGCGACTGAGCGCGTCCTGCAAGCCGACCGACAGCCCGGCGACGATGCCGGCCGAGGGACGCGCCGCGAGCACTTCGCGAATGATCGCGTCGACGCGTCCGCGTGCGACCAGCACGGGATGCCGCCACGGGGCGGTTCCGCTCGCGCCAAAGCGCGTGCCGAAACGCACGTACCCGGTCGCGCCGATCCGCTCGCGCAGCATGCGAGCCTCGTTGTCCGAACCGCCCGGGTTGACGAACCCCCGGGGCCGCCGCAGCTTGACCTCGACGTCGAGTCGTTCCGCCGCGTGGATGCGGGCGGGCGCGTCGTACCAGGTCAACTCGACGGCGGCCGGAACGTGGGCTGCCGCGTCGGCGTCGCGATCGGGCGCGAATCGAAAGCGCAGCGCCGCGAGTGTGCCCTGCGGCACGCTCACCACGGTGCCACGCAGTCGCAACGTCTGCCCTTCCAGCGCGGGGTCGAGACGGTCCTCGAGCGCCGCGTGCAGCTGCCAGGCGCACCAGCCGACGCCCACTGCGAGCGCCACCGGCCACCACGCGCGGAGCACCCCGCCGATGCCGGCGATCGCGACGCTCCCGAGGAGGACGACGGGCCACCCGGGCCATCGCGGCAGGCAAAGCACCAGGCAGCAGCCGACCAGCGCTCCGACGGCGACGCGCCACATCGTTCGAGTCCCGCGCGCAAAACCCGAGCGTGGAGTTCCGTCGGCACCGCACGCCAGCCGCAATTGCGCACGATCCGCGCAATTTCGCGAGTGTCTAGTGTCTAGTATTCAGTAGGAGGCAGCTACGCTGCACGCCGACAAAGTCGGCTTCCGACTAACCCCTAGACACTAGACACTGGCGATCAGCCGCCCGTCCTGCAACGTCAGCACGCGCTGCATGCGCGCGGCGATCGAGTCCGAGTGCGTGACCAGCACGAGGCTGGTGCCGAGTTCGCGGTTGAGCTCGAGCATCAGCTCGAGCACACCCGCGGCGTTGCGCCCGTCGAGGTTGCCGGTCGGCTCGTCCGCGAGAACGATCTGCGGATGGGCCACGAGCGCACGCGCCACGGCCGCGCGCTGCCGTTCGCCGCCCGAGAGCTGCGCCGGACGGTGCGCGAGCCGCTGTCCCAGGCCGACGCGGTCGAGCAGCCGCTGTGCTTCGCGTCGCGCGTCGGCAATCGGCGTGCGGCGCACGAGCAGCGGCATCGCAACGTTCTCGAGCGCACTGAACTCGGGCAGCAGGTGATGGAATTGGTACACGAACCCGAGCGCCCGGTTGCGCAGGTCGCCGCGTGCGGCGTCGGACAGGTGCGCGAAGTCGGTGCCGAGCAGGCGCACGTTTCCTGCCGACGGCAGGTCGAGGCCGCCCAGGATCTGCAGCAGCGTCGTCTTGCCCGAGCCCGAGGCGCCTATGATCGCCAGCGTCTCGCCACGCAGCACCCGCAGCTCGACGCCCTGCAGCACCTCGAGACGCTGCCCGGCCTCGTCGAAATGCTTGCGCACGCCGTCGCAGGCCAGGATCGGTTGGTCAGTCATGCCGCAACGCCCTCGCGGGATCGGTGGTCGCCGCGCGCCAGGCGGGATAGACCGTGGACAGGCAACAGAGTGCGAACGCCGTGCCGGCGATCAGCGCGACGTCGCGGGGCTCGACGCGCGCCGGCAGGTCGCTCATGAGGTAGACGCTCGCGTCCATGAAGTGCACGCCCGACACGCGTTCGAGCCCGTGCACGATGGCCTCGAGGTTGATCGACAGCAGCACCCCCAGCGCGACGCCGGCCAGTGTCCCGAACAGCCCGATCACGGTGCCCTGCGTCGTGAACACCGCGAGGATGCTCGCGGGCCGCGCGCCGATCGTGCGCAGGATCGCAATGTCCGGCTGCTTGTCCTTCACCGCCATCACGAGCGTGGAGACGATGTTGAACGCGGCGACCGCGACGACCAGCAGCAGGATGAAGAACATCATGCGCTTGGTGAGCTCGATCGAACGGAAGAAGTTCGCGTTGCGCTGGGTCCAGTCCTCGACGTAGAGCCCGCCACCCAGCGCGCTCGCGACCTCGCGCACGGCGAGCGGCGCCTCGTACGGGTTCGAGACGGCGAGCCGCAGTCCGGACACGTTGTCGCCGAGCCGCAGCAGCCGGGCCGCATCGACCATGTGGACCACGGCGAGCGTCGCATCGATCTCGTACATGCCGGAGCGGAACACGCCCGCCACCGTGAACCGTCGCAACCTCGGCACCACGCCCGCAGGCGTCACGTGTCCCCGGGCCACCACCACGACGACGGCATCGCCCGGTTTCACGCCCAGGAGGTCCGCGAGTTCCACGCCGAGGATCACGCCAAACGCGCCTGGCGCGAGCGCCTGCATCGACCCGGTCGTGAGCCGTTCGTGCAGCGAGGACACCTCCGTTTCCAGCTTCGGGTCGATGCCACGCAACGTCGCGGCGCTCGACGTCCCGCCCGGCCGGTCGGCGATCAGCAGGACCTCGCCCTCGACGAACGGCGTCACGGCCGCGACGCGCGGGTTGGCGCGCGCGACCGCGCGCAGCGCCGGCCAGTCCGCGAGCCCTTCGCCGAACGCCGTGATCGTCGCGTGCGACGTCAGGCTCAGGATGCGGGCGCGCAACTCGTGCTCGAAGCCGTTCATGACGGAGAGCACGACGATCAGCACGGCGACGCCGATCGCGACGCCGACCATCGAGATCGCCGAGATGAACGACAGGAAACGATTGCCGGTCGAGCGCAGGTAACGCCGACCGATCCGCAGTTCGAACGGGGCCTGGAACGCCATCACTCGTACCGCAGCGCCTCGGCGGGCTCGGTCGCCGCACCGCGCACCGCCGGGTAGACCGTGGCCAGCACCGTGAGCGCGAAGGCGACGAGCGTGATGGTCGCGACTTGCGACGCGCGAACTTCCGACGGAATCGCGGTGATGTAGTAGACCGACGGGTCCATCACGTGGAACCCGAGCACGCGTTCGAGCACGGGGACGATCGTGCCGACATTGAGCGCGACCACGACGCCGAGTGCGAGGCCGAGCAGCGTGCCGATCGTGCCGATCACGAGCCCCTGGGTCAGGAACACGCCGACGATCCCGCGAGGCCGCAGTCCGAGCGTGCGCAGGATCGCGATGTCCGAGCGCTTCTCGTTGACGACCATCACGAGCGCCGCGACGATGTTGAATGCGGCGACCGCGACGACGAGCAGCAGGATCAGGCTCATCATCGTCTTCTCGATCCGGATCGCGCGGAAGTACGCCGAGTGCTGCTGGCTCCAGTCGCGCACCTGCAAGCCTTCCCCGCCCGCTGCCAGCAGCTCGCCGGTGCGCCCGGGCGCACTCATGACGTCGTCGAAGCGCACGCGCAGCCCGGCCGGGGTCGCATCGGTCGAGCCTGCCAGGTCTGCCGCGTCGGCGAGCGAAACGAGTGCCAGCGACGCGTCCGTGTCCTGCAGCCCGACTTCGAACACGCCGACGACGGTGAAGGTCTGCAACACGGGCCGTCCGCCGGCCGCGATCATGTCGCGTCCCGGCACGAGCACGGTGAGCTGGTCGCCGACTTCGGCGCCGATCTGCCAGGCGAGCACGCGACCGACGATCATCGCGCGCGACCCGGG
>DASUMQ010000149.1:0-11900 GCA_036277615.1 Steroidobacteraceae bacterium
GGACCTTCCCATGCCCAGAAATCGAGGTGCGGATGACGGCCCACGAGCGCGGCCTCGAGCGCCGTCGTCGGAAACGGATCCTCGACCAGTTGCGGCAGCAGGCCCAGCGTTCGTGCGAGCTCCCGGCGCGGCCATTCGGCGAGCGCGCGGCCGCCGATGCGCACGGTGCCCGCGCTCGACTCGCGGAGCCCGGCCAGCGCGTGCAGCGTCGAACTCTTGCCGGCGCCGTTGCGTCCGAGCACGGCCAGGACCCGGCCCGCTCCCAGTTCGAACGTCAACCCACGCACGAGCGTGCGACCGGGCACCTCGAGCGTCACGTCCTCGCAGCGCAAGGCGACGGCGACGCTCATCGTATCCACCCGATCTCGCGCGCGGTCTGCTCGCCGACCACGACTTCGTCGAGCGACCCGGGCACGACAGCCTCGTCTGGCGCCACCGCGATGCGGCCCGCCATGATCTCCGCGTGCGCCTGCGGGAAGGTTGGATCGAGGGTCGGTTCGCCGAGACCGTCCGGTACGAGCGGCCGTCCCGTGCGCGGATCGTATTTGTCGGTCGCGCCGAGCGTGTGCAGCAATTCGTGCGCGAGCACGACCTGGTTGCTGCCCGACGCATCCGGGCTCGCGTAGAGGTGCGCCACGGCGACCAGGCCCTTGCTGAGACCGACGGAGTCGGGCAGGGCGATCGAACCGTCGTCGAGGGGAGCGAACGTCGCAAACACTTGTATGTCGGGGGTGGGCAACGGGTCGTCCCAGGCGACCCGCGCGGCGTACCAGCGCAGGCGCAGGCTCCACGCCATCACGGACAGCAGGTTGCTGCGTTCGGGCGGTGCCGGCGGCGGTGACGACACGGCGTGCGAGATTCGCAACCGGAACGGCGTCTCCAGTGCGAGGTCGTAGCGCGCGCCTTCGCTGGCGAGAAACTCACCGACGTCGGCGAAGTCCTCGACCTGGAGACTGCTCGCGTAGGCGGCGACGACGCCGTCGTCGGTCGCCGCCAGTGGATAGACGGTGACGCGCAGTGGGGCGTCCCAGTCGCGGCTGCGAGCACGCTCGAGCCAGGCGCCGAGTGCGACGAATGCGAGCACCGCGAGCAGCAGCGCCAGTCGCAGCGTGCCGAAAAACGTACGCCCCGCCACCTTGCAGCTCGTCGACGTCAGGGATACAGGCGCGTGGCCTGCCACGGCGCGGCGCGAAAGCCGGTGTCGCCGACCGGGTCGAGCGTGCGTCGCCAGATCGCGCGATCGTGCACCCGGAAAGCGCCTTCGCACCAGAGCTCCACGGATTCCGGCCAGAAGTGGTACCCGCCCCAGTGCGGCGGCCGCGGCGGCGACGTGCCGTGACGCGCCGCCTCGATCGCGACGCGCTTGAGCAGTGTCGCGCGCGAGTCGAGCGGCTGGCTCTGCAGGCTGGCCCACGCGCCGATGCGACTGTCCAGCGCGCGACTCGCGAAATACTCGTCGCTCTCCTGCGCCGGGCATCGCACGACGCGGCCCTCGAACCGCACCTGCCGCGACAGCGCATCCCAGTGGAACACGCCGGCCACGCGTGGGTTGACGGCGAGTTCCTGGCCCTTGCGGCTGTCGTAATTGGTGAAAAAGACGAGGTAGCCCGGTGCGACGATCAACTTCTTGCAGAGGACCACGCGCGCCGACGGCGCGCCGGCCGGCGTCGCGCTCGCGAGCACGAGCGAGTCGGGGTTCGGCTGTACCTTGCGTTCGCGCGCCTCCCTGTACCACGTCTCGACGAGCGGCATCGGATCCGCGGGCAGCGTGGATGGCAGGGTGCCTGACGTGAACATGGAACAGCTCGCGAGTCGACAGGTGTGAACGCGAATTATGCCCGACCCGGGCAGCGGGTCTCTTGCAGCGCACGGCCCGCGCCCGGTAAAAGGACGTGTCCCCTGCCCACGGCCCCGCATGAAATCGCTCGAAGAACTCCGCGCCCGCCTCGACGTCATCGACCGTCACCTGCTCGAACTCGTCGCCGAACGCCAGGCGCTCGGCGCGCAGATCGCCGCCGTCAAGCGCGCCACAGGCCAGTCGACCCGCGACTACCGGCGCGAGCGTGAAGTGCTGCTGAAGGCGCGGCGCGACGCCGACGCGCTCGGCGTGTCACCGACGCTGGCAGAATCGCTGATGCAGGCGTTGATCCAGGGCTCGCTCACGACACAGGAACAGGCGCGCATCGCGTGGCAGGGCCGGGGCTCGGGCCGGCGCGCGCTCGTGATCGGCGGGCGCGGCAAGATGGGGCGCTGGTTCGCCGACTTCCTGGCGTCACAGGGCTTCTCGATCACCGTCGCCGACCCGGCGGGCGACGTGGCCGGCTACGATCACGTCGCCGACTGGACCACGAGCGACCTGCGCCACGACCTGATCGTGGTCGCGACACCGATCCGGATCGCGAACGATATCCTCGCCGAACTCGCGCAACGCAAGCCTCCGGGCGTCGTCTTCGACCTCGGGTCGCTCAAGACGCCTCTGCGCACGGGGCTCGAGGCGCTGCGCGCGGCGGGCTGCCACGTGACCTCGGTGCACCCGATGTTCGGTCCCGACACCGAATTGCTCTCCGGCCGGCACGTGATCTTCATCGACCTGGGCGATGCGCACGCAATCGAGGAAGCCCGGAGCCTGTTCGGTTCCACGATGGCCGAGCTCGTCACGACGGGGCTCGACGAGCACGACCGCCTGATCGCCTTCGTGCTCGGCTTGTCGCACGCACTCAACATCGCATTCTTCACGGCGCTCGCGGAAAGCGGCGAGGCCGCGCCGCGGCTGGCGCGCATGTCGAGCACGACGTTCGACTCCCAGCTCGACATCGCGACGCGCGTGGCGGCCGAGAGTCCCGAGCTCTATTACGAAATCCAGAGCCTCAACGACTACGGCGCCGAATCGCTGAACGCGCTGCGCGATGCGGTCGAGCGCGTCTGTCACGCCGTCCACGAGGGCGATGCCGCGGCGTTCGGTGAGATGATGCGCCGCGGGCACGAGTACCTGCGGGTGCGGCAGGCCGCGCGCGAGCAGGCGACGGCCTGAACGGACGCGAACCGCGTGACGCAAAGCGCAGCCTGGGCCGGCATCCTCGACTGGTCGAATGACCTGCTGGCGGCGCGGTCGCTCGCCGCGCTCCAGGCGGCGCTCGCGCGCGGACCGACGCTGGCCGGCGAGGCGCTCGCGGGCTCGTTGATCCTCGTCGATGCGCGACACGAGTTGCGTTTGCTGCTGGCCGGCGAGACGGGCGGCCTGGTCGAGACGCCGGGCCTGCGCTTCGTCGACGGACTCGCGAGCTTTGCCCCGGCGCTCACGGCGCTGCACGCGCCTTGGTCCGGTCCCTACCACGCTGCCGACCACGGCCTGATTTTCGCCGACGACCTCGCGCTCACCGACGTCGTGCTGCTGCCGCTGCCGTCGGGTCTCGCGTTGCACGGCGTCTACGCCATCGGCGCGCGCGGTCGACCGCCGGGCTTTGCGGATCTTGGGGCCGAATGGCTGCGCCACGTCGGGGCACAGGCCCTCGCGAGCGCCGAGCGCCTGTTCCAGCGTGCGCGCTTGCTGCGCGCGGGCGTGGTCGATCCCCTGACCGGCTGGAACAGCCGTCACTACTTCCTGGCACGCCTGCGCGAACAGGTGGCCGCGTGTGCGCGGCGCAAGGAACCGGCCTGCTGTGTCGTGATCGACCTCGACGGTCTCGGTGCGCTCAACGAAAGCCACGGCGTCGCCGCCGGCGACGCCGCGTTGCTCGAGGCCGGCTCGCGCATCGAGGCGCAGGTCCGCGGCAGCGATGCGTTCGCGCACCTCGGTGCCGACGAATTCGGGCTCGTGCTGCCGGCCACCGACGCCGACCGCGCCGTGCCGCTCGTCGACCGTATCCTCGCCGCGCTCCGCGCCGCGCCGGCGTTCGTTGGGACGACGACCTTCCCCTTGCGCGTGTCGATCGGGATCGCGGAACTGGCGCCGGCGGACCTGGCCGCGAGCATCGAACGCAAGGCCATCGCGGACCAGTGGCTCGCCGAAGCGCAGGCGGGGCTGCACCGCGCAAAGCGAGAAGGCGGCGACGGCTACGCGCTCAGTTCCGCTGCCGCAGCATCAGCACGAGGAAAATAGGCACGCCGACCAGCGCGGTCAGCGCGCCGACCGGCAGTTGTCGCGGCGCGAGCAGCATGCGCGAGGCGAGGTCCGCGGCCATCAGCACGAATCCTCCCAGCAACGCCGAGCCCGCGAGCACGATGCGCTGGTCATTGCCGAGCGCGAGCCGCACGAGATGCGGCGTCACGAGCCCGACGAAGCCGATGCTCCCCGCCGTGCTGACGGCGCATCCCGTCAACACCGAACTCAGCACGAACACGATCCGGCGCACGCGCCGGACGTCGAGGCCCACGCTGGCCGCCAGCGTCTCGCCGCGTGCAAGCACGTTGAGCGGCCGGCCGAGGGCGACGCCCAGCGCGCTTGCCGCGGCGAGCAGCGCAAGCAGCCAGCCCCAGCGGTCGCCGCGGGACAGGTCGCCGAGCAGCCAGAACACCATGCCGCGCAAACGCGTGTCGTCGCTCATCGCAAGCAGCAGGCTCACGACCGAGCCCGCGCCGGCCGCCACGACCACGCCCGTGAGCAGCAGTCGCGTCGGCGTCCAGCCGCCGCGACCTTGCGCGAGCGCGAACACCAGTGCGCAGGCGGCCAGCGCTCCGCCGGCCGCAGCGGCGTCGACCGTGAACGCAGGCAGTCCGATCATCAACGCGAGCAGCGCGGTGACGGAGGCGCCGCCCGACACGCCGAGCACGTACGGGTCCGCGAGCGGATTGCGCAGCAGCACCTGCAGCAGCGCCCCCGCCAGTCCCAGCAGCCCTCCGACGGCGAAGGCGGTCAGCGCCCGCGGCAAGCGAAGGTCCAGCACGACGTCACGTGCGAGCGAGGGTTCGGTGCTCGACAACGCCTGCCAGACGGCGCCCGGTGCGAAATTCGCGCTGCCGAGCAACAGCGAGACGAGCAAGAGGGCGACCGTGGCGACGGCGAGCCCGGCGAACACCGGCAGTGGGGGAAATCTGTGCAAAGCGCCTCGCCTCGTGCGCAGAAGGGTAGGGAAGCGGGCCGGGGCTCACAAGCGGGGACTGCGTTCGCCGGTTTTACGGCCGGGCCCCCGATGTGAAAAAATCAAGGCGCGCCGAGGATTTACATAATCATGTCCGACTATATCGACAGCCAGGGATTCAGGGCCAACGTCGGCATCGTGCTGATGCGCGACGGCGGCGACCTGTTCCTCGGCGGTCGGCGGGATGGACGTGGGTGGCAGTTCCCGCAGGGCGGCGTCCGTCGCCACGAACACCCGGAGCAGGCGCTCTTCCGGGAGTTGCACGAGGAAATCGGGCTGGCGCCCGAGGACGTGGAACTGCTGGCGACTACCAGCCGCTGGCTGCGCTACCGGTTGCCCCGCCAATACGTGCGGCGACGCGGCAATCCGCTCTGCATCGGGCAGAAGCAGCGCTGGTTCCTGCTGCGCATGCTGGCCGACGAATCGCGGCTCAACTTCGATGCGACCGAGGAACCCGAATTCGACTCCGGCCGCTGGGTCGACTACTGGTCGCCGGTGCGCGAGGTCATCTATTTCAAGCGTGCCGTGTACGCACGCGCCCTGCAGGAACTCGGCGAGCGCGCATTCGCAGCAGGCCCGCCGCCCCGACCGGACTGGTGGACCGACGAACTGTTGCGCATGCAGGAACCGACGTTGCCGCGACGCCGACGCCGCGGCGGCGCGCGACCGCCCGCGGGTCAGCCGCGTCGAGACGACGCGACTGCCGAGGTCGTCGCCCCGACGGACACGCCGCCGGACAGGCCGGACGAGTGAGCGACGCGCCTGCGGTCCGGTCGCGCTTCGCCTGGGCCGCCGCGATCGCGCTCGCGCTGGCCGGGCTGGCCGCCTGGATGGTCTACGGCCGGGGACAGGACGGGGACGGGCAGACGCTTGACGCGACGCAACGACGCGCGGTCCTCGAAGCGCAGGTCGATCAGCTCGAGCTCGAGAACCGGCGACTGCACGCGCGCGTGGCCGAGCTCGAAATGGCGCGTCGGCTCGACCGCGACGCCTACGGGGAAATCGAACGCACGCTCGGGGACCTGCAATCGAGGCTCGCGCGCCAGGGCGACGACCTGGCTTTTTATCGCAGCATCGTCTCGCCCGCCGACGGCATCCAGGGACTTCGCATCCAGCGACTCGAGGTGCGGCCGGGCGGGAAGCCGCGGCAATTCGTGCTCGAGCTGACGCTGGTCCAGGCCATGCGCCACGAGAGCGTCGTCGCCGGGCTGGCCCAGGTCACCATCGCCGGCATGCAGGGCGACGTGCCCGTGCGCTATACGGTGGGTGAGCTGCTCGGCCAGCCCCGGGCGCAGTTGCCGTTCTCCTTCCGTTATTTCCAGACGATCGAGCAGGCCGTCACGCTGCCGGACGGGTTCGAGCCCTACGAGACCGACGTGCGCCTGCAGTCCACGAAGATGCGCGGGCCGGTCCAACAGGCCTTCCAGTGGAAGGTCGGGGGCACTTCCTCGCCCCCTCAGGTGTCGAAACGAGCGGGCGGGGGGTCCTGAAAGGCGCCCGTCCGCTTGGAGCAGGCGGCCTTGAGTTAGACTGTGTCTCCCCAACCTTGGGGACTGTCCGCCCACGGAGCCGTTCATGACCGAAGCCACCGCCCCCCACGACACCGCCGAAGCCCCGCTGCTGGTCTTCAGCGACTCGGCGGCTCGCAAGGTCGGCGAACTGATCCGCGAGGAGGGCAACCCCAATCTCAAGCTCCGGGTGTTCGTCTCCGGTGGCGGCTGCTCCGGCTTCCAGTACGGATTCACGTTCGACGAAAACGAGGAAGAGGGCGACACCTGCGTGGTCAACCAGGGCGTCCGGCTGCTGATCGACCCGATGAGCTTCCAGTATTTGAGCGGTGCCGAAATCGATTACCGCGAGGATCTGGAAGGTGCGCAGTTCGTGATCCGCAACCCGAACGCGGCGACCACCTGCGGCTGCGGCTCGTCGTTCTCCGCCTAGCCGCGGAAGGCTGCGCTTGCCCGACCGGGTCCCCGACGTCCTCGCGGCGGTCGACCTCGGTTCCAACAGTTTTCACATGATCGTTGCGCGGTACGCGCACGGGCAGCTCGTCGTCGTCGACCGCCTGCGCGAAACCGTGCGTCTGGCTGCCGGACTCGACGACGCGGGCCGGCTGAGCCGCGATGCGATGCAACGCGCGTTGCCGTGCCTCGAGCGCTTCGGCCAGCGACTGCGCGACATGCGTGCCGGGAGCGTTCGCGTCGTCGGGACGAACACGTTGCGCAAGGCGCGCAGGCGCGGCGCGTTCATGGACCGTGCGCGCGAGGCGCTCGGCCACCCGATCGAGATCATCTCGGGCGTCGAAGAAGCCCGCCTGATCCACCTGGGGGTCGCGCACACGACGCCGCAGGAGAGCGGACGCCGGCTGGTCGTCGACATCGGTGGCGGCAGCACGGAGCTCATCGTCGGCGAGGGGCTCGCGCCCCGCCGGCTCGAGAGCCTGTACATGGGATGCGTCAGCCTCAGCACGCGCTTCTTCCCCGACGGGGAAATCACCGAGAAACGCATGAAAAAGGCGCGCACCGCCGCGCAGCTGGAGCTCGAGCCCGTCGCGGCCCGGTTCCGGCGGGCGCAGTGGGACTACGCGTACGGTTCGTCCGGCACCTTGCGCGCGATCGGCGACGTGCTCAAGACGCACGATCCGGCGAAACAGCACGTCGACCGTTCAGGACTCGAGTGGCTGCTGCAGGAAACGCTGCGCGCCGGGCACAGCTCACGTATCCGGCTGGAGGGGCTGTCGCCCGATCGGCAGGACGTACTGCCGGGCGGCCTTGCCATCGCGCTCGAGACCTTCGACCGGCTCGGCATCGAGCACATGCGGATCGCCGACGGCGCGCTGCGCGAAGGCCTGCTCTACGACCTGCTCGGCCGGCTCACCGACGAGGATGCCCGTGCGCGCACCGTGCGGGCGATGGAGTCGCGCTTCCACGTCGAGGTCGCACAGGCCGATCGCGTCGAGGCGACCGCCCTCGACTTCCTGCGCCGCGTGCGCGGCGACTGGGGTCTCGAGGATCCGATCGCGGAAGCGATCCTCGGCTGGGCTGCACGCCTGCACGAAATCGGGCTCGACATTTCGCACTCGCATTACCATCGGCACGGCGCGTACCTGCTCCGACACGCCGACATGCCGGGATTCCCGCACCAGGAGCAACAGCTGCTGGCGTCGATCGTCGGCAGCCACCGCCGCAAGCTGCAGCTCGAGATGCTCGACGAACTGATGCCGCCGTGGCACGACAAGGCGTCCCACCTCATCGTGCTCCTGCGACTCGCGGTGCTGCTTCACCGCGGGCGAGCGCCACGGTCGTTGCCGGATATCCAGCTCACGGCGAAGGGAAAACAGCTGGAGCTGGTGTTTCCCCGCGGCTGGCTCGCGGAACATCCGCTCACCGAGGCCGACCTCGAGCAGGAGGCGGAGTGGCTGGCGAGCGCGGGATTCAGGCTTCGGGTCGCGTGACCGACCAGAGTGACTAGTGTCTAGTGACCAGTGTCTGGTACGAATGGGCCCGCCAATAGCGGGCCTGTTCGTTCCTGCTATCCGCTAGACACTAACCGCTAGACACTTCCGTCAGCGGCTTGCGAGCAGCGCCTGCGCCTTCCCGCTCGCGAGGTCCAGCTTTGCGAGCGTCGCGTCGCTTGCCTGGCGGAACTCGGCCACGTACTTCGAAGAGATCTCGACGCGGGGCATCGTGACCGACGCGGGGTTCTTGTGCGTTCCGCGGACGCGGTACTCGTAGTGCAGGTGCGGGCCGGTCGAGGCGCCGGTCGAGCCGACGTAGCCGATGATGTCGCCCTGGCGGACCTTGCGGCCGCCCCGCGCGCTCTTGCCGAACCGCGACATGTGCGCGTAGAGCGTGGTGATGCCCTTGCCGTGGTCGACCACGACGGTATTGCCGTAGCCTCCCTTCCTGCCCGCAAATTCTATGCGCCCGTCGCCGGCGGCCCAGATCGGCGTACCCGGCGGAGCGGCGTAATCCATGCCCTTGTGCGCGCGGATCCGCCCGCTGATCGGGTGCCGCCGCTTCGGATTGAAGACCGAACTGATGCGCGTGAAGTCGAGTGGGGCGCGCAGGAACGCCTTGCGCATGCCTTTGCCGTCGGGCGTGAAATAGCCCTCGACCTGCCCGTCCTGCGACTGGAACCACACGGCGCGGTGCAGCTTGCCCTGGTTGACGAACTCGGCCGCCAGCACGCGGCCGTCATTGACGTATTCGCCATCCTGGTACTTCTGTTCGTAGAGGACGCTGAACTCGTCGCCTTCGCGGATGTCGAGGGCGAAGTCGATGTCCCAGCCGAACATCTGGTTCGCGAGCGTCATGATCGTCTCGGGCGTCATGCCCGCCTCTTCGCCCGCGGCGAAGAGCGAAGACGTGATCTTCGCACGGCGGCCGACGATCTCCGTCTCGAGCGGATTCTCGATGTAATTGACCGCGAAGCCGTCCTCCGAGCGCGCCACCTGCAACGTCAGCGTGTTGCTGATCTGGCGGTTGAGGGACTGCAGCGCACCGTCGACGTGCGTGAAGGTAATCGTGTCGCCCGGCCGCACGATGTCGAGCGCGCGACGCACCTCGGGACGCGTGCGCAGTTCGGCCAGCGCCGCCAGGTCGACGCCGACGGAGCGGAAAATCCGGTCCATCGTGTCGTTGCGCTGCACCGTGTACTCGACGCTGTCGGGCTCTGGGGTCACCGGCTCGGCCGGCGCGATCGTGCCGGCGGACTGCGCGGCGAGCAGCGGGGTCAGGTCGACCGAACGCGGGACGTCCCGGCTCGGCCAGGCTGCCATCGCGAGCAGGCCGACCGCGGCCGCAACCAGCGGCAGGCTGGTGCCAGCCAGCCGCCCACGGCGGCTCGCGCTGGCCACGTCCGCCGCGGCGGCGCGCTGCGTGGGGGAGGACCCTGAAAAATCAACTGGTTGCAAGGAGCACCCCAGGCAAGAGATGGCGCGTAAAGTAGTTGCGGAAAAGCGACGAGTCAACTGAAAAATTCGTCGTTTTCCAAGTGGGCTCAGAGTGTTGCAGCGTGCAAAAAAGTTCCGTGACCGCGCTCACAGCCAGCGCGCCGTTGCCTGCGTTTGCGGCAACCCCTAGAGTCGCGCGTCCTGCGCTGCAAAACCGCCCGGAGCGACGAGACCGATGCTGCCCGCCCAAGAACAACTGGCCGAACTGCGCCGCGGCGCGTCCGAGGTGCTGCTCGAGGCGGACCTGCTCAGGAAGCTCGAACGTGGCAACCCTCTGCGAATCAAGGCGGGTTTCGACCCGACGGCGCCCGACCTGCACCTCGGTCACACGGTGTTGATCAACCGGATGGCGATGTTCCAGCGGCTCGGCCACGAGGTGGTTTTCCTGATCGGCGACTTCACCGGTCTGATCGGCGATCCGACGGGGCGCAATGCCACGCGACCGCCGCTCACGCCCGAAGACATCCAGGCCAACGCACGCACGTACGAAACCCAGATTTTCAAGATACTTGACCCCGCGCTGACCCGGGTGGAGTTCAACTCGAAATGGATGGGTCCGATGGGCGCCGCCGGACTGATCCAGCTGGCCGCAAAGCACACGGTCGCACGCATGCTCGAGCGTGACGACTTCGCCCGGCGTTACAAGAGCGGTCAGCCGATCGCGATCCATGAGTTCCTGTATCCGCTGGTGCAGGGCTACGACTCCGTCGCTCTCGAGGCCGACGTCGAACTCGGCGGCACCGACCAGAAGTTCAACCTGCTGGTCGGCCGGCAACTGCAGGAAGCCTGCGGCCAGGAGCCCCAGGTGGTCATCACGATGCCGCTGCTCGAGGGCCTCGACGGCGTCAACAAGATGTCCAAGTCGCTCGGAAATTACATCGGCATCACCGAGCCTGCCGAGCAGATGTTCGGCAAACTCATGTCCATTTCGGATGACTTGATGTGGAGGTATTTCGACCTGTTGTCGTTCCGGTCGAATGCCGACATCGAGCGGCTCAAGCAGGGGTGCCGCGACGGGCGCAACCCGCGCGACGCCAAATTCGAGCTCGGCGTCGAGATCGTGGACCGTTTTCACGGGGCTGGAGCAGGGGCCAGGTCTCGCGACGAGTTCGTGGCGCGATTCCAGCAGGGCGCGCTGCCTGCCGACGTCGCGGAGGTGACGCTGCGCGCCGAGGCGGGCGGCATGGGCCTCGCACACGTGCTCAAGGGCGCACAGCTCGTGCCGAGCACGAGCGAGGCGATGCGGCAGATCCGGCAAGGCGCGGTGCGCATCGACGGCGAGCGCGTCGAGGACTCGGCGCGTGTGATCGAGGCGGGCAGCACGCACGTTTTTCAGGTCGGCAAGCGCCGCCTCGCGCGAGTGACACTCGCAGCCGTCTGAGTCCCGGCAGCGCTTGTTGCAGCGAGAGGAAGACGAGGGAAAATGTCTTCCGCGAGTGTTGACGACCCTTCGTTCGGAGCTATACTGCGCGCCCTTCCGCAGTCACCCCGCCACGGCGCTGTGACGAGCTGAAAAAACCCGGCGAAAGAGAATTTCGAGGGTATTGACAGCAACGGAAATCGCCGCATAATAGGCGGCTCACCTCGGCTCGTTCCGAGGCGCTCTTTAAAAATCGAAACAGGTAATTTGTGTGGGGACTCGCGTCGATCGTTTGTGAGTGCAAACATCGGAACGAGTACCAATTAGCCAGTTAATACTGAAAACTAGTTGGGATTCTCTCCGAACTAAAGTCGCAAGACTTCAAGTGAAGAGTTTGATCCTGGCTCAGATTGAACGCTGGCGGCGTGCTTAACACATGCAAGTCGATCGGTAACGCGGGGGCAACCCTGGCGACGAGAGGCGGACGGGTGAGGAACGCTTGGGAATC
>DASUMQ010000150.1:0-16864 GCA_036277615.1 Steroidobacteraceae bacterium
ATCCGGGATATTGAACTGCTCATAGGGAAAAATCGCAGCGAACGGATGAGCCGCAGCGAATGCGTCCGCGTCGCGCTTGGCCCGCCAGTAAGCCGCGCTCCTGGTTCGATGTTCAGCGGTCGCCTTTCGCAGCGACGTCCGCGCCTGCTCCGGTGTCAACGTGCGACTGGCGACGCCCTGCATGACGCCCAGCAGCTCCTGTCGCGTCCAACGCAGGACCTGCAGCTCGGCCTCGTTCCTGGCCTGCGCCACGATCACGTCGGTGTCTGCCGCGGACAGCATCAATCGAAACGGGTCGAGTCGTTGGGCCTCCCGTGCCTTGATCTCTGCGTCGAGCTGCATCAGCCACCGGGCGAGCTCGTTTCGCGGCAACCGATGGGCGGTGCCGAGCCGGGTATTCAGGGTCCCGCGAAGGCGATCGACGTCATGGAGAGCTTGGTTGCGCTTCACTTCCAACGCGTCGGCTTGCGCGGCATCGGGAATCAGCGATCCCACCCGCGAGTGGATGAACGACCTGTCGTCCTGCACGATGTCGACCGTCACGAGCAGCGCCAGGGCCAGCACGAACAGCAATACGCGTCCCGTCATCCACGTCGCAGCGGTTTTCCCAGCCTCGATCATCGAGTCACGCTCTCGCTTCGCCCGTTCGCGGGCTCACGCGGGCAATGCCGTGGATCGTAGCGCACCGGGCCGCCACGAACCGCGACGTCGCCAACAGGCCTTGTTGGTCACCGACTGCCAGCCAGACTAGACTGCAATCTCGTCGCCGTTCCACAGCAAACGCACACTACGGAGCGAGGCATGGCCGTCCAACGCAGACCCACGAAGAGCGGGCGGCCGAGAACGCGCAGGTCGGCCGCGCGATCCTCGGACGCAGGCACCCCAACGCCATCATCGACCGAGCCGTCCGCCGTCGGCAGCGGGGCGAGCCTGCTGTCACCTCTGGGGCCGATCGCACGAGCGACGTGGAAACTGTCGGGGGGCCTCGCGCAGGCCGTGCTCGGGCAGTCGCCGATCGAGCTGTCGCCGAAGGATCCGCGATTTGCGGATCCCGCGTGGCGCGACAACTGGGCCTACCGGCGACTGGGCCAGAGCTACCTGACGTTCTGCCAGGCCGTCGACGAGCTCGCCGAGAGTAATCCCGACTGGCGCAAGCGCGAGCGCGCGAAATTCCTCGGCGGGGTGCTCACGAGCATGCTCGCACCGAACAACACCCTCCTCGGCAATCCCGCGGCCTTGAAGCGCGCGTTCGAGACCGGCGGGGCGAGCCTGCTCGCCGGGACGCGCAATCTGGTGCGCGACGTGATCCGCAACAACGGCATGCCGAGCCAGGTGCCGTCCGGGGCGTTCAAGGTCGGTGAGACGCTTGCGGCCACGCCGGGGGCCGTGGTGTTCCGCAACGAGATGGTCGAGCTGATCCAGTATCGGCCCACGACGCCGGAGGTGTCCGAACGGCCGACGCTCCTGATCGTGCCGCCGATCGGCAAGTACTACTTCATGGACCTCGCGCCCGGTCGCAGTTTCGTCGAGTATGCGGTCGCACGCGGCGTCACGATGTTCGTCACGAGCTGGCGCAACCCGACGGCCGAGCACCGGGACTGGGGGCTCGACGAGTACGTGCAGACCTGCCTCGACTCGGTCGACGCCGTGTGCGACATCGCGGGCACCGACGACCTCAACCTGATCGGCATGTGCGCCGGCGGCATCCTCGCGAGCCTGATGCTGAACGTCATGGCGGCTCGCGGCGATGAACGTGTGCACTCGGCGACGTTCGGCGTGATGCTGCTCGATTTCGGCCATGCAAGCCCGATCGGTGCTTTCAACGAACCGCGCCTGCTGACGATGAGCCGACGGCGCTCCGAAGCGAAGGGCATCCTCCCGGCGAACGACCTGAGCAGGGTGTTCGCGTGGATGCGCCCGAACGACCTGGTCTGGAATTACTGGTGGAACAATTACCTGATGGGCAAGGACCCGCCGGCGTTCGACATCCTGGCGTGGAGCGTCGATGCGACGAACCTGCCGGCGCGACTGCACAGCCAGTTTCTCGACATCTTCCAGCGCAATCCATTACCTGGACGCAATCAGATGCAGGTGCTCGGCGAGCCCGTGAACCTGCGGCAGATCGAGATCGAGACGCTGGTCACCGGCGCGTTGACGGATCACCTGACGCCCTGGAAAGGCTGCTATCGTGCAACCCAGATCCTGGGCGGACCCAGCACGTTCATATTGAGCAACGCCGGACACATTGCGAGTCTCGTCAATCCCCCGGGGAATCCCAAGGCCACGTACTGGCTCGGTCCGGAGCCGGGCCGAGATCCCGACGCGTGGCTCGAGAAGGCGCACAAGCACACGGGCACGTGGTGGGACGTCTGGGCCGAGTGGACGCTGGCGCGCAGTGGCGGCAAGCGACCGGCGCCGGCCAGACTCGGCAGTGAACGATTCCCGGCGGCCACCGCGGCGCCCGGTGAATATGTTCTGGAGCGAGCCTGACATCCTGGCGAGCGATCACGCGAGACGACTGAGACCAAACGAATGAAATCGATGGTTATGGTTACCGCGTGACGGTGCTCGCCTCGCGGCGCCACGGACGACGGCGCCCGGCATCCCGGAAGCACGGAACGATCGCACCGACCGAGATCCGGTCCATCGAAGTCGATGGGCGACAGCTCCGCGTCGGCATCAGGCACGGTCGCGGCACGCCGCTGCTGATCTGCAACGGCGTCGGCGCGAGCCTGGAATTGCTCGAACCGCTCACCCGGGCGCTGGCCGGCGTCGAAACAATCGTTTTCGACGTCCCGGGCGTCGGTGGTTCCGAACGGCCGCTCCTGCCCTACACCGTGCCGGCCCTCGCGCGCCTCATCGCGCGCATGCTCGACGTGCTCGGTTACTCGCGTGTCGATGTCCTGGGCCTGTCATGGGGCGGCGCGCTGGCCCAGCAGTTCGCACGCAGCTTCCGCAAACGCTGCCGGCGGCTGATTCTCGCGGCGACCACGCCCGGTGTGACGATGGTGCCGGCCTCGCCGTCCGTGCTGAGGCGACTCGCGCACCCGAGGCGCTACCAGGACGCAGCGTACCTGCGCCGCATTGCGCCCCAACTCTACGGCGGCCAGGTGCGCCGCGATAAACACATGATCGACCGGCACAGTGCGCACCTGCGTCCGCCGGACCTGCTCGGCTATCTCTATCAACAGCTCGCGTTCTGCGCGTGGTCGAGCCTGTTGTGGTTGCCGTGCATCAGGCAACCCACGCTCGTGCTGGCCGGCACGGACGATCCGTTGGTTCCAGTGGTCAATGCCGAGATCCTTGCCGCGCTCATTCCGCGCGCCCGACTGCACCTGGTCGAGGACGGACACCTGTTCCTGCTCAGTCCGTCGCAACCGGCATTGCCGGTCATCCAGTCGTTCCTGACGGAGCCGGAGACTGCCTCAGTCTGACCGGTCGGCAATGCCCACGCGATGGCGATAGACCATTTCCCAGCCTTGCCAGCCGTTGAACAGCAGCAACAGCACGCCCAATGCTGACAGCGACACTCCCAGCGGCACCACCGCATCGGCCGAGTTGTCGCCGGCTCGCAGCAGCAGGTTGAACGCCTCGAGGCCCACGAGCACGAGGTTGCCAATCATGTGTCGACGTGCCGGTGGCAGCGCGCGGATGCGCGCATCGCCGAAGAAGTCGATGAACCCTCCGACCGCTGCGAGCAAGGCTGTGACGATGCCGACGCCGAGCAGCCATTGCGAAGCCTCGACCCAGAACGGATTGCCGGTGTTGATGAACGCGATGTCCGCGGCCAGCGCGCCCACGAACGACGCGATTGGAAACGGAATTGCCATCGGATGCAGAGGATGGCCCGCGATGCTCGCGGTGCTCCGGGGATTGGTCGAGTCGATCTTTCCGCGGTCCATGAACGTCCCTTCCCGTGCGTGCGCCGTTGGCGATCGCAAGACCTTACTTGGGTCGACTTCGCATGAGAATCAGACGGCCGACACGCCGCTGTAAGACCATCTTCCCAACTCAGTAAACCGCGTACCCGCTCAGTTCTTGCGCTTGCGTTTCGGCGAGCCTTGTCCTGCCGGCGCACGCTTGGGCGGCTTGCGCAGCGGCTTGGGTGGCACGTGGCTGGCCAGTTGGATCCGCAGCATCTGCCCCGCCACGCGCGTCTTGGCCAGTTCCGCGCGGAGTTCCTGCGGCAGGCCCATGGGCAGCCCGACGAACGTGTGATCCTCGCGGATGTCGACGTGCCCGATCTGCCGGCCCTCGAGCCCGGCGACGTTGGCGATGGCGCCGACGATGTTGCCGGGCTTCACCCCGTGGACGTAGCCGACCTCGATGCGGTAGGTCTCGGTGTCTTCCTCGGCCAGGCGCCCTTCCCGCTCCGGCTCGAACGGGCGGACGTCTCGTCCGGGTCGTTCTGGACTCGTGGCTGCTCGAGCACCCTTCTCCTCCAGCAGCAGCGGGCTGCCGCCCTGCATGAGGCTGGCAAGTGCTGCGGCGATGTCGAGCGCGGGAACGTCGTGCTCGCGTTCGAACTCCTCGATCAGGCTGCGGAACGGTTCGGCCTGCCCGGCGGCGATGGCCTCGACGATCCGTTGCCGGAACCGTGCGACGCGTTGCTCGTTGACGTCCGCGATCGTCGGCAGGTCCATCGGTTCCAGCGGCGACCGGGTCGCGCGCTCGATGTAGCGCAGCATGTTGCGCTCGCGCGGCGTGATGAACAGGATGGCCTCGCCGTTGCGCCCGGCGCGGCCCGTGCGCCCGATCCGATGGACGTACGACTCGGTGTCGTACGGCACGTCGTAATTGACGACGTGGCTGATGCGTTCGACGTCCAGGCCACGCGCCGCGACGTCAGTCGCGACGAGGATGTCGAGCTGTCCGCCCTTGAACCGCGCCACGGTCCGCTCGCGTTCCTTCTGCTGCATGTCGCCGTTGAGCGGCGCCACCGCGAACCCGCGCGCCTCGAGCCGTTCGGCCAGTTCGACCGTCGATTGCTTGGTGCGTGTAAAGACGAGCATGCCGTCGAACGATTCGGCCTCGAGGATCCGGGTCAACGCGTCGAGCTTGTGCACGCCGCTCACGATCCAGTAGCGCTGCCGGATGTTGGCCGCCGTGCTGGTCCGGCTGGCGATCGTGACTTCGACCGGCTCGCGCAGGTGCTTCTGCGCGATGCGGCGGATCGGGCTGGGAATCGTGGCGGAAAACAGCGCGACCTGCCGCCCGGCCGGCGTCTGCTCGAGGATCCATTCGATGTCGTCGACGAACCCCATCTGCAGCATCTCGTCGGCCTCGTCGAGTACGAGACAGGTCACGCCGCCGAGTTGCAGGGTGCCGCGCTTGATGTGGTCCATCACGCGGCCCGGGGTGCCGACGACGACGTGCGCGCCGCGCTTGAGGCTCTGCAACTGCGGCGCGTAACTCTGGCCGCCGTAGATCGGCAGCACGTGAAAGCCCTTGATGGCGGCGGCGTACTTGCCAAAGGCCTCGGCGACCTGGATCGCGAGCTCGCGTGTCGGCACCAGCACGATGACCTGCGGCGTGTCGCCGCGCACCTTGATGCGGCTCAGCAGCGGCAGGGCGAATGCCGCGGTCTTGCCGGTGCCGGTCTGCGCCTGCCCGAGCATGTCATGACCGGCGAGCAGGACCGGGATCGTCGCGGCCTGGATCGGCGACGGCGCCTCGTAGCCCACCGTCTTGACGGCCTCGAGCACGCTCGCGCTGAGGCCCAGTTCGTCGAACGAGGTGGCCGTGACGGGTTCGGAGGAGGCAGTCATGGCTGGTGCGCGTCCTAGTACTCGGCGTGCTGGCTGTCGAGGTATTCGTCGTAACTACCTGTAAAGTCAGCAAAACTACCATCGGGTTTCAGTTCGATCAGCCGCGTCGCGAGGGCACTCACGAACTCACGGTCGTGCGAGACGAAGATCAGCGTGCCGGGATATTTCTCGAGCCCGATCTGCAGCGACTCGATCGTTTCCATGTCCATGTGGTTGGTCGGCTCGTCCATGAGCAGCACGTTCGGGCGCGTGAGCATCAGCTTGCCGTAGATCATGCGACCCTTTTCGCCGCCCGACAGCACCTTCACGGACTTCTTGGTTTCGTCGCCGGAAAACAGCAGCCGGCCGAGGGTGGCACGCACGATCTGTTCGTCGTCCGCCTTGCCGCTCCACGTGGACATCCAGTTGAACAGGTCCACCTTCGCGCCGAACTCGGCCTGCGGGTCCTGCGGCATGTACCCCGGTTGCGCGTTCTCCACCCAGGTGATGCGCCCGTGGGTCGGCGTGAGTTCGCCGGCCAGGCACCGCATCAGCGTGGTCTTGCCGATGCCGTTCGGCCCGATGATCGCGACACGCTGCTCCGCTTCGATCGTGAAATTGAGGTCCGTGAACACGTCCCGCTCCGCGACGGGGTAGCGGAACGACAGCCCCTCGACCGTGACTGCCGAGCGGTACAGTTTCTTCGCCTGCTCGAAGCGGATGTAGGGGTTCTGGCGCGAGGACGGGCGCACCTCCTCGAGCTTGATCTTCTCGAGCTGGCGCTTGCGCGAGGTCGCCTGGCGCGCCTTCGACGCGTTGGCCGAGAAGCGTCGCACGAACTCCTGCAGGTCCGAGATCTGTGCTTTCGCCTTGGCGTTGGAGGCTTCGACGCGCTGGCGGGCCTGGACGGACGCCAGCATGAAATCGTCGTAGTTGCCCGGATAGAGCTTGAGCTGCTGGTAATCGAGGTCGGCGATGTGCGTGCAGACCTGGTTCAGGAAGTGGCGGTCGTGGCTGATGATGATCATCGTCGCGTCGTACGCATTGATGACCTTCTCGAGCCAGCCGATCGAGTGGATGTCGAGGTTGTTCGTGGGCTCGTCGAGCAGCAGCACGTCGGGCCGCGAGAACAACGCTTGTGCGAGCAGCACGCGCAACTTGAGGCCCGGCGGAATTTCCCGCATCGGCAGGTCGTGCTTCGACTCGTCGATGCCCGCATCGATCAGGATCGCGCCTGCCCGCGCCTCGGCGGTGTATCCGTCGTACTCGGCAACCCGGCTTTCGAGCTCGGCCGCCCGCATGTAGTCGTCGTCGGTGGCCGCAGGGTCCGCGTAGATGCGGTCGCGCTCGTGGATCGCCTGCCACATCTCCGCATGCCCCTGCATGACGACGTCGAGCACGCGCTCGTCCTCGTAGCCGAACTGGTTCTGGCTCAGCTTGCCGAGGCGCATGCCCGCCTGCAGCACCACGTCACCGGAACTCGGCTCGAGTTCGCCGCCCAGGATCTTCATGAGCGTTGACTTGCCGCAGCCGTTCGCGCCGATCAAGCCGTAGCGGTTGCCGTCGCCGAACTTGACCGAGACGTGCTCGAACAGCGGCTTGGCTTCGAACTGGATCGAAAGGTTGGTCGTGGACAGCATGTGCGCCCGGAATGAGGAAAACGGGAGGGACCGGGCGATTGCCGGTCGCGCAGTTTAGCCCAGTTGGGCGCCCAACCAGGAATGGTCCGTGCGGACCAGCGCTCGCCTCGCTACGACAGGTCCTGCCCCGGGCGATGGGCGCTTGCGATGCGCAGGCCGTTGGTCACTGCAGGCACACGATTAGCTTGGCGGCGTGGCTGCGCCAGTTGATCGGGATCACGACCGGGCGGCAACCCGCCGGGAGTTCGATCGGACCCGCGTTCCCGGCGACGACCGACGGCGCCGAAATCGCAAAATCCTTGCCGAATTCGCGGCGCACGTTGCCCGAGATCGTGTTGGCGACCTCGCCCACGAGGTCGCAGAGGTTGTCGTGCGACACGTTGCTTTCGTTCATCTTCATCAGCAGCACCGTCAGCATGCCGCGAGGCGCCGAGAAATAGACGAGGCCGCTGCGACGGCCCGACACGGCGATCACGCCGGTGTAGTCGTGGACTTCGGGCGAGCCCTGCGTGACGAGGAACGGCGACCCGACCGTGGCCGCCTGCTGCGCGGCAACCTCGAAATAGCGGGTCGCCCCGTAGACGAACGCGCGAATGTCCCTTTCCTCCAGCATCGCGGCTCAGGCTCCGGCAATCAGCTCTAGCAGCGCGTCGTTGAGCTGGCGGTCCGTGAACGGCTTGTTCAAGAAACCGTTCGCACCCTTTTCCATCGCCTCGACCGCAGTCGCCTTGTCCGCGAGTGCCGAGATCACGAGGATCAGCACGTGCGGCTTCATCGCGACCAGGCGTTCGACGCACTCGATCCCGTCCATCTGCGGCATCGTGATGTCCATCGTGACGACGTCCGGGTCGGTGCGGCGGAACGTCTCGATCGCATCGAGCCCATTGCTCGCGAGACCCACCACCTCCAGGCGGTCGATTTGCTGCGAGCGCTCGATGCGACGCCGGATCACGTTGGAGTCGTCGACGATCAGCAGCTTGAGCGGACGTGCGAGCTCGCGGGCGGCGTTTGACATGCGGGTGTCCCTGCGGGCGGCGACGTTCAGCCGGCCGCCGCTTGCTGGCCGGCCTGGGCGGCGGGCAGCACGATGCGGAACCGCGTGTACTTGCCGTGGGCGGTCGCCACGCCGACCTTGCCGCCCAGCTCCTGCACGGTGCGCCGCACGAGATCGAGACCGACGCCACGTCCGGCATCCCGGTCACGACCTTCGTGAGTGGAAAAACCCGGCCTGAACAGCAGCGCCAGCACCGCCTTGGAATCGAGCGCCTCGCCCTGCTCCGGCGCGACGAGACCGCGCGCCACGGCCGCGGCCCGGACCCGACGTTCGTCGATGCCGCTGCCGTCGTCCTGGAACAGCAGCTCGAAACCCGAGGCTCCCTGCCTGAACTGCACTTCGAGCAGGCCCGTCGCCGCCTTGCCGGCCGCACGACGGGCCTCGGCCGATTCGATGCCGTGCACCACCGCGTTGCGGACGAACTGGATCGTGATGTCGCGCACCGGCTTGGCGAGCTCGTTGGGAACGTCCTCCAGGCCGACCGCCGCCAGCCGGATGCTCTTGCCGTGATCGGCGGCGATGCGCTGCGCCAGCTTGTCCAGCGCAGCTTCGGACAACAACGGAGCGACGGGCTGCGACTCGAGCACGCTGGCGGTGCGCAGCCCGTCGAGCCGGGTGACCAGTTCGCGGACCGACTTCAGGTGGGTGAACAGGTCGTCGAGGCGCACGACCAGGGGCAGGAAATCGTCGCCGGACAAAGTCGGGCGCTGGCGTGTGTCGTTCAGCAGGTCCTCGTAGTCGTGGGCGCGGACTTCCAGCGCGGCGAGCCCTAGCGCCGCGGCCTCGCCCTTGATCCGGTGGACTTCGCGGAACAGCTGGTCGATCTTGTCGCGGAATTCCCGATCGCTGCGTGCCGGCACCTTGAGGACCGCGTTGACGTGCCCGAGCGCCGCAGTGGCGTCGTCGAGGAACGAGATGACCTGCCCGGGGTCCGCCTGCAGGATGCCGACGAGCATGTCGAGTTGCGTCTGCGCGCTGGCCTGCGACTCCTTGAGCTCGCGCGCGAGCAGCACGCGCGACGTGACGTCGTTGACCGTCACGAGTACGTGCCGCATGGTTTGACCGTCGCGAACCCGGTGGAACTCGAAGTCGAGGTACTTGACGTCGCGCCGACCGTCGCCGTGGTCGATCTGCACCTCGACTTCCGACAGCGGATTGATGCTGCGAATCAGGTTCTCGTTCGCGCGCTCGCCCCACAGGAGCTTGACGTACTTGTTCGCGGTCGCGAGCGCCTTCTCGGGCACGAGCGGGCGCAGCAGTTCCTCGAAGGTCAGGCCGTCGAAGCGCTCTCGTCCGAGCAGGGCGGTCAGGGCCGCCGAGTGCGCCTTGCCGACGCGGAATTCGGCATCGATCAGGAACAAGCCGTCCTTGACGGTGGCGAGGATGTCGCGTGTCTGGTTCTTCGCGTCGAGCGCGGCCCGTTCGTGGCGCGCCTTGAGCCACTGTACGTACGCCAGCAGGGCGACCAGCACGCAGGCGAAGACGACGCCCACGATCATCAGCACGCGGAGCCTTGCGGAGCCGTCTACGACGTCGCGCTGCAGCCGCGAGCCGATCGCCGACATCGCCCCGGTCAGCTTCGGGGTGCCGGTCCGGCCGAACGCCAGCGCGACACGCGTGTCCGCGAGCAGCTTGCGGCCGCCCGCGTTCATCTCGGTGCCGGCGGAGTCGGTGTCGAGATACGGCAGGCCGTCGAACGAGGCGATGGGCTCCAGGAGTCGCCTGTACTGCGACCACGTCGCGCGGGCCGTGCGCAGCTCGGCCGTATTGCCGGCCGCGGACTGTTCGAGCTGTTTCAGCGCACGGTCGAAACTGCCGACGGACCGATCCAGGTCGGAAAGCGCGTCGCCCACGTAAGTTCCTGCACCCAGCCGGTCCCGAATCGAGCCGAGCGAGCCCGCGATGGCGTCCGGCCGGCCCTGGTGCTCGCTTGCCAGCTTCAGTGCGCCGGTATTCGCCGCGAGTTCGTCGGCGAGCCTGTAGCCGGGCAACAACACGGCACCTATGAACGTGACCAGCAGCGCCAGGAAGCCGAGGGTGGCAGCCCCCTCGCGCACCCGCGCGAGATATCCGTCCCGTTTCACTTCTTCACGTCCTCCGGCCGGAATGCGATGTCGACGGTGGCCGTCGCCTCGACGCCCGAGTCTCTGGCGCCGATCGCCTTGAATCGCCACTTGCGTGCGGCCGCGACTGCCACCGCGTCGAAAATCTCCGGGGGGTTCGACTGCACGACGACCGCGTCGCTGACCCGCCCGTCCGCATCGACGGTGATGCGCACGCGCACATCACCACGGACGCCCTTCTTCAGCGCGCCCGCCGGGTACTCCGGCGCAACGTACCGGGTGCGGGCCAGTCGCGGCGTCGGCTGCGATCCGGGCTGTCCCGACTCTGGGCCCGCCGCGGCAATGTCGCGCTCGAGCGCCGCAACAGTCTCGAGGTTGATGCCAAGCTGGCGGGCGGCCGCCGCGTGCGCTCGCGCGACGTCGAATCGCTGCTCCGTGAGCGCCAATCGTCCCTGCTCCAGCAATTTTGCGGACAGTGCCCGCTCGCCCGTCGCGACCGCGCCCGAAGACGGGTCCATCGTGCGCAACGCTCCGAGATGGAAGACGGCGCTGTCGTCTGCCGGCTCGAGCAGTTTGTTGCCGGCGATGCGATCCTGGAGCAACCGGGCGATCCGGGATGACTCCTGCCTGGATTCCGCGACGATTGCGCGCGCGTTCACGTCGCGATGAACGGCGGAGATTTCCGTGGCGGTCACGCCGAGCGCACGCGCCTCCGCTTTCCAGCGATCCACCTCGGCGCGTTGCGATTTCGTGAGCGCATCCCGCAGCTTGCCCAGGTACGCCTGCTGCAGCTCGGTCGTCGCGAGGTCCGCACGCTGGTGGTGTGCCGCACCCGGGAGCCGGCGCAGCTGGTTGAGGTAGTGCTTTGCACTGTCGTTGGCGGGGTCGACCAGCCTGCCCTGCCGGACCCGCTGCGAGACGAGCGCCGCGAGCTGCGCGGCGCGCGCGTCGGTCTGCTGCCGGTCCAGTTCGGACTGCCAGCGGGCGATCCCGTCGGGCGGGAGGGCTCCGGATTTCGCGGCCTGCTGCAGCAGTTCGCGGGCGCGCTCGACGTCGACGTTGTCCAGCGCCTTCGCGATGCGCGCCTCGACGATCGTGGTCTCGTACTGCACGGCCGCCGGATCGTCCGGCCGTATCGACCGCAGTTGCGCGAGTGTCCGGCTCGCCTCGTCGTACCGGCGCTCCGCGAGCGCCGAGCGGACGCGCTCGTGCAGCACGACTGCGATGCGCTCTAGGCCTTCGCGGGCTTCGCCGTTGACGGGATCCTGGGCGAGCACGGACCGGTAGAAAGTGAGGGCGTTCTGGCCTTCGGGATCGGTGTAGTGCCGCGCGCGCATGGCCGCACGCGCCGAGTCGAGCAACTCGTCGACGGACCCTGCCTGCACGGTCTCGAGTTCGACGGCAGCCGATGGGTTTGCGGACGGCTCGACCGGCACGGGCTGCGGAGCGGACCGATCGTCGGTCACGGTCGCGGGCTCGTGGAGCCAGAACCCTGCGATCGCTGCCGCGCACAGCAGCGCGAGCGCGGCAACGATGACTTTCGTGCGGTTGCCCGCGACGGCACGGCGTGTCGCCGGTGCGGCCCGACGCGGTCGCGGGTGTGGCACCGGGGTGAATTCGTCGGTGTCGGCCACCGGCATCGGTGCGGCATCCGCCACCGGCACCGCGTCGACGGGTGGGGCCGCCGGCGCTGCAAGCAGCGCATGGCGAGCGAGCGACTCCTCGCGCGCCCCTTCGAGGACGGCCGCCGCCTGCGGCAGCACGACGGGAATGGTCAACACGGCGAAGGCCGCGGACCCGCGCACGGCCCGGGCGACGTCGTCGCTGGCCTCGGCCGGCGCAAAGATCACGACGACACGGGTACCCTCCGCCGACTGCAGATCCTCGACGACCCGCGCGAGGTCGTCGTACCCACGCGCGTCGAGCAGCAGCACGCACGGATGCTGCGGCGACACAATGCCGCGCGCTTCGGCGGGATTCTCGGCGTGTCGAATGATCGATTCACCATCCAGCGCCTGCCCGATCTGCTCCAGCAGCGCGTCGTCGGCAGTGATCGCGACGACTTCCACGCGGGGCGGGCGCACGAGCGTCGCCCGTGCGCGGTCGTTCGCGTGCATCGAATGCTCGTGAGTGGGCGCGGGAATCGCGGCCAAGGGGCGCCTCCTGGGTCGACCGGACTTAATTGACGGACGTCGCAGCTGCTGCGATCAGCTCGGTGCGAATCTCTCAGAACGGCGCGTCGCAAACGCGAAACAGCGTCACAGAATGGGCGCGGTTCGCCGCGCCGCGCCAATGGACGCGGCACGTTATGAAAAGCGGTTCGACGGCTCCGACGTCGGCGGGTTTTCGCTGTCCGTTACGGTCGGGAGGCGGTGTTCCGCGAGGGCCGGGCCGATATTATGTCCAACGCCGGACGGGGCCTTCGCGTCGCGTGGACGCCGGCGAACGATCAGCCACGACCACGGAGCAAAACGTCCATGAAAAAGATGTCTTTCGTTTCGGCATTGATCGCCGCTTCCATCGCCATTGCCGGATCGGCGCAGGCGCAATCCACCGCGGTGGGGTCCTGCAGCGACGTGCGCTGGAGGCCGGACATCATTGCGAAGTACCCCGACATCCCCAAGTCGTGTGTCGGCGTCGTCGAGCGGGACGGCACGCGCTACGTCAAGTTGTCCGGCAAGGTCACCGAGAAGACCAGCGATTCGGTGACGGTGCTGCTCGACCACACCAGGACGCACATGCTCTGGCAGCCAATGACCGGCGACATGGTGTCGATCGACGGCAAGGACGTTCCGGCCATGAGCGTGATGAAGGACCAGAAGCTGCGGTTCTACTTGCCGGAGAGCCAGGTCGCGGCCAAGTGATATCGCCGGTCGCCGGTAACGCATGCTGACGGCCGCGGGCGAAGCGAGGCGCCGGGGATCACACGTTCTGGTCCCAGTCCTAGGCGCCCGTGTCGGCGTACGTCCGATCGACCTACGCCTCGCGACGACGGGGACCACGCCCGGGAATCAGGCGGGGCTGACTGCGAGCACGCCAGGGCCAGCCCTACGGTGTCGTAAGCGTCGACTTATAACCACCCGAAGGCGCACGTATGTTCACGTCCAGTCACGTTTCGGCAATGGTGGCCACGCAGACCGGGAGCAGGCGCAACGAGGTCACCATCGCACTGCGCGGCGTCGCCCTCCTCCTCCTGACCCTCACGCTGGCGGCGCCCGCGCGAGCGCAACCCGCCTTCGCCGACGCCACCGCCACGTCGGGCCTGGCCCACAAGGGCGAGACCTATGGCGCGTCCTGGGGTGACCTGAATAACGACGGGTTTCCGGACCTGTTTGCGAGCAACCACCGGACGCGGCCGAGCCTGTTCCTGAACCGTGGCAACGGCACGTTCTACGAGACCGGACCGCAGGTGCTCACCTGGCGCAACCGGCCGAATGCCGACACGCACGGCGCCTCCTGGGCAGACATCGACAACGACGGCGACCAGGACCTGCTGGTGAGCTCGGGCACCGGCAACTTGAGCCAGCTCCTGTTCAACGAGCGCCAGCGTCTGGTCGATCGCACGCGAGAGCGTGGACTGACGACCACCAACCTGGGCGGTCGTCTGCCGGTGTGGCTCGACTACGACGACGACAAGCTCATCGACTTCGTGATGACGCAGTTCGGCGGCATCGCCAAACTCTATCGCCAGGGACCGCCCGGCTTTTTTACCGAGACGACCGGCGACGCCAAGCTGCTGTGCCTGCGCTTCCATTACGGCCAGCTGATCGACGTGACCAACGACGGCGTCGTCGACTTCATGTGCTCCGACCAGGACCTGTTCCCGCAGAAGATCTACAACACCGAACCGCTGCCGTGGGCCAAGGTGTTCGACAGCAGCAACCCCGCGGCCTTCCTGCGACCCGTTCCACGCGCGGTCGACTCGGCGATCGCGGACTTCAACCGCGACGGTCGCGTGGACCTGTTCGTGATCGGCCGCGTGGAACTGCACCCATCGGGCGTGACGCAGAGCAGCCCGACGCATTTCGAATCGCACCTGACCGACGCCACCAAGGGGTTCCGGTTCGTCACGGCGGGCCAGGTGAAGTTCGACCTCGACTGGAACAAGCAGGACGTCCGCACCACGACCAGGTTCACCCGGATCAAGATCGGTGCGAGCGGGTGGAATCCCGCCGGCCTGCCGTTCACGCTCGATCCGTCCAACCCGGCCGTGAGCGGCATGCCCCCTGCCCCGACCACGCAGGACCAGATCCCCGTCATGCGCATCGGATACAGCCCCTCGCTGCAGCAGTGGACCGTGGTCGTGCATTCACAGTTGTCGGAAACGTCTCCGGTCGTGTTCAGCGAGGTGTACTTCAAGATCGATTCGACCTCGGCGATCAGCGGCCTGGTTCCGACCGGACTGGCGCCCAGCGACTTCGCGCAGCGTCCGTCGCTCATGGTCAATCGCTCGGGCGGCTTTCTCGACGAGACCGTGGCAGCCGGTCTCGATGCACCGATCGAGTGCAGCACCGTGGCGCCCGGCGATTTCGACAACGACATGGACGTCGACCTGTACCTGGGGTGTCGCACGGGCGCGAGCAACCTGCCGAACATCCTGTACGAGAACCTCGGCAACGGGACGTTCCGCAAGGTCGACGGGGCCGGCGGTGCGCTCGGCCCCGTCGGCGTGGCTGTCGCGAGCGGCGCGGGATGGGCCGACTCCGTCGTGACGGCCGACTACAACGTCGACGGCTTTCTCGACCTCTACCTGACCAACGGCCTGAACCTGCGCCCGCGGCTGTACGGCGGCCCGACCAAGCTGTACCGCAACAAGGGCAACGCCAATCGCTGGATCGAGCTCGACCTCGTCGGGACCCGGTCGGAGCGCGATGCCACCGGCGCGCGCATTTTCGCGACGGCCAACGGCATCACGCAGGTTCGCGTGCAGGACGGGGGCTACCACCGCTGGTCGCAGAACCTGAAGCGCACGCACTTCGGCCTGGCCGGCGCCACCGTGGTGGACCTGCGGGTCGAATGGCCGAGTGGCGGCGTGCAGACGTTCAACGACGTGTCGACCAACAAGCTCTACCGGATCATCGAGGGTGGCGGAATCGCGGCGGTCAAGCTCGGCGTCGCGCCCGCGTATCCGTGCGGCGCTCCCCGGCTGAATGCGGCCGTGGACAAGGGCATCTTCCTCTGGCGCGACTGCCCGACCGGCGAGTGGCGAATGAGGACCGCGGCCGCCGGCGGCAGCGCGATCTTTGCGGGGTCGTTCGATTCGAGCGCGAGCTTCGTTCGCGTGAGCGGCGTGGGGCTCAACTCTGCCGACAAACTGGACTACCAGACCAACCCGAAGCGGATCGTCTTCCGCTTCGACACGCGTGGCACGGCAACGGACGGCGTCGTGTTCCTCGCGCGCGACGGAGCGAGCACGTGTGTCAGGATCGATGCGCCGGCAGGCTCCAAGGTGCTCTACGGGCCGTTCCGCAAAGCGCTGACGCCGCCGTTCAACATCGAGACGCAAGCCGCCTGCAACTGAACGGTCCGTTCATCACCACCCGGCGCCCGCCCTTTGCGACGGGCGTGCGGGTTGCCTACTGCGTGACGTATCGAGCGGTGTACGTGGTGTTCGTACCCGGCGTCCGGATCGTGTGGATCCTCGCGCCGCCGTCGGACCAGGACTGGAACACCCAGGTCGCGCCGGCGGACTCCTGCGGCGACACCGCCTCCAGCTTGCGCTGGATGCCCACGACGCCGACGAAGCTGTACGGCGTGGTCACCGCCTGGCCGTCGAGTTTCACCTGCAGGCCGGTCGGATTCGTCGCGAGCGTGATCGTGCGCTTGCGCGGCAGGACGTCGCGGCTCACGGTGCGGGTGAGTCCCACCGAGTCCCGCACCCGCAAGTGGATCCGATAGAAGACGTTGGCCGACGTCTCGCCGGTCACGGGGATCTTGAACGATCCGGTCCTGGAGCCACTGACGGGCAGCAGGGCGGGATGGGTATGGCCGTCGTGGTGCAGGTTGACCCACCAGGTGAACGCACTGGCGGGTAGGACGCCGTCCTCCGGGTCATTGCCGGCGCCGGCGTATTCGATCACATTGCCGCCGGCGTAGGTCGTGCCGACCACGGGCTTGGTGATCGTCGCCGACGGCACGGCGTTCTGGATGACCGTCAGGCGCGCGGCGTCGCTCGTCACCCGGCCGAACGCGTTCGAGACCACGACGTCGAACAGCGCCCCGTTGTCGCTGAGTTGGACGTTCTTGCGCGTGTAGCCCGCGCTCGTCGCGCCCGCGATCGCGGTGCCGTTGCGACGCCACTGGAACGCCAGCGGCGCGCTGCCGCTCGCGCCGACCTTGAACGTGACGGACTGGCCGACT
>DASUMQ010000151.1:0-5709 GCA_036277615.1 Steroidobacteraceae bacterium
CAGTCGTTCGCTCAATACACCCGTGCATGGCTGCAGGGTTGCAGCGGCGACGCATTGCTCGAGCGTTGGCGCTCGCAGTACACGACCCTCGCCGCGGTATTCCGCGACCTCGAGCCCGGCCTGCGGTTGCCCTGGTTCGGCCCCGACATGAGCGCACGTTCGTTCATCAGTGCACGCCAGATGGAAACGTGGGCGCACGGGCAGGCGGTCTTCGATGCGCTCGGACTCGAGCGCGAGGAGCACGACCGCCTGTACAACGTCGCGCTGATCGGCGTGAACACGTTCGGCTGGAGCTTTACCGTGAACCGGCGCGAGGTGCCTGCCGTGAAGCCCTGCGTGCGGCTCACGAGCCCGTCGGGTGCGACCTGGACGTGGAACGATCCGGCGGCCCTCGACCGCGTCGAGGGCGACGCGGTGGACTTCTGCCGGGTCGTGACACAGACGCGCAATGTCGCCGACACCGGTTTACGCGTGTCCGGTCCCGTTGCGCGCGAGTGGTTGTCGATCGCGCAGTGCTTCGCGGGCCCGCCGGAGCGCCCGCCCGCTCCCGGCACCCGCTTTCGCCGAGGGCGCTAGAAGCCCTGCAGCTCGGCGTAGCGTTCGCGGTGGAACGCCGTCGTGCCGAGCGTCGCCTCCGCGACGCGCGCCCGTTTCAGGTACAACCCGACGTCGACCTGGTCGGTCATGCCGATGCCGCCGTGCATCTGCACGGCTTCGTTGCTGACCAGGTGGAACGTGTCGTTGACGCAGGCCTTGCAGACGGACGCGAGGCGCGGGACGTCGGTCGAGCCGTCGTCGTCGAGCGCCGTCAGGGCCGCGTGCAGCACCGATCGCGCGAGCTCGATCTCGGTGTACATCTGCACGGCTCGGTGCTGCAGCGCCTGGAAACTGCCGATCGGCACGCCGAACTGCTGACGCTGTTTCAGGTACTCGAGCGTCGTCTCGAACACCTGCTGCGCCGCGCCGAGCATCTCGGCCGAGAGCAGGATGCGCCCGACGTCGAGCACGCGTTCGAGCACCGGGCCGGCCGCGCCGACCTCGCCGAGCAGTGCGGAGCGGTCCACGCGGACGTCCGAGAGTTGCACGTCGGCGCTGTTGCGGCTGTCCGCAAGGCCGAGACGGTGACGCGAGACCCCCGGCGTCGCGCCGTCGAGCAGGAACAGTGACAGGCCATGTGGATCGGAGTCGGCCCCGGACGTCCGTGCAACGACGAGCAGCGACTCGGCCACGTGCCCGTCGATCACGAAGCGCTTGCGGCCGTTCAGCACGTAGCCGTCGCCGTCGCGCCGCGCGGTCGTGGCGATCGCGAAGGGGCGGTGTCGCGGGTGCTCCTCGTGCGCCAGCGCGAGCACGGTCTCGCCCGAGGCGATCTGCCGCAGCAGGTCTCGCACGGGCCCGGCGTCGCCGGCGAGTTCGAGCGCCGTGCCCGACAGCACGACCGTCGAAAACAGCGGCGAGGCCGCCAGCGTCCGGCCGAGCGCCTCGAGCACCAGGCCCAGACCGAAGTGGCCAAAGCCGTTGCCGCCGAGCGACTCGGGGATCAGCATGCCGGTCCAGCCGAGTTCCGCCATTTCCCGCCACGCGTCGCGGTCGAAACCGGTCGCGTCGCCGGTGTCGCGCAGGCGACGCAGGTTCGCGACGGGAAGTCGATCGCGCGCGAACTGCGTTGCGGTGCTGCGCAGCAGCGCCTGGTCGTGGTCGAGCACGAGTGCCATGTCGGGTTCGCCTCAGTCCGGCAGGCCGAGCACTTGCTTGGCCACGATGTTGGTCTGGATTTCGCTCGTGCCGCCTTCGATCGAGTTGCCTTTGGATCGCAGCCACTGGCGGCACACTTCGACCTCCTCGTCGGTGAACGGCGCACCGTCCCAACCGAGGCCGGCCAGGCCGAGGATCTCGACCATCAGTTCGTGCTTGTCCTTGTTGTGCTGCGCGCCGAGCGACTTGGTGATCGACGACAACGCGGACGGCCCCTGCTTGCCGGACTCCTCCTGCACGCGGCGCAACGTCAGTGCAATCGCCTCGCTCCTCATCTCGTGCCGGGCCACGACGTCGCGCAGGTGCGCGTCCGCGATGCGGCCGTCGCGTTCGCCCGCGTACGACCTCGCCAGCTCGGCCAGCGTGCGGCCGGCCGGGGAGCCGCCGAGGCCGGTCTGCAGGTGCGTCGAAATGCTCGCGCGCTCGTGCTGCAGCAGCCGCTTCGCAATCTTCCAGCCTTCGCCCGGCTTGCCGACGAGGTTCTGCTTCGGCACGCGCACGTCCGTCAGGAATACCTCGCAGAAAGGCGACTTGCCCGAGATCAGCTGGATCGGCCGCACCTCGATTCCGGGGCTGGTCATGTCGATCAACAGGAACGAGATGCCGCCGTGCTTCGACTCGGTGTTGGTGCGCACGAGGCAGAAGATCCAGTCGGCCTGGTCGGCATACGAGGTCCAGATCTTCTGGCCGTTGACGAGATAGTGATCACCGAGGTCCTCGGCGCGTGTCTTCAGCCCGGCGAGGTCCGAGCCCGCGCCCGGCTCGGAGTAGCCCTGGCACCAGCGGATCTCCCCGCGTGCGATCGGCGGCAGGAAGTGCCGGCGCTGCTCCTCGCTCGCGAACTCGTGCAGCACGGGGGCGAGCATCATGAGGCCGAACGAGATCACCGGCGGGCGGCACCCTGCCGCGGCCAGTTCCTCGCGCAGCACTCGCGCGTGCTCCGGCGGCAGTCCCGCCCCACCGTGCTCGGGCTGCCACTCGGGCGTCGACCAACCTTTCGCGGCCATCCGGTCCATCCACACCTGCACGTCGGGGTTCGCGTAACGCGTCTTGCGTCCGCCCCACGGCGTGTCGGGACTGTCGACGCGCAAGGGTTCGCCCAGCGACCGTGGATAGTTCGCCGCGATCCAGGCGCGGACGTCGTCGCGGAACCGGTCCAGGTCGCTCATCTGTGCTCCATCGTTGCGTCCGCTGGATGGCCTGCGTCGGCCACGATGCTGGTCGCGACGAGCCGGTCGATCTCGGCATCGTCGTAGCCGCATTCGCGCAGGATCTCGCGACTCTGCGCGCCCGTGCGCGGCGCCGGGCGATCGTCGCGCTCGGCTTCCTCGTGGAGCCGGAACGGTGAGCGCGTGTCGCGCAACCGGCCCTCGGTCGGGTGATCGTATTCGCGGAAAAAACCGGTCGCGCGCAGGTGCGGATCGCTGAGCAGGTCGCCGACCGAGTTCACGCGCGAGCACGGTATGTCGCGTGCGCGGAGCTCCTGCAGCCACTCGTCGCTCGTGCGGGACGGTGCGGCCGCCGCGATCAGGGCATAGAGCGCGTCGGCGCTCTGACTGCGCAACCCCGGGTCCTGCACGCGGGGCGAATGCGCGAACTCGGGCTGGCCGATCAGCTCGAAGAACGCCACCCAGTGCGTCGTCGTGTACGGCAGGATCGCCATGAAGCCGTCGCGCGTGCGATACGGCCGGCGGTTCGGCGCCGCGAGCCGGTCATAACCGGTCGGGCCGAGCGGCGGCTCGAAGGTGGCGCCACCGAGCTGCTCCGACATCAGGAACGAGACCGTGCTCTCGAACATCGGCGCCTCGATGCAGCAGCCTTCGCCGGTCCTGGCGCGACGCGCGAGCGCCGCCGCCACCGCGATGGCGAGGTGCAGGCCGCCGACTTTGTCGCAGAGGATGGTCGAGAGGTATCGCGGTTCCCCGCGATCGTTGGCGTTCAGCGCCGCAACGCCGGCCGCGGCCTGGATCACGTCGTCGTACGCGGGTTCGGCTGCGTTCGGGCCACGCTGGTCGTAGCCCGCGGCGAACGCGTAAATGAGACCCGGCCGGAGCGTGGCAAGCCGCGCGTACTCGAGGCCGAGCGGCGCGGCGGATTTCGGCCGCATGTTGTGCACGACGACATCCGACCCGCGCACGAGACGATCGAGCACCTCGCGTGCGGCCGGTCGTTTCAGGTCGAGCGCGAGCGACCGCTTGTTCCGGTTGAAACCGAGATAGCCCGCACCCATGCCGCGCGAACGGCCCGGGCGCACCGTGCGGAACAGGTCACCCTGTGGCGGCTCCACCTTGATCACGTCCGCGCCGAGGTCGCCGAGCGTACGCGTCGCGTACGGGCCCAGCACGATCGTGGTGAAGTCGAGGATCCGTGTTCCGCACAGCAGCGGCAGCATGCGTGATACCTGTGCGCACGTCGCGAGGACGCGCGCCGAAGTTTCCCATTGACCCGCAAGTGTAACGAAGCAATAGTTCCCGCGGGTGCGCGTCCGCGCGCCCGCCAGCCGGACGACGACGGGCACGAGGGAGAGCGAGCGCATGGGACCGTTGCACGGCGTGAAGGTGATCGAGCTGGCGGGAATCGGGCCAGCACCCTTCTGCGCGATGATGCTTGCGGACATGGGCGCGGACGTGATCCGGGTAGACCGTGTCTCGGCCCGACCGGGCAGCCGTGAAACGGACTGCCTGTTGCGCAACCGTCGCTCGATCGCGCTCGACCTCAAGCATCCGGCGGCCATCGAGGCGCTGCTCGAGCTGATCGACGGCGCCGACGCGCTGATCGAGGGCTTCCGCCCCGGCGTCATGGAGCGCCTCGGCCTCGGGCCCGACGTCTGCCTGGCCCGCAACGCACGACTCGTCTATGGCCGCATGACGGGCTGGGGGCAGACGGGTCCGCTCGCGCACGCCGCCGGGCACGACATCAACTACATCGCGCTCACGGGCGCACTGCACCTGATCGGCGAGCGGGGTCGCAAGCCCGTGCCGCCGCTCAACCTCGTCGGGGATTTCGGCGGCGGTGCAATGATGCTGTTGGCCGGCGTGCTCGCGGCGCTGTTCGAGGCGGCCCGCTCCGGCAAGGGGCAGGTGGTGGACGCCGCGATGACCGACGGCACCGTCGCACTGCTCGGGATCTTTTTTTCGCAGCGGGCGACGTATCGCGATTTCCAGGACGTCACCGGCGGTGAAATGCTCGCGGGCGCGGCGCCGTACTACGGCACGTACGAGACCCGCGACGGCAAGTACCTCGCGATCGGCGCGATCGAGCCGCAGTTCTACGCGCTGCTGATCGAGCGGCTGGGCCTCGATCCGAAATACCTCGCGGCGGGGTTTCCCGCGAGTCGCACCGGCGACGACGACGTCCGCGCGGGGATCGCCGCGGCCGTGCGCACGCGCACGCGCGACGAGTGGGCCGCGGTGTTCGAAGGCACCGACGCGTGCGTCGCGCCGGTCCTGAGCCTCGCCGAGGCGGCCAGGCATCCGCACAACGTCGCCCGCGGCACGTTCGTGACCGTCGGCGGCGTCGAGCAGCACGCGCCTGCCCCGCGCTTCGGCCGCACGGCTGCGTCGCCGGTGCGGCCACCCCCGGCGGCCGGTGCCGACACCGCGGCCGTGCTCCAGGACATCGGGTTCAGCGAGCAGCGGATTGCGGAGTTGCGCGCGGCCGGCGCATTGACCTGATCGCTTGGGGCGGGCGCCGCGCAGGGCGTTCGCCACGGGCAGTCATCGACCGCGCTACGACCCGCCGAACACCGCGGAGCCTGCAAAGATCGCCGCGAACACTGCGGTGCTGGCGAAAATCGCGGCGCCGCGGCAGCTCCACCCTGCTGTGACTGACCTGCAAGGTCCTGAGGATTTAACGCACCGCACAAAAACGCCGTCTGGTCGTTTATGATCGACCGGTGACCGCCCGGTCTCGGGCGTCGCACCCCTCGCAGCAGGACGATCGAGACGACCGAGC
>DASUMQ010000152.1:0-6458 GCA_036277615.1 Steroidobacteraceae bacterium
ATCACGGGCTTGCGCGTGCGCACGTCGATCGCCATGCCCATCACGGTGTTGATCACGGCGAGGCCGTCGCTGCCCGCGTCGATGCAGCGGCGTGCGTTTTCGCGGATGTCGGTCTGGTTCGGCGAAAGCTTCGTGACCAGCGGCTTCTTCGTGACCGCGCGGCAGGCACTCACGACGCGCGCGGACATGTCCGGCGAGTTGCCGAACTGCACGCCGCCTTCCTTGATGTTGGGACAGGAGATGTTGAGCTCGATGGCGTCGATCGGCGAGTCGTCGAACCGGCGCGTGACCTCGACGTAGTCGTCGATGGTCGAGCCGCAGACGTTCGCGAAGAACAGCGTCTCGGTGAAGTCGAGCGTCGGCAGGATCTGGTCGATCACGACGTCGACGCCGGGGTTCTGCAGGCCGATGGCATTGAGCATGCCCATCGGCGTCTCGTAGACGCGGTGGGCGGGGTTGCCGAGGCGTGGCTCGCGCGTCGTGCCCTTCAGCACGATCGCGCCGACCTCGCGGTTCGAAAAGCCCTCGACCCGCGTGTATTCCTCGCCGAACCCGACACAGCCCGAGAGCAGGACGATCGGCGACGCCAGCCTGAGCCCGCAGAACTCGACGGCGAGCGATCGCGGAAGCACGGTCTCCATCGCCGCCATTGTATACGGGTTTGCCACGAGGCCTCCGCCCCGCGCTCACCCTGCGATGAAGCGCTCGAGGTGCTCGATCGTCTGATCCTGTTCCTCGATCACCACCCGCACCAGGTCGCCGATCGACACCACGCCGATCATGCGTCCGTCTTCGACGACGGGCAGGTGACGGATGCGTCGATGCGTCATGAGCTGCATGCACTGGCGCACGTCCTCGTCCGGCGACACTGTGACGACCGGCGAGCTCATGATCTGCCAGACCGGCGTTTCCGCCGAGGAGCGCCCGAGCAGGATCACCTTGCGCGCGTAGTCGCGTTCCGAAATCACGCCGACCAGTTCGCCGTTGCGAGTGACGGGCAACGCGCCGACGTGCTTGTCGGCCATGAGCTGGATCGCCTCCAGCACCGGGTCCTCCACGTCAATGGACCAGACTTCGTGGCCCTTGCGGGCGAGCAGTTGCCTGACGCGCACCATGCGACAATTCCTCGTGCCCTGGCGCCCGGGTTCACCTCGCGAGCGTCCGTTTCGATTCTATGCCACTCGACGTAGTCCTGTTCGAGCCCGAGATCCCGCCCAACACCGGCAACGTGATCCGGCTGTGCGCGAACACGGGCGCGCGGCTGCACCTCGTCAAGCCGCTCGGCTTCCGGCTCGATGCACGTGCCGTGCGCCGCTCCGGGCTCGACTATCACGAACTCGCCGAGGTGGCCGTGCACGAGGACTTTGCGGCGTGCCTGGCGTCGCTGTCTGCCGGACGGGGTCGTGTGGTGCGCTGGTTCGCGCTGACGACGCAGGGTCGCGTGGGCTACGAGACGGCGCGCTATGTACCCGAGGACGCGCTCGTGTTCGGGCCGGAGACCAGGGGCTTGCCGGAGTCGGTGCTGGCGCAGTGTCCCGACGACCGGCGGCTGCAGATCCCGATGCGGCCCGGCGCCCGCAGCCTCAACCTGTCGAACGCAGTCGCGATCGTGGTCTACGAGGCCTGGCGACAGCTCGGCTGGGCCTGACCTCCGCCGCCGCGAACGACCCGAGTGCCACCTGGGGCCGCTACTGGGTTTCCGCCTTGATCGAGCGGCCCATCAGCGCGGCCACGGCTTCCCGCGGCGGCGCCCCTTCGTAGATGACCTTGCAGATCTGCTCGGCGATCGGCATCTCGACGCGGTAGGTGTTGGCCACCGCGTTGACCGCCCGCGCCGCCAGCACGCCCTCCACGACCTGGCCGATCTCGCGCTGCGCCTCGTCGCTGGACTTGCCGGCCGCGAGCGCCAGGCCGAAGCGGCGATTGCGCGACTGGTTGTCGGTGCAGGTCAGCACGAGGTCGCCCAGGCCGGTGAGGCCCATGAACGTGTCTTTCTGTGCACCGAGCGCGACGCCGAGCCGCATCATCTCGGCGAGCCCGCGCGTGATCAGCGCGACCCGGGTGTTGGCGCCGAAACCCAGTCCGTCGGAGATGCCGGCGCCGATCGCCAGCACGTTCTTGGTGGCTCCCCCCACCTCGACGCCGATCATGTCGGTCGAGGCGTAGGCGCGAAAATTCTTTCCCGACAGCCGCTGCGCGAGTTCCATCGCGTAGTCGCGGTCGCGCGAGGCGACCGTCATGGCCGTCGGCAACCCGAGACCCACCTCGCGCGCGAAGGTCGGGCCCGAGAGCACGGCGGTCGGGACCGACATGCCGAGGACTTCGGACGCGACCTGGTGCGGCAACTTGCCGGTTTCGAGCTCGAAGCCCTTGGTGGCCCAAGCGATGCGCATGTCGGGCCGCAGCAGCGGTGCGACCTGGTCGAGGCAGGCGCGGAACGCGTGGCTCGGCACCGCGATCAACAGCTCGTCGGCCGCGGCGACCGCGTCCCGGAGCGTGGGCGCGATCTCGAGCGCGTCGGGAAACGGCGCCTCGGGCAGGTAGCGCTGGTTGATGCGATCCCGCGCGAGGTCGGCCATCTCGGGTGGCGCGAGGCCCCAGAGTACGGTGCGGTGGATCGTGCGCGCGAGGTGTACGGCGAGCGCCGTGCCCCAGGACCCGGCGCCGATCACGGCCATCGTGGACCGCGACGCGGCGTCGACCCCGGCATCCTTCGAGGTCGTCACGCAGCTCCCCTTGTTCGAACCGTCAGGCCGGATGCAACTCTAGCGCGAATGGTTCGCTCGGGTCAGTTGACCGTGACGGGGGACGGGGCCGACTGTGCGGCCGCGGCCTGCTGGGCGGCGGCGCGGGCGTGCAGGGCTTCGAACGTCACGAGCGGCAGCAGGAACGGCGGGAAGCCGCCCTTGACGACGAGTTCGGATACGGTCGAACGCGCGTACGACAACAGGTAGTTCGGGGCCATGATCGAAAGCACCTGCGCGAGGTCGGTCGCCGACAGGTTTTTGATCACGAACGCGCCGGCCTGCTGCAGTTCGAGCAGCCACACGATTTTGTCGCCCACCTTGGCTTCGAGGTTCACCTGCAGCACGATTTCGTGCACGTCCTGCGCCAGCGCGGCCGCGCGCGTGGCGATGTTCAGGTTCACGGCCGGCTGGCCCTCGAACTGCGCGAACGGACCGTTCGGCGATTCGAACGAGACGTCCTTGATATAGACCGCCTGCGGCGTAACGACCGGCGCCTGCGGGTCGACGGCGGGCTGCGAAGGAGGCGTCTGCGGTATCTGATCGGTCATCGGAAAGGTTCCTGTGGAATCGTCGTTGGCATGGGGTGCGTCGCTCAGGCGCGGCCGAGCAGCGTGTCGAGCTCGCCGGCCTTGTCGAGCGCATAAAGATCGTCGAAGCCGCCCACGTGGCGGTCGCCGATGAAAATCTGCGGCACGGTGCGACGGCCGCCGCTGCGCTTGAGCATCGCGTCGCGCTGCGCCGGGTCGTCGTCGACCTTCACTTCGCTGAACGTGACGCCCTTGCGCTGCAGCAGGCCGCGCGCGCGGTCACAGTACGGGCACCAGCCCGTCGAATACATCGTGACCATGGGGTGCGTCGCGTCGTTCACTGGGTCCCTCCGGTCTTCTGCTTGCCGCCGCCTTCCTTGACGAGCGGCAGGTTCTCGGCGCGCCAGGCCTGCAGGCCGCCACGCAGGTTCACCACCTTGGTGAAGCCCTGCGTCCGGAGCGTGCGGGCCGCGGCGCCGGCGCGCATGCCGCTTTCGCAGCACGTGACGATGACTTTGTCCTTGAACCGCTTGAGGGTCTCCGTGGCGTTCGCCACCTCGTCCTGTGGGACGTGCCGGGCATCGATGATGTGTCCCGCGTCGTACTCGGCCTGGGTGCGGACGTCGAGCAGCAGCGCGCCCTGGTTCATGAGCCGCACCGCGTCGGTCGGGCCGACGGCCTGGCCGCCTGAGCGGGCCTTGCTGAATTCGTACGCGGCGACCGCGAGTGCGAGCACGACGGTGCCCCCGAAAAGCAGCGGGTGCCGCACGGCATAGTCGAGGAATCGCTCCATCACATGGACCGGGAAAAGAGGATCGCGAAGTATAGCAGGCGGCGCCGACAGGCTAGACTTGCGCGGCTTTGCGACGACCCGAGCCGCAGCGCGCTCCCGAGGATTCGAACGTTTGATGCCGTCGCTCCGACAGACTCGCAACGCCCCGGCCCGACCGGCATCGGCCCAGGCCCTGCGGCGTGGATGGCGGGCGCTTCCGCTGGGCCTGTTCGTGGCGGTGACCGTGGCGATCGGGCTCGCCACCCCCGGAGTCGTGTTTGCGGCCAAGCAGCAGACGCCGGCGCAGAAGGAAACCGAGCTGCGCAAGCTCAACGAGCGCATCGAGAAGGTGCGCAAGTCGGTCAACGCGGATGTGCGCAAGCGCGACAAGCTGTCCGTCGAGTTGCGCGAGGCCGAGCTCGGCGTCGCCGCGGCGCGCCGTGAACTCGACGACATCAAGGCGCAGCGCCTCGCGGCCGAGGGCCGTCTGCGTGAACTCGAGCGCGAACAGTTGCGGGCGCAACGCGAAATTGACGCGGAACGCTCCGAGCTCGCCGGCGAGCTGCGCACGGCGTACGTCAACGGGCGCGAGGAGCAGCTCAAGCTGCTGCTGAACCAGGAAGAGCCGGCAAGCTTCGGCCGGATGCTGGCCTACTACGGTTACTTCGGCCGCGCGCGCGCCGATCGCATCCGCGGCATCCAGGACAAGCTCGAGCACCTCGCCCTCGTGGGCGAGAAGATCGCCGCCGAGAAGACCCGGCTCGAGACGCTCGAACAGCAGCGGGAGGAGCGCGTCGCGGCATTGCAATCTTCGCAGGAGCAGCGCGCCCGCGCGGTCGGTGCGATCGACCGCCAGATCCGGACGCGGGGCGGCGAACTCGATCGGCTGCGGTCCCAGGCGCGGTCACTCGAGAAACTGATCGCCGAACTGCGCAAGGCGATCGAGAAGGCAGAACGCGAAGCGGCGGCCCGGTCACGCGCGGGCACGGCCACGAAGCCCGCACCGTTCGAGCCGCTCAAGGGCAAGCTGCCGTGGCCCGTGCAGGACGGCAAGGTGCTCGCCCGGTTCGGCCAGCCCCGTGCAGGGGGGTCGCTGCGCTGGCAGGGGATGCTCATCGGCACAGATCGCGGCGCCCGGGTCCGCGCGCCGTTCGGCGGGCGGGTCGTCTACGGCGACTGGCTCCCCGGCATGGGTCTCATGCTGGTCCTCGACCACGGCAGCGGCTTCATGAGTCTGTACGGGCACAACGAGGAATTGTTCCGGAAGGTGGGCGAGACGGTGGCCGCCGGAGACGTGATCGGCTCCGTCGGCGATTCGGGCGGGCATGCCCAGCCGGCGCTGTATTTCGAGGTCCGCCGGGGTCGCACGCCCGTCGACCCGCAGCTCTGGCTCACCCGGAAGTGAGGCGCGCGTCGCGGTTTTGAGCCAACCGAACCGGGATGATTTCAGTCCGGATATTTCCAGGTTGGTCCATTCCGATGCAGACGGCCATGGCGCTCGGTGACGCGCCGCTACCGGTCAGCGCAACGTCACTCGACCCGTACGGACAGCTCATCAAGATGCTGTTGCCGCGCGCCCAGTCCATCCTGTTCTACGACCGCATGGGCGTATGCATCTGGCAAAGCGACGGCGTGGAAGGACCCGACCTGCTGGCGCTGATGCAGGACGCGCATGCGGAGGAGATGTCGGCCGGCGAGTCGGGCTCGGAAGGCTTCTCGGAGCGCCTGCCCGGTGGGCAGACGGCCTACGTCTTCGTCTTGCGCGACGAGGCGCGCGACCTGATCGGTTCCGTCGGCCTCGTCTGCCGGGACACCAACAACGAAAGCCGACCCTTCTCCCTGCTGCAGGCGCTGTTGCGCCCGGCCCTGCTGTGCCTGCAGCGCGAGCTCGCCTCGCAATCGAGCATCGGCAACCTGCAGCGCAGCCTGTCGGTCCGTGACCGCGACCTCGAGCTGCTGCTCGGCGCGACGCAGGACGAGGCCTCCACCGGCGACGCGACCGATGACTTCGCGCGGCTCGTGCAGGGCTGCATCGATCACCTCGGGTGCGCCGTCGGCGCGCTGCTGATCCCCGACAAGAACATTGCGGTCTGTCGCACCGGCGAGGGAACGCCGCCGAGCTCGGGTGCGGAAGTGCTCACGCGCACGCACCGTCACCTGATCGGCTGGACGCAACTGCACCGCCAGACGATGACGTCGAACTCGCTCGCCTCGTCGGGTCCGCTCGCGAACGTGCGCTACAAGGTGCTGTCGTGCCCGGTCATGCACGGTGCGCAGCGCGTGCTCGGCGTACTCGTGCTGTTCAAGCCGCTGCACGGAGCCGACTTCGACCTGCGGCAGGTGCGCATCGTCGAGCTGCTTGCGCGCCGCGTCGCCTACATCCTCATGAACGCGTACGACCCGACGACGGGC
>DASUMQ010000153.1:0-14557 GCA_036277615.1 Steroidobacteraceae bacterium
GCGACGCGCGCCTGCAACGCCTCGAGCAGCGTCAGGTACTCCGTCACCGACGCCGGCACGCCCGCCTCGCGCAGCGTATAGAAGAAGCGCGTCAGCATTGCTCGCGACTGTTCCAGTCGGTGACTCCGACACCGGCGATGCAACTGCCCGCAGCGGACGCGTCATCGTCGCAGGGTCCGACCACGATCGGGTCTTCCCGGCCGGGACGCCGTAAATCCGTCCCTGGAGGCTCCGCGCGCAACGTCCTGTTGCGCGACGGCCCGGCCGGAAACCCCCGAACCACGGATGCTGCCGCTCGCGCCTGCGCGCTGCGCGCGCCTTGGTCGCTATTGCAGCGTTTGCGACGGGCCCACCGCTGCGGCGAGATGGACTGCGCTGGGGTGGCGACGTGCTGACGCGCTTCTTCTATACGCTGCGCGAGGCGGGCGTGCCGGCGTCGGTGACGGAGTACCTGACGCTGCTCGAGGCGTTGCAGGCGCGCGTCGCGCAATACAGCGTCGACGACTTTTACTTCCTCGCGCGAGCGACGCTCGTCAAGGACGAGAAACACTTCGACCGCTTCGACAAGGCATTCGCGCAGCACTTCAAGGGCATCGAGCAGGCGTTCGAGGTGCTGCAGAAGGAACTGCCGGCCGACTGGCTCAAGCTCATGGCGCAGCGCCACTTCACGCCCGAGGAGATGGCGCAGATCGAGGCGCTCGGTGGTTGGGACAAACTCATGGAGACGCTCAAGCAGCGGCTCGACGAGCAGAAGGGCCGGCACGAGGGCGGCAACAAGTGGATCGGCACGGCCGGCACGTCGCCGTTCGGGCACGGCGGGTACAACCCGGAAGGCATCCGGATCGGTGGCGCGGGCGGCCAACGCCGGGCCGTGAAGGTCTGGGAGCGGCGCGACTACCGCAATCTCGACGACCAGGTCGAGCTCGGCACGCGCAACATCAAGGTCGCGTTGCGCAAGCTCCGGCGATTCGCGCGCGAGGGCGCGGCCGACCAGTTCGACATCGACGGCACGATCTCCGCGACGGCGCGCAACGCGGGCCTGCTCGACCTCAAGTTCCAGCCGGAGCGTCACAACGCGCTCAAGCTGCTGCTGTTCTTCGACGTCGGCGGCTCGATGGAACCGCACGTGCGCATCTGCGAGGAACTGTTCTCGGCCGCGCGCAGCGAGTTCAAGCACCTCGAGTACTTCTACTTCCACAACTTCGTCTACGAGTCGGTGTGGAAGGACAGCCGGCGCCGCCACGGCGAGCGCACGCCGCTGTTCGAGCTGCTGCGCAAGTTTCCGCCGGACTACCGCGTGGTCTTCGTCGGCGACGCAAGCATGAGTCCGTACGAGATCGTGCAGCCCGGCGGCAGCATCGAACACTGGAACGACGAGGCGGGCGCGGTCTGGATGCAGCGCGTCACCCAGCGCTTCCAGCGCCACGCGTGGCTCAATCCGGAACCGCAGGACCGCTGGGACTACGTGCAGTCGATCGGCATCACGCGCCAGCTGATGGGCGACCGCATGTTCCCGCTGACGCTGCGCGGCCTCGACGACGCGATCAAGGCGCTGAAGGCCTGATCTCATTCCGCGCGACGGCGCTTCGCACTGCGAAAGCGGCTGGGCGAGTCACGCCCCATCGGACCCTTCGCGCTGCATCGGACGTCACTGCGGGGCCTGTCCCGTCCGGATCTTTCCGGCCGGGCCGTCGTACGGAAAATGGGGACACTCCGAAATTTCCGACCGACGCGGGGCGGACAGCGACGACCGCACACGGAAATTCGGAGTGTCCCTATTTTCCGTCTGGAGCCTCCAGGGACGGATTTACGGCGTCCCGGCCGGAAAGATCCGGACGGGACAGGCCCCGTTACACAAGTTCTTCAGCGCCCGCCGGCAGCGCCCGACGCAGCCTTCGCCTTCAGTGCCTTGATGTCGGCGAGCACGACGGCCGAGTGACCCTCGGGCTTGACCGACTCGTAGTGCTTGGCGATGCGCCCCTGCGGGTCGATGATGAACGTGTCGCGACGCGCCATCTCCATCATGCCCATGTAGGTCTTGAGCACGCCGTAGCGCTTCGCGACCGACTTGTCCGCGTCCGCGAGCAGCGTGAACGGCAGTTCGTGCTTCGCGGCGAACTCCTTGTGCGAGCTGACGTCGTCGACGCTCACTCCAAGGATCACCGCGCCTTCCTTGTTGAAGGCGAAGATGTTGTCGCGGAAGCTGCAGGCCTGTGTCGTGCACCCGGGCGTGTCGTCCTTCGGATAGAAGTAAAGCGCGACCCACTTGCCCTTGTAGTCGGACAGCTGGTGCCACTTGCCCGCCTGGTCCTGCAGCTTGAAGGCCGGGGCCGGCTGCCCCACCTTGGGCGTCGTGCCGGCGTCGGCCGCGTGCGACTGGCCGGCGACGAGCGCAAGCGCGATCGAGGCCAGCAACGGCAGGAAGAGGGCCAGCAGTCGGCGCGGCAGAACTACTACGGTGCGCAAGGCGTGAACCATGTCGTGTTTCTCCTCGGCCAGACCGGTGCCTCGACGGGCGCCGCTCGGCACCGTGCCATACTAATCCGCGCCACGGACCGTGTCAGTCGGTCGCCCAGCGAGCGACGAGCGAGGTAGCGGATTTTGTCGAAGATCCCGCCGCCCGGTGCGGCAGAACCCGCGGCGCCGACGACGTCGGCGTCGTCAGCGTCCCATGGGACGGACTCGACCAACTACGTCTTCCTTGACGACCGCGACGCGTTGGTCCTGTCGGGTGGCGGCGCCCGCGCGGCCTACCAGGTTGGCGTGCTGAAGGCCCTGGCGGAATGGCTGCCGCCGGAGACGCCGTGTCCCTTCGAGGTGCTGGTGGGCACGTCGGCCGGCGCGCTCAACGCGGCCTCGCTGGCGGCCCGCGCGCACTCGTTCCGCGAAGCCGTCGGCGTGCTGGAGGACGTCTGGTCGAATTTCCACGTCGACCAGGTCGTGCGCACCGACTCGTGGGAAATGCTGCGCTCGGCATTGCACTGGATCTTGTCGGTGTCGACCGGCGGCTGGCTGTCGCCGCCGCGATCGCTGCTCGACACCTCGCCACTGCGCGACCTCCTCGTGCGCACCGTGCCGCTCGAGCGGATCCCGCAGGCGCTCGAAGCCGGGGCGTTGCGCGCCGTAGCGGTCGCGACCACGAGCTACGCGACCGGACAGGGTGTCGCGTTCTACGATGCCGTCCGCGAAATCGAGCCCTGGAGTCGCGTGTCGCGCTCCGGGCGGCGCCGATCGCTCGACCTCGACCTGCTGATGGCAAGCGCCGCGATCCCGTTCATCTTCCCGGCGGGGAGCGTGGACGGCGCGTACTACGGTGACGGCGCGATGCGCCAGCTCGCGCCGCTGAGCCCGGCGATCCACCTCGGCGCCAATCGCATTCTCGTGATCGGCACGCGCGGCGCGCCGGCGGCCACGCCGCCCACGCCCGGACGAGTGCAGGGGCCACCGAGCCCCGGGCACCTGCTCGGTTTCGTGCTCGACTCGGTGTTCACGGACGGCCTCTCGATCGACCTCGAGCGCCTGCGACAGATCAACCGGCTGATCGAGGCGCCCGGCGAGACCGGCCACCGGCCGATCCGCGCCACGGTGATCCAGCCGAGCGTCGACCCGACCAGCCTCGCGAAGCGCCATGAGCTGGCGCTGCCCCGCAGCCTGCGCGCGCTGCTGCGTTCGATCGGCGCGTTCGAGGCGCGCGGTGGCCTGCTCGTGAGTTACCTGTTGTTCGAGCGCGACTACACGTGCGAGCTCATGGAGGTGGGCTACGCCGACGCGCACGCGCAGCGCGCCGAGATCGAGCCTTACCTCGTGCGCCCGGCCGCGCTGGCCGCCGTCGCGGAAGCGCGCTGATCAGCGGAGCAGCAGCGTCCCCAGGCCGAGCAGGGACGCGAAGCCGATCACGTCGGTCACGGTGGTGACGATCACGCCGCCGGCGACCGCGGGATCGACGCCGAAGCGCTTGAGCCCGAGCGGGACGGCGACGCCGGCGAGCGCGGCCGCGAACAGGTTCACGACCATCGCGGCGAAGATCACCGCGGCGATGCGCCAGTCGCGGAACCAGACGAACGCCACGGCCGCGACCACCGTGGCCCACGCGAAGCCGTTCAGCATCGCGACCGCGATTTCCTTCGTGAACAGCCACTTCGCGTTCGCACGCTCGACCTGGCCAAGCGCAAGGCCGCGCACGATCAGCGTGAGCGTCTGCGTCGCGGCGACGCCGCCCATGCTGGCGACGATCGGCATCAGGATCGCGAGCGCGACGACCTGCTGGATCGTCGCCTCGAACCGGCCGACGACCCACGCCGCGAGGAATGCCGTGATGAGGTTGATGCCGAGCCACACGCCGCGCCGGCGCGCGCTCGGCACGACCGGCGCGAACATGTCCGCGTCCTCGTCGAGACCGGCCATGCTCATGACCGAGTGCTCGGCCTCGTCACGGATCACGTCGACGACGTCGTCGATCGTGATCCGCCCAAGCAGCCGACCGTCGTCGGGCGCCACGACCGCGGCCGAGACGAGGTCGCGGTCCTGGAACAGGTTCGCGACCTCGATCGCGGGCGTCGCGGGCGGGATCCCCGCAACCTCGGTGTCCATCACCTCGCCGACGGTTCGATCGGGGTCCTCGGTCAGCAGCCGCGTCACGTGGAGCACGCCGAGGTAGCGGTCGCTGCGATTGACGACGAAGAGCGCGTCGGTCCGGTCCGGCACCTCACCACGCATGCGCAGGTAGCGAAGCACCGTTTCGAGCGTCACGTCGGGCCGCACGCTGACCGCGTCGGTGTTCATGAGCCCGCCGGCCGTGTCTTCCTCGTACGCGAGCACCGAGTTCAGGCGTTCGCGATCCTGTGCGTCGAGCGAGCGCAGGACCTGCTGGTTCACGGCTTCCGGCAGCTCCCGCAACAGGCCGGCAAGGTCGTCGACTTCGAGACCCTCGGTCGCGGCGACGAGCTCCTCGGTCTCCATCTCGCGGATCAGGCCCGCGCGCACCTCCTCGTTGAGCTCGACGAGGACGTCGCCTTCGAGCTCCGGATCGACGAGGTCCCAAACGAGCTCGCGTTGCGCGGGCGGCAGGGATTCGAGCAGCGACGCGATCTCCGCCGGGTGCATCGCGTTCACGTGCCGGTGCACCTGGCGCATCGTGCCCTGGTCGAGCGCGCGCTTGAGCGCCTCGAGGTGCGACGGTCGACGGTGCTGGAGTTCGGCGCTCATGGCGGGACGCATGATAGCGGGAAGCGCATAGCGGATAGCGGATAGCGGATAGCGGATAGTAAGAACGCGTCCGCCCTGCGGGCCACGGCGCCGCAGGCGCTTCCGACTAACCGCTAACCGCTATCCGCTTCCTACTCGTGCCTGCGGCTCGCGAGGTCGCGGTGACGCACCAGCGCCTGGCCCGCGGTGCTTTGGAAGTGCGATGCGAGACGTTCGGCGAGGTAGACCGAGCGGTGCTGGCCGCCCGTGCAGCCGACCGCGACCGTCAGGTAACTGCGGTTGGACCGCACGAGCGACGGCAGCCAGCGCGTGATGAAATCGCGGATGTCCTCGAAGAAGCGCGTGACGTCGGGCTCGCGATCGAGGAAGCGGGCGACGGCCTCGTCGCGACCCGTGAGATCGCGCAGCGCCGGGTCCCAGTAGGGGTTGGGCAACGCGCGCGCGTCGAAGACGAAGTCGGCGTCGTCGGGCACGCCGTGCCGATACGCGAACGACTGGAACAGCAGCGACGGCCCCGTGGCGCGTCGCTCGACCACGCGCTCCCGGATCGTCTCGCGCAACTCGTGCACCGAGAGCCGCGACGTGTCGACGGTGAGGTCCGCGGCGTTCGCGAGCGGCGCAAGCAACCGCTCCTCCTGCTCGAGGGCTTCGAGCAGGCCCATGCCCTCGCGGCTCAACGGGTGGCGTCGCCGCGTCTCGCTGAAGCGCTTGAGCAGCACCTGCTTCTCGGCGCGCAGGAACACCATCTCGCAGCCGATGCCGCTCTTGCGCAGCGTGTCCACCAGCGCCGGGACTTCGGCGAGGTCTTCGGGCCGGTTGCGCACGTCGAGCCCGACGGCGGTCTGGCGGTACGACGTCTCGCTGGTCCGGACCGTGTAGGCGATGAATCCGGGCAGCAGCCCCGCGGGAATGTTGTCGACGCAGTAGAAATCGAGGTCCTCCAGCATGTCGAGCGCGACGCTCTTGCCGGAGCCGGACAGGCCGCTGACCACGATCAGGCGCATCGTAGGGCCGCTCGAATCATCCCTTTGGTTCTTATCTATGCCGCGCCGGGGCGCCGGGGCCCAAGGATAGGCCCCGGCTCCGGCGGAATCACGTGGATCGATCGATCGCCCGGCGGGCGGTCGTCAGGGCGACAGTTCGGCTCCATGACGGTGCCGGGCCGCCTGCGGGTCGCGGATCTTCTCCTTGTGCCGCCGGACCTGTTCGTCGAGCTTGTCCGCCAGCAGGTCGATGGCGGCGTACATGTCCTCGTGGACGGCCGCCGCATGGATGCTCGTGCCGGCCAGCCGCACGGTCGATTCGGCCTGGTGGCGCAGTTTCTCCACCGTCAGGGTGCACTGGACGTCGATGACGCGATCGTAGTGACGCAGGACCCGCGCCATTTTCTTTTCGACATAAGTACGCAGGGCGGGGGTCACATCGACGTGATGACCACTGAGGTTGACTTGCATCGTCTCGTCCTCCTGTGTGAAGCCGTGCTTGCTCACTCTGTGCTCTTAAATGTTTCGCTCTCTATCTGGTTCGATGGGCGGACCGGGGAGGGGTTCCCTCGCGCGCTGCCCCCGCTAGGAGTGGGCCCGCGCCGACACCTGCCTCCGTTCGCTGGACGAAGCGAGCCCCAGCGCCTCGCGGTATTTCGCAACCGTGCGCCGGGCCACCTTGACGCCTTCGCCGGCCAGGATCGACGCGAGTTGGGCGTCGCTCAGCGGCTTTTCGACGGATTCGTCCCCGATCAGCTTGCGGATCCGCGCCCGGATCGCCACCGAGGAGACGTCCTCGCCGTCGGTACCGGACACGTGGCTCGAGAAGAAGTAGCGGAACTCGAAAATGCCGCGCGGCGTGTGCATGTACTTGCCGGTCGTCACGCGCGAAATCGTCGATTCGTGCATCCCGACGGCGTCGGCGACGTCGCGCAGGATCATCGGCTGCATGGCCTCGTCGCCGCGCTCCAGGAATGCCGATTGCCGTTGCACGATCGAGCGGGCGACCTTGAGCAGGGTCTCGTTGCGGATCTCGAGGCTGCGGATCAGCCAGCGGGCCTCCTGCAGCTGCGCCCGCAGCGAGGCGTAGTCGGCCGACCGCGCCACCAACCCGGCGTACCCCTGATTGACCCTGAGCCGCGGGACCGAGCCCGAGTTGAGCTCGACGCTCCACCCCTGGTCGGTCCGGCGCACGAACACGTCGGGCACGACGTACTCGGGCTGTGCCCCTTCGAACGCCGAACCGGGCCGCGGGTGGCACCCACGCACCAGTGCGAGTGCGGCCAGCAGCGCGTCCTCGTCGACGCCGAGCGCGCGACGCATCGCGCCGAGGTCCTTGTCGGCCACGGCCTGCAGGTGGTCGCGCGCGATCACGAGCGCGAGGTTGCGGCCGGGCGTCTCGGCGGCGAGCTGCGAGAGCTGGAGCACCAGGCATTCGCTGAGCGTGCGGGCGCCGACCCCGGCCGGGTCGAGCGTCTGCACGAACGCGAGCACGTCCTCGACGTCGCGGTCGGTGACCGGCAGGTCGATGCTGAGGCTGCGCGCGATCTCGGCGCAGGATTCGGTCAGGTAACCGTCGTCGTTCAGCGCGTCGACGATTGCCTCGCCGATCCAGAGCTGGCGCGGGTCGAGCTTGCTCACTTCGAGCTGCCAGACCAGGTGCTGGTGGAGGTCGTTGCCGCGTTCGTCGGTGAACTCGAGCGGCCGGTCGTCGTCGTCCGAACGTGCGCCGTCGCCGGACGGCGTCGAGGACTCCGCCCACGGGTCCTCCATCTCGACGACCACTTCTTCGGCCGCGGCCTCGTCCGGATCGCCGCCGACTTCGGCGTCGCCCGACTCGGTCTCCGGCTCGCCGGCCGGAGCCGCCTGGTCGAGCGAGGCGAGGTCGATCGTCTCGTCCTCCTCCTGCTCGAGCATCACGTTGGTCTCGAGCGCCTCCAGCACCTGGGCCTGCAGTTCGAGCACGGGCAACTGCAGCAGCTTGATGGCCTGCTGCAACTGCGGGGTCATCGTCAGCTGCTGACCGAGCTTGAGTTGCAGGGCCGGCTTGAGCATGGGCAGGGCGGTCGTCCGTGGGCGGGGGCCCGCTCGGATCAGAGGCGGAAATCCTGACCCAAGTAGACCTCACGCACCTGAGGATTGGCAAGAATCTCTTCGGCCGAGCCCGAGGCGATCACACTTCCGGCGCTGACGATGTAGGCCCGGCCGCAAATGCCGAGTGTTTCACGCACGTTGTGGTCGGTAATCAGTACGCCGATGTTGCGCGCCGACAGGTGGCGGATGATGCGCTGGATGTCGATCACCGAGATCGGGTCGACACCGGCGAACGGCTCGTCGAGCAGGATGAAGCGCGGTTCGGCCGCAAGGGCGCGGGCGATTTCGACACGCCGCCGCTCGCCACCCGAAAGACTCATGCCGCTCGAGCCCCGGATGTGTCCGATGTGCAACTCCTCGAGCAGCGCCTCGAGCGCCGCGTTGCGCGCCGCGTCATCCTCGAGGTCGTCGCGAGTCTCGAGGATCGCAAGGATGTTGTCTTCGACCGACAACTTGCGGAACACCGACGCCTCCTGGGGCAGGTAGCCGACGCCGAGTTGCGCGCGACGGTACATCGGCAACCGCGTGAGCTCCCGGTCGTCCAGGTGGATGCGTCCTTCGTCGCACGGCACGAGCCCCGAGATCATGTAGAAGGCGGTCGTCTTGCCCGCTCCGTTCGGCCCGAGCAGGCCGACGACTTCGCCCGACGCGACCTCGAGCGAAAGGTTCTTGACCACCTGCCGGGAGCGATAGCTCTTGCCGAGCGCCTCCGCGCGCAGCCGGCTCATGTGCCCTGGCCCTGCTCGGAGCCAGCGGCGGGCTTCTTCGGCGGATTGATCGTGATGCGCACGCCGCCGGGGTCCGTCTCGTTCGGGTTCGCCTGCACGCGTTCGCGGCCGATGTCGTAGACCAGCGTGTTGCCGCGGATCTCGTTCTGGCCGTCGGAAAGCCACGCGTCGCCGCTCAACTGCACGGTGCTTTCCTGGACGTTGTACTCGATCGACGACGCGCGCCCGCGCGCGACCTGCCCGTTCTCCCGCAGGCGCTGCTCGAACCGGGCCGGTGCCCCCTTGATCGACGCGCGCACGATCGCGTTGTTACGGAACTGGACGCGGGCCTCGCTCGACTGCAGGTTGCCTCCCGGCACGCTGATCTGCACGTCGCCTTGCAGGCGCCATTCGGAATTGTCGAACTCGAGGCCGGTCGCGCTCGCCTGTCCCGCGGTCACCACGAGCCCGCCTTGCGTGATGCGGACGCGCCGGAACATCAGCGAGTTGTTCTTGTAGTCGAAATCGGAGGAGGCGGCTTCGAGGTTGATCGGCATCTCCGAATTGCCGGGCGGCAAGCCGGTCGGCGAGGCCGGAGTCGTCGTCGCGCCAGGCGGAGTTTCCTGCGACTGGACGGGCGCCCACGCACACACGCACGCGAGCGCGGCGGCGAGCCAGGCGCGGGCGCGCCGCGACGCGTCAGGGAGAGAACGTGCCATTGACGTTGGATTCTAAGCGCAGGGTGCCGTCGTTCAATGCGACGCGCAGGCCGCGCCCCTCGAGCTGGTGCGTGCCGAACTGGATCGCGACGGGCGAGGCGGTCTGCACCACGCCGGCCTTCGTGTCGTAATCAAGCACGTCGGTGGCGATGATCGCGCGGCCGCCCTCCGGCTCCGGCGAGCCGGCCACGCGGACGTTGCCGGCGAGCTGCATCGACGTCTGGTTGCTCGCCATGCGACCCCGTTCGGCCGTCACGTGCCACGCGCCGTCGCGTTTCGTCGTGTAGTCGAGCTCGAGATGGTTCAGCTGCACGCTGTCGTCGACGAGCTGTTGCTCGATCGACCGAGCCCGGACCACGACCCGCGGCTTGCCGTCCACACCGAGCTCGATGAGCCGTGCGTCGGTCAGGTAGTAGCCGCGCTCTTCCGGCGCAACCTCGGTCTCGGTGCCGTCGTCGCGACCCGCGAGCAGCCCGAACAGCAACGCGGCGCCCGCCATCAGCGCGGCAAACGCGACGACGCGTTGCGTCAGGAGCCGCGCGCGGCCAGCAGCAGATCGCATACGTCCCTCACTGCGCCGTGCCCGCCGGGCGACGGCGTGATCCAATGCGCGACGGCGCGCGCGGTCGGGTGGGCGTCGGCCACGGCCACGGCGAATGCCGCCCGCTGCAGCATCGGCACGTCCGGCGTGTCGTCGCCGACACAACCGAGCGCGTCGTTGCCGAAGCCCAGCTCGAGCAGCAGCGCGTCGAGGGCGGCGCCCTTGTCACGGATGCCCTGTCGCACGTGGCCGATCCCGAGCTCGGCCGCGCGATACCGCACTGCGCCCGACTCCCGACCCGAGATGATCGCGACCGCCACGCCGGCGCGCTGCAGCGCGACGAGTCCCGAGCCGTCGCGCACGTGAAACACCTTCGTCTGCTCGCCGTCGGCCGTGATGTGCAGCCGGCCGTCGGTGAGTACACCGTCGACGTCGAGCACGAGCAGGCGCACGCGCCGCGCCCGTTCGCGCAATTCTTCCGGCACCTCTCCTTCGACGGCAGGAGCGCTCCCCGCGACCGCGGCGGGTGACGTAGTCACATGACCCCCGCGCGCAGCAGGTCGTGCACGTTCAGGGCGCCGACGAGCTTGCGCTCGGCGTCGTCTGAAACGACCGGGAGCGAGGTGATCCGGAACGTCTCCATCAGGTGCACTGCCTCGGCCGCGAGCATCCGCGGCTCGGCGACTTTGCCGCCGGCGGTCATGACTTCGCGCATGCGCGTGCGGTGCACGTCGAGCTGGCGGTCGAGCGCGCGACGCAGGTCGCCGTCAGTAAACACCCCGAGCACGTGGTCCTCGAGGTCCACGATCGTCGTCATGCCGAGTCCCTTGCGACTCATTTCGAGCAGGCCCTCGCTCAGCAGCGTATCGGGGCCGACGCGCGGCAGCTCGTCGCCCTTGCGCATGACGTCCTCGACGTGCAGCAACAGGCGCCGGCCGAGGCTGCCACCCGGGTGCGAGCGCGCGAAATCCTCCTCGGTGAAGCCGCGCGCTTCCAGCACCGCGATCGCGAGCGCGTCGCCCATCGCGAGCGCCGCCGTGGTGCTCGCCGTGGGCGCCAGATTGAGCGGGCACGCCTCGGCGGGCACGCTGACGTCGAGCGTGACCGTGGCGTACCGCGAGAGTGTCGAGGCATCCTTGCCCGTCAATGCGATCAGCGGCACCGCGAGCCGCTTGATCACGGGCAGGATCGTGAGCAGCTCCGACGTCTCGCCCGAGTTCGAGAGTGCGAGCACGACGTCCTTGGCCGTGATCATGCCGAGGTCGCCGTGGATCGCCTCGGCCGGGTGCACGAAGAACGCCGGGCTCCCGGTGCTCGCGAGCGTCGCGGCGATCTTGCTGCCGACGTGGCCGGACTTCCCCATGCCGGTGACCACGATGCGGCCCTCGCACGCGAGCAGCAGCGCGCAGGCCCGCGCGAAGTTGCCGTCCAGGCGGTGCTCGAGGCCGGCGACGGCCTCGGCTTCGGTGGCGAGCACGCGGCGGCCGCGGGCGATCATCTGGCTGGGGTCGGACATGGTTTCGTAAACGAAGCTCGAAACAAACAGTTTACAGCCTACAGCCGGCCGCCCATCTCCTTTAAAATCGCAGGCTTCCCTTTTCCCGGGCGGGTTCACCCCATGACGGCCAACGAAATCACCCAGATGATCCAGACGGGGTTGCCCGGCGCGCAGGTCCGCGTGTTGACGGACGACGACACGCACTTCGAGGCGGTGGTCGTCGCGTCCCAGTTCGAGGGCAAGCGCTCGATCCAGCGCCACCAGATGGTCTACGCGGGCCTCGGCGAGCGCATGGGGCGCGAGATCCACGCGCTGTCGATCCAGGCGTACACGCCGGCCGAATGGCAGGCGGAACGCGGCGGCGTCACGCAACGCTGACGGGAGCGAAGCCTTGGACAAACTCCAGATCCGGGGCGGTGCGCCGCTCGACGGCGAGGTGCGCATTTCGGGCGCCAAGAACGCGGCATTGCCGATCCTCGCCGGTGCGCTCCTCGCCGACGGCCCGGTCACGATCGCGAATGTCCCGCACCTGCACGACGTCACCACCATGATCGGCCTGCTCGGCCGCATGGGCGCGAGCGTGACGGTGGACGAGCGCATGCGCGTGGAGGTCGACCCGACCACGACGAAGGAAACCTTCGCACCGTACGAGCTCGTCAAGACCATGCGCGCGGCGATCCTCGTGCTCGGGCCGCTGGTCGCGAAGCACGGTCGAGCGGACGTGTCGCTGCCGGGCGGGTGCGCGATCGGTGCGCGCCCGGTCAACATCCACGTCGCGGGCCTGCAGGCGATGGGCGCCGAGGTGCACATCGAGAACGGCTACATCCGGGCGCGGGCGGACCGTCTCCAGGGCGCGCGCATCGTGATGGAGACGGTGACCGTGACCGGCACGGAGAACCTGGTGATGGCGGCGACCCTCGCCCAGGGTCAGACGATCCTCGAGAATGCGGCGCGCGAGCCAGAGATCGTGGACCTCGCGCAGTTCCTGATTTCGATGGGCGCGCAGATCCGCGGCCACGGCACCGACACGATCGTGGTCGACGGGGTCGAGAAGCTGCACGGCACGCACTACGAGGTGTTGCCCGACCGCATCGAGGCGGGCACGTACCTGCTGGCGGGCGCGATCACGAGCGGGCGGGTCCGTGCGCGCGGCGCCCGCGCCGAACACCTCGACGCCGTGCTGCACAAGCTCGAGCAGGCCGGCGCCACCGTGACGCGCGGCGACGGCTTCATCGAGGTCGACATGCGCGGGCGCCGGCCGAAGTCGGTCGACATCCGCACCGCGCCGCACCCCGGTTTTCCGACCGACATGCAGGCCCAGTTCGCGGCGCTCAACACGATCGCAGACGGGGTCGGCACGATCGTCGAGACGATCTTCGAGAACCGGTTCATGCACATGCTCGAGATGCGGCGGATGGGCGCGGACATCCGGCTCGAGGGCAACACCGCGATCATCAAGGGCGTGCCCAAGCTGACGGCGGCGCCGGTCATGGCGACGGACCTGCGGGCATCGGCGAGCCTGGTGCTGGCCGGGCTGGTCGCCGAGGGCACGACCGACGTGGAACGGATCTATCACATCGACCGCGGCTACGAGCACATCGAACAGAAGCTGCAGGGGCTCGGGGCGCAGATCAAGCGGACGAACGACAGGGTGAGGGGATAAAGGATAGGGGATAGGGGATAGGGGATAGGGCCAGAGCGGTTGGCTCCAATCTGAGCAGGCAGCATCGCACCGTCGCACGGCGTGCGTAGCGCCTCCGCCACTGGCCCCTATCCCCTAACCCCTATCCGCTTCTGCTGCCCCCTCCCGCCGCTCTGCCCGCACCCTCTATAATGCGTTGTTGCCCGCGCGGATCGTGGGGATAACGCGCGGCGGCAGTCACCGTTTCGTTCCGATCGACCGATCGATAGACCCGACGGCGGGTCAGTCGCTGCAGCAGGCAGCGGCGGCCGGACGCCGAGGAGAGAGCTGGATGACCGAAGTAGTCGATTCTGGCAGACGCCAGTTCCTGACCATTGCCACTGTCGCGACCGGCGCCGTCGGCGCAGCGTTCGTCGCCGCGCCGTTCCTGGCCTCGTGGAAGCCAAGCGCCCGCGCCAAGGCCATGGGCGCGCCGGTCGAGGTCGACATCGGCAAGCTCGAGCCCGGCGCAATGCTGAAGGTCGAGTGGCGCGGCAAGGCGATCTTCGTCGTCCACCGCACGCCGCAGATGCTCGCGCAGCTCGAAGGCGTCGCCGACCAGCTGCGTGACCCCGACTCAAACGAATCGGACCAGCCCGACTATGCGAAGAACCCGGCCCGCGCGATCAATCCCGAGTACCTCGTGCTCGTCGGGGTCTGCACACACCTCGGCTGTGCGCCGCTCGACAAATTCACGCCCGGCGACGTGACCGTCTCGCCGGACTGGGCGGGCGGCTTCTTCTGCCCGTGCCACGGTTCCAAGTTCGACATGTCCGGTCGCGTCTTCAAGGACGTGCCGGCCCCCACCAACCTGCCGGTGCCGCCGCACCAGTTCGTGAGCGACACGCGGATCCTGATCGGCGCCGAGAAAGGGGAAGCGTGATGGGCACCGCCGCAGACAAGGTCGCCGCCCGGACCGGCAACGGGCGCCTCGCAGCGCTGACCGCGTGGATCGACGAGCGCTTCCCGCTCACGGCGCTGTGGAAGTCGCAGGTGTCGGAGTACTACGCGCCGAAGAACATGAACTTCTGGTACTACTTCGGCTCGCTCGCGCTGTTCGTGCTCGTCATCCAGATCCTCTCCGGGATCTTCCTGACGATGAACTACAAGCCATCGTCGGCCGAGGCCT
>DASUMQ010000154.1:0-6547 GCA_036277615.1 Steroidobacteraceae bacterium
GCGTCTGCTGATCGTCCCTGGAGACGATGAAGATCACGGCCGGGTGGCTACCGCCTCCCGGCCGTTTTCCGTTCTGGTCGGCAACCGCATGCGGTGCAGGAGGATGTGATACTGCGGCGGCCCGAACTCCCTGAGGACCAAGCACGGCATGGCCATCCGCCCGCAGACGTTGCAACCCGGAACATCTCGACTTGCGACGCCTGCAGATCCGCGACTCGACTTGCGAGCGTCGAAGTTGCCCACCTTCGCAGTTTGCGTCCTCGTCCATCTGGCGTTGCTGGCACTGCCCGCAGCGGCCGGCGCCACGCCGAGTGCTCTCGAGGCGCAGATGGAACAGGCGCTCCGCGAAGAAGGACTTTCCGGCGCTGTCTGGGCTCTGGTGGAGCCGGGACGGACATACGTCAACGGCGCCGGACACAGCGATGCGCGCTCGGCAGCACCGATGCGACCGGACCACCGGGTCCAGGTCGGTTCCGTCGGAAAAGTCGTGCTCGCCGTGGGAATCCTGAGGCTCGTCACCGAGGGGCGGTTGTCATTGGAGACACCCGTGACCGAGTTGCTGCCCGAGTTGCCGCTGACGAACGCCTGGTCCAGGACGGATCCGGTGCGCGTGAAGCATCTGCTCGCGCACACGGCCGGACTCGACCACAGTCGCTTCTGGCAGGTGTTCAGCCTCGAACCCACGCCCGACACGCCGTTGATCGAATCGGTGCGCGGCGACTCGGCGCTGTTGCGCGTCCAGTCGCGTCCCGGCAGTCGCTATGCCTATTCGAATGTCGGCTACGCGCTGCTCGGAATGATCGTCGAATCAGTGACGGGCGCGAGGTACGAGCACTACCTCGACGAGCAGGTCCTCGCGCCGCTGGGCATGAACGACAGCACGTTTCGATTCGTGACCCAGACCGGCCCGCACGGCGACCGGCGCCTCGCGATGGGCCATTTCGAGAAGGGGGCTCCGCAGGCGGCGGTTCCGATGTACCTGCGGCCCGCGGGCCAGTTCACGACGACCGCGGCCGACATGGCCCGCCTGGCGCGCTTCCTGATGGGCGACGGCGCGATCGACGGCGAGCCGTTCGTGGCGCCCGCGTTGACGAGGGCGCTCGGCGAGCCACTCGGGACCGAGGCTTCGCTCGCCGGACTCTCCATCGGCCATGGCCTTGCGCTGGCGGGACGCGATCGACACGGGGTCTATGGCTGGTGCCATCCCGGCACCACGATCGGATTCGTGGCGATGTTCTGTGTCTACCCCGAGCACGGGCGGGCTTTCTTCGTCGGCACGAACACGGACAGCGAAACCGCCGACTATGATCGTCTGAATCGGCTCTTGATCGCGTCGCTGTCAATGCCGGGCCGCCCGAAAAAGATCGAACGAGCGTCCGCACCGCCGCCGGACGTCGAAGCATGGAATGGCTTCTACGTGCAGGTACCCCGCGCGATGTCCAGCCTTGCCTGGATCGACGACCTGTTCAACTTCGTACGGGCCGAGTGGGATGGCCGCGTGCTCCGACTGAGCACGTTGCAGGCGGACGAACGTGTGCTCGAGCCTGTCGGTGCGGGCCGGTTATTCAGGGCTGCGGACCGGGACGGTCCGTCACACGTCCTGCTCGTCGGGCCCGACGGCAAGCGCGTCATCAGCGACGGCCTGCACAGTTACGAGCGCACCTCCCTGGCCCGGCTCGTGTTCGGCTGGACGAGCACGGCAGTGGGCCTGCTGGGCCTGGGCTACGTGTTCATCGTCGGTGCGGTCCGCACGCTTCGGCGCCAAAGGTCGCGGCACGACCCGCTGTTCATACCCTTCATCGGCGTGCTCGCCCTCGCCCTGCCGATCCCACTTTTTCTTGGACAGTCGTTCCTGCAGCTTGGCGACCGCACCGCGGCCAGCCTTGCGCTGGCGACCGTGACCGCGGTCTTGCCCGCCACGTTGGTGATTGGCATGGTCCGTCAAGCAAAGGCGCTTCGCGGCAGCGTCTCGGGCGTGATCGATCTCACGATGCTGGCAGCTGCGTTGCAATGGCTCGTGGTGCTCGCCGCGGCCGGGCTCGTGCCTTTCCGGCTGTGGCAATGACCCGCCGAGCTACAGCCTGATCCGCTCGTTCTTCGGGTCGTACAGCGGTTTCAACGAAACGACGGCGGGATGACGCCGTCCGGCGATCTCCACTTCCCAGCGTCCCGCATCGAGATACGCCGCATCGACCGCGTCGGCGTTCCGTGGTTCGACCATCGCGAGACCGACGGCGCCGCCGAGCGTGTGGCCGTAGGAAGCGGCACGCACGTAACCGACCGGCACGCCATCACGCAGCACGATCTCGGCGTGATACATCAGCGGCCCGGGATCCCTGACGAGCACTTGCACCAGCCGGCGCTTCAGCGGGCCGCGCGCCTTGCGCTCGAGCAGCGCGTCCTTGCCGAGGAAGCCGCCGGGTTTTTTCAGGTCCACCGCGAATCCGAGCCCGGTCTCGTACGGGTCGTCGGTGTTGTCGAGGTCGTGACCGTAGTCGCGGTAACCCTTTTCCATGCGCAGGCTGCCGAGCGCGCGCAGTCCCGCGTGCACGAGGCCGCGGCGAGCGCCCGCCTCGACGACCTGCTCGTAGACGTGCACTGCCTGCTCGGCCGGCACATAGAGTTCGTAACCGAGTTCGCCCACGTACGTGATGCGCACGCAGAGCACGCGCGCATAGCCGAGGTCGATTTCGCGAGCGGCGCGGAACGGAAACGCCGCGTCCGACAGGTCGACGCTCGTGAGCGACTGCAGCAGTTCGCGCGAGCGGGGTCCCTGCACGTTCAACTGCGCCACGCCCGAGGTCACGTCCGTGACGAACGCGTGTGCGTCGTCGGGAAGGTTGCGCCTCATCCACGCTTCGGCGTGCCGCACCATCGTGTCGGTGACGACGACGAAGAACCTGTCCTCGGTCAGCTTCGTTACCGTCAGGTCGGCTTCGAGTCGACCCTCGCGGTTGAGCCACTGCGTGTACGTGATCTGGCCCGCCGCGCCGTCGACCTCGTTGGCGGAAATAAAGTTCAGGCACTTTCCGGCATCGCGCCCCTGGACGACAAACTTGCCCATGAACGACATGTCCATGACCACCACGCCTTCACGCGCCGCGCGGTGCTCACGCTCCCAGTGCGGCCACCACTGCTGGCGCTGCCACGAGAGTGGCCCGGGCTCCGGCGTCACGCCGTAGCCGGCATACCAGCCCGGCGACTCCCACCCGCTCGTCTCGACGAAATACGCGCCCTGCGCCGCGAGACGGTCGTGAAACGGCGACCGCCGCGCGCCGCGTGCGGTCTCGAGCGACTTGTACGGGTAATGACACTTGTAGACCATGCCGAGCGACTCGACCGTGCGGGCGCGACGATAGTCGGGGTTCGCCTGGTACGGCAGCACGCGATTGACGTTCATCGCGGTCACGTCGACGTCCGGCAGGCCGTGGACGATCCAGTGCGCCATCACGCGACCGAGGCCGCCGCCCGTCAGGATGCCGATCGAGTTGAGACCCGCGGCGACGAAGTATCCGCGCAGGTTCGGTGCCTCGCCCACGATCGGCAGCAAATCCGGTGTGAAGCTCTCCGGTCCACAAAAGAACTTCTTCATGCCGACCTGCGCCGTGACCGGCACGCGCGCCATGGCCGTCTCGAGATACGGGCCCATGCGATCCCAGTCCGGCTCGAGGTCGGCGAACGGAACGTCGGTCGGTGAGCGCTCGACCATCCACGGCGCACACTTCGGTTCGAACAGCCCGACCATCAGCCCCGCGCCTTCCTGGCGGTAATAGCCGTAGGCCGAAGGGTCCTCGAGCACCGGCATGTTCTGGGGCAGGTCCTTGATCGGCTCGGTGATCAGGTAGTAGTGCTCGGCCGCCTGGTTCGACAGTGCGACACCCGACGTCGCGGCGAATTCGCGTGCCCACAGCCCCGCACAATTCACCACGACGTCGCACTTGATGTCGCCGAGCGGTGTCGACACGCCGGCCACGCGCTCGTTCCTCTGCAGCACGCCGGTCGCAGGCACGCCCTCGAAGATCTTCACGCCGCGCAGGCGCGCGCCCTTCGCGAGCGCCATCGTCACGTCGACCGGATTCACGCGCCCGTCGTCCTTGACGTAGAAGCCGGCCTCGATGTCATCGACTTTCGCGAGCGGAAACAGGTCGCCGACCTCTCGAGCCGATAGCTCCAGCACGTCGACGCCGCAATAACGATTGAACGCCGCGACGCGACGAAATTCCTCGAGCCGGTCCTGGTCGGCAGCCACCTCGATGAACCCGATCGGCATGAAGCCCGTGGCCTGGCCGGTCTCGGCCTCCAGTCGCGCAAACAGATCGCGTGTGTACTTGCGCAGCTCGGTGGACGTCTCGGACGTCGAACCGTAGGTCACCATGAGGCCGGCCGCGTGCCACGTCGTCCCGGCCGTGAGCTGGTGTCGCTCGAGCAGCACGATGTCCGTCCACCCCATCTGGGCGAGGTGGTACGCGGTGGACGTGCCGATGATGCCGCCGCCGACGATGACGACGCGGGCGTGCTGCGGCAGGACGGGCGGGTTCGCCATGGCCGGGCTCCGGACGAACGGATTCGAGCAATGCTGAGGGTGTCGCTCTTCTACTGCGCCACGCTGCATCGAACCGCAGTCGTGGGCAGGCGCGATTGTCTCAGACGGCGCGGCCGGTGAGGTACTGGGCGGCGCAGATGCGCGGGAAGGTGCGCGTCAACGGCCGCGGAATGAGCGTGGGCGATGGATTGCTTCAGCGTCGCCGGAAAATGACGGCCGGACACGAGCTCACGCGATCCATGCTGCTCGACGTCCGGCCGTCCGCCTCGCGGCGCACGCTTCAGACTCCCGGCTGGAACTGCTGCACGAAGTAGAGCGCCACCGCCGTCAACATCACGATACCTACGATTTCCATGGTCCTGCTCCTTGTTTCATCGACGCCAACGACTGGCGTGATGCGAAGAATGAAGGGTCCATGTGAAGGAACAAGGTCTTTGCGACGACCGTTCGATGAATCGAGTGCGGGTGACGACGAGGCGTTCGGCGCGGACGACGAAAATCGAAGCGCCACCCCGCACTGACGGCCGGGGGTGAAGTCCGCACCGCGATGCGACCTTAACGCAATGGCCGGCGAATCGACGTGTCGTCGCGCGGGCTTCGCGCCGGCGCGTCGTCTGAGCGCGGCCCGCGAGCCCGGGCCGGCGGCTCGACGTTGCGGCGCGATTCCGCGCGCGGCGGCGGGGTCGCCGGCGTCTGCGTGCGTGCGGGCGTGCGCACTTTGGGCGGTGCGCCGCCGGGGTTCGTTCCGGAGGGCACGGTCCTCAGGATGGCCGGGCTCGGTGCGGAACCGGCCGGCGAGCGGGCCTGGTCACGTTCCTCGAACAGCCTGCGTACGTCACGCAGCGGACGGTCGTTGCCGGGCTGCGGACGTCCGCCATTGCCGTCCCCGTCGTCAGTGTCGTCGTCCCGGCCGTCGTCATTCCTGCGGTCGCAGCGGCCGTCGCGGTTGTTGTCCCAGCAGTAGTGCCCCGGGTAATACGGGGCATAGCCGTACGCGGGATAGGGCAGCGGCACGCCGCTGCGATAATGGTACGGGTCGCGGTAATAGCTGCCGTAGTACCCCGAACCGTAGCCGTACCCGCCGCTGCCGTAGTAGTAGTACGGCGACGACGCTCCCGCCGAGCCGGAACCAGAGCTGTACGGGTCCGGCAATTCCCAGGGCTGGTACGAAATACAGCCCGCCGCGCCGGAGGTGGCGATCGCAGCAATCAGCGCGAACGAAACTCGACGAACGGCCACGGCATCCACTCCAATACGAGCCCATCCATGCGCTCGTGACGTAAGACCCTACGGGGAGGCGCAACGTTCCGGTCGAGGTGAAAGATTTACCTGCAACGCGGCACGGCGCAATCCCGCCTGACCCCTGTAACGGATCGGACTCCGCACGGTTGACCCGCGCAGCCTGGACGTCGCGCCGAGCGCTTGCAGGGCTCAGAATTCGCAATCATCGGCGCTCGTCACTGCACAGAATCCGACGCCGCTCGTGGAGGCGGACCGATGGGCACTCTGGGCCGCGCACCGCGACGAGGGAGGGGCCATGCTCGAACTGCGACCCAGCTGCGAGTGCTGCGACCGCGATTTGTCGGCGGAGTCGGCCGACGCGCGCATCTGCTCGTTCGAATGCACGTTCTGCGCCGAATGCACGGACGGCAAACTGCTCGGGTGCTGCCCGAACTGCGGCGGCGAGCTCGTGCCGCGCCCGCGCCGGCCCGCGTCGAAACTCGCGCAGTTTCCGGCGTCGACGCAGCGCGTGTTCAAGCCGGCCGGCTGTGCCGGCGGCTGACGCCTGAGGGCGCAGACGCCGGTCATGCCGCGCAGGAAACAACCCGGACCACCGGACGGTTCGACACCCGAGCCGACCAGGGACGCCATCGACCGATGCCGTCGATGCGAGCTCTGGCAGCCCGCCACGCAGGGCGTGAGCGGCGAAGGATCGCCGGCTGCGAGTATCGTTCTGGTGGGCGAGCAGCCGGGCAATGACGAAGACCTCGCCGGCCGCCCGTT
>DASUMQ010000155.1:0-2274 GCA_036277615.1 Steroidobacteraceae bacterium
ATCTTCGCGCTCGGCGGCGGCACCGAGGAAATCCTCGACGACCTCGCCGCACGCCAGCTCGGCCTGCTCTGATCCCCGCACAGGAGACACACGATGTCCGCGATGCAAGACGCACTCCGTTCGATCATGGAAGCGACCCGCGCCAACGACGACGAACGCTTCCTCGCCGCCCTGGCCGACGACATCGAGTACGTCTTCCACGTCGGCACGCCCGGCGTGCGCGGCAAGGACGGCGTGCGCCGCTTCCTGTCGAAGTACCGGACCATCGCCGCCGACGTCGTCTGGCGCGTCGACCGGGTCGCCGAAAGTGGCGACTGCCTGTTCATCGAAGGGTACGAGGAGTACACGGACCAGCGCACGGGCGCGCGTGTCGCACACCCCTACATGGGCATCATGGAGTTCCGTGACGGCAAGGTCGCGAAGTGGCGCGACTACTTCGAGATGAACCAGCAGAAGAAGTGACGAGTGACTAGTGTCTAGCGGTTAGTAGGAGGCGGCCGCACCGGCGTGCCGTCCTACTGGACACTGAACACTAGACACTCAGACTTGTCCTTTTCACGTCGATCCCGTGCGCAATGCGGTCCCAGCAGTCGGCCGTCACGCCCTGCTCGCGCAGTTCGACCTTGCGGATCTTGTTGGTGGGCGTCTTCGGCAGCGATGACATGACCCGCACGTAGCGCGGCACCATGAAGTGCGGCATGCGCGGGACCAGGAATCGAACGAGCGCCTCGGGGTCGATCGCCGCACCGGGCGTCGGTGCGACGGCGACGAGCACTTCCTCCTCCCCCTCGGGGCTCGGCACGCCGACCGCAGCGGCCTCGCCCACGCCCGGGAAGGCGTAGACGTCGGCCTCGACCTCCATCGACGAAATGTTCTCGCCCCGGCGACGGATCGCATCCTTGAGCCGGTCGACGAAGTAGAAGTCGCCCTGCTCGTCGCGCACCAGCAGGTCGCCGGTGTGGAACCAGCCGTTACGCCAGGCGCGCGCGTTGGCGTCGGGCTGGTTGACGTAGCCGAGCGCGGTCGTCCACGGCAAGGCGTTGCGCACGACGAGTTCGCCGGGCACGCCGGGCGGACACTCGATGTCGTGCTCGTCCACGATGCGGCACTCGCAGCCCGTGCGCGGCCGGCCACAACTGCCGATCGCGGTCGTGTCGACGTCCGTCACTAGCGGCACCGACAACTCCGTCATGTTGAAGCCGGAGCAGTAGTGGAAATCGTGCCGCGCCGCGAGTTCGATGACCTGGCGCGAGAGCGGCCCCATCGCGAAACGCAGCGGATTGTCCGCATCGTCCGGGCGCGGCGGCAGCTTCGAGAGGAATGCGGGCATCGAACCGATCAGCCCGCTCGTGGTCGTGGCGCCGTAGTGACGCACGCGGTCCCAGAACCCGTCCGTGCGGAAGCTCTCGAACAGCACGGCGGAACACCCGGCGACCAGCGTGCCGGTGATCGCACCGACGCCGCCGACGTGAAACAGCGGCAGGTCGATCAGCATCTGGTCGTCCGGGGTCATGTAGCCGTACTGCACCCGCGCCGAGGTCTGGATCTGCAGGTACGTGCACAGCACGCCCTTGGACGGACCGGTCGTGCCAGAGGTGAAGATGATCATCTGCGGGTCCCAGCGCTCGACCTGCTCGGGCGCCACGCCGTCGTCGTCCGTATCGAGCACCCGTGAGTCGACGATGGCGCTGCCGCGCCACGAGAACCCTGCCGGCGGGGTGCCGACGACGACCAGCGTCTCGAGTGCGCAAGCGGGCAACTCCGCGAGGCGTTCGAGCAGGCCCGCGTGCGCGATCATCAGTTTCGCGCCGGACTGCTCGATCGCGTGCGCGAGCAGTCGACCGCGATAGGCCAGGTTCAGCGGCGCAAAACATGCGCCCGCGAGGTTCGCGCCGAACCACGCGCGCACGGCGTCCGCGCCGTTCGGCAGCCACACGAGCACGCGGTCGCCGGAACGCACGCCGAGCGAACGCAGGCCGCTCGCGGCACGTTGCGCCACCGCGTACGCCTCGGCGCAGGTCCAGCGCTCACCGTGCTCGAACAGCAGGAATTCACGATCGGGCGTCGCGCTGGCGCGCTGCGCGAGCAACGCGTGCAGCACGCACTGCTCGCGCTCGGGCAGGCCCGGATCGAACCAGTGCGGGTGCACAGCGTCCGTGGCGCTCATCGGTTCGCGCCCGCCGGCTCAGGCCCGGGTCGCGGCGCGCGAGGCCGGGGCGTGTCGTCGCGCCGGCCGTCGCGGCTCCACCTCCGCCGGACGCAATTCGCGGTGAC
>DASUMQ010000156.1:0-7370 GCA_036277615.1 Steroidobacteraceae bacterium
GTCGCCCCGACGGCGTGACGTTCGACGTCGAAGTTTCGCTCGCCGCCGTGGACGGCGAGGCCGAATGGCGCGTCGTCAGCGCACGCGACGTCTCGACCTGGCGGCGTGAAGCCGAGCGCAACGAACACGACCAGCAGCGCGTGAGCCGCCTGCTCGAAATCGCGCAGCGGGCTCACTCGCTCACCGAGAACGAGATCCTCGACCGGGCGCTGCAGCTCGCACAGGACCTGACTCGGAGCCCGATCGCGTTCCTGTTCCTGGTCGGCGCGGACGTGCCGACCGTCGAACTCGTGGCGCGGCGCAGCGGGGACGCGCTCGAACCGCTGACCGCACTGACGCGCTGGCGCGGCGCACCGCCGCAGGACACGGCGCTGCACGAATGCATAGGCGCACAGCGCCCCGTCGTGCGCGAGTCGAGCGAGGCGACGGGCTCCTTGCGCCTCGCCGGGCTGCCCGACGTCCTGAACCGCCAGCTCGTGATGCCGCTGCTCGACGGCGGCCGGCTCACGGGCGCACTCGTGATCGCCGATGCGCCGCGTCCCTACGACGACGACGATCGACGCCACGTCGCGCACGTCGCGGACGCCGCCTGGCGGCTGCTGCGACGGCGCCGCTCCGACGCCGAAGTCGTCAGCGCGATGGATCACATGGAACGCGTGATGTTCGGGGCGATCGAGTCGCTCGCGCTGCTCGCGGAATCCCAGGACGCCTGCAAGGTCGGCCGGTCGAAGCGTGTTGCGGACTACGCCGCCGGCCTCGGCGACGCGCTCGGCCTGCCCGGGCACTCCGTGCGCGGCCTGCGCGTGATGGGCCAGCTGATCGACGTGGGCATGCTGCAGATCCCGCGCGAGTTGCTCTGGCGGCCCGGCACGCTCGCGCCGTCCGAGTTCGAACTCGTCAAGACCCACGCCGAACGCGGCTACGAGATCCTGCGCAACATCGAGTTCCCGTGGCCGGTCGCCGAGGTCGTGCGCCAGCACCACGAGCGGCTCGACGGCTCAGGGTACCCGCGCGGCCTCAAGGGCGAGGACATCCTGCTCGAGGCGCGCATCGTCGCAGTCGCCGACACGGTCGAGGCAATGCTCGCGCCGCGCCCGCACCGGCCGGCGCTCACCGTCCCGGCCTGCATCGAAGAACTTCAGTCGCAGGCCGGACGCCGGTACGATGCACGCGTCGTCAAGGCCTGCGTGAAACTGCTGCGCGAGGCGCAGCCGCCGGTCTCGGTACACCAGCAAGGCGAGGCGCCCGCGGGGCAGCGAATCGCCTGAGGGCGATTCGCGCGATGATCTCCACCGAAGTCGAGACCGCCGGTGCGCCCGGCGGAATGTCCGCGCACGACGGTCGCGTCGAGCCGGGACTGGTCGCGTGAGCGCGCGCGCGCGCCTCGGCGCGGCCATCAACGCGCAACCGGCCGAGTTGCCGGGGCTGCTCGCCGCGTTCGCCTGCGTGTTCGCGATGTTCTCGAGCTATTCGATCCTGCGACCCATCCGCGAGACGATGGGGCTCACGTCGGGCGTCGAGACGCTGCCCGCGCTGTTCTGGGGCACGTTCGTCGCGATGCTGGCGGTGCAACCGGTCTACGGGTGGCTCACCTCCCGCTTCCGGCGCACGGTGTTCCTGCCGTGGGTGTACCTGTTCTTCATCCTCAACATCGTCTGCTTCTACGCGTGGTTCAACGCGCAGGCAGACCACACCTGGATCGCGCGCGTCTATTTCGTCTGGGTCAGCGTCTTCAACCTGTTCGTCGTCGCGGTGTTCTGGAGCCTGATGGCCGACGTGTTCACGCGCGAACAGGCCGGCCGGCTGTTCGGCGTGATCGCTGCAGGGTTGAGCCTCGGCGGTCTCTTCGGGCCGTTCCTCGGCAAGCAGCTCGCGCAGCCGATCGGCACGGTCAACCTGCTGCTCGTCTCCGCGACGCTGCTCGCCATCGGACTCGGCTTCATGCTGGCGGTGCTGCGGTGGCACCGCCGGCACGGCACGCGCGACGCGGACGCGGCCGCCGATCCCGACGCGCGTCTTGGCGGCGGGGCGCTCGCGGCGTTCCGCCAGGTCGTGAGTTCGCCATACCTCGCGCTGATCGCAGTGTTCGTGCTACTGCTGACCTGGGCGTCGACCTTTCTCTACCTCGAGCAGCAGGCCCTCGTCGCTGCGACGTTCGCCGACCGCGACGCACGCACCGAGTTCTTCAACACGCTCGACTTCTGGGTGCAGGCGGCGTCGCTCACGGTGCAGCTGTTCCTGTTCGGGCGCCTCTATCGCTGGCTCGGGTTCCGCGCGCTGATCGTGCTGGTGCCGGTCGCGATGATGTTCGGCTTCGCCACGCTCGCGCTGATGCCCACCTTCGCCGTGCTTATCGGCGTGATGGTCGTCCGCCGGGTCGGCGAGTACTCGATCGCCCGCCCGTCGCGCGACACGCTGTACACCGTCGTCACGCGCGAGGAGAAGTACAAGGCCAAGAGCCTGATCGACACGTTCGTCTATCGCGGTGGCGACGCGACGTCGGCCTCGCTGCACGCCCTGCTCAAGTCGACGTTCGACCTCGGCCTCGTCGGCATCGCCTGGGCGGGCGCCGGAATTGCGGCGGCCTGGGCCCTGGTCGCGTACCGGCTAGGCACCCTGCACGTCAGTCGTCGACGTCGAACCGAAGCTTGATGGTCGAGCGCTGCGCCACGGGCTGGCCGTTGACGAGTCGCGGCCGGAAACGCCACTGCGCGAGCGCGTCGGTGGCGGCGTGTTCGAACACGCCGTAGGGCTCGGCGCCGACGACTTCGATGTCGCTCACGGCACCGGCCGAAGTCACCGTGAACTCGAGCTCGACCCAACCGCGCGTCCCTTGTCGCAGCGCGTGCGCCGGATACACCGGGTCGGGCGCGTGCACGCGGTCGAATGCGTCGGCCGGCACGGCTGCCGTCGTGGCCGGCGGCGACGTGCGGGTCTCCGCCGCGGTCTCGCTCGCGAGCCCCGCGGTCGGCAGCGACGCGCGCACCGGCGCGTCGCTTCCGGTCGGCGGGTGACGGCGCCAGCTCGCCACGCGTTTCGCCGGGGTCGTGTTCACGTAACGCGGGGAAAGGGGATCGGTTTCAACTGCCGCGCGCGTGACCACCGGCTTCGGTGGCGGTGTGCTTCGCGCACGCGCCAGGTAGGCCGAGGAGACCGGCTCGGGCAGGGGACCGGCAGCGGCCGGCGGCGGCAGCGCGGGTGGCAGCCTGTCTCGTGCGCCGGCACCAACGGCGGCGTCGAGCATCTCGCGCTGGCGGACTTCCGCCACCTGTTCGCGAGCGAGTTGCCGCGAGGGCAGGTCGGGCGGGTTCACTTCGAGCAGCAGGCGCTTCGCGCCCTCGTGCTCGGGAACCACCGCGAGCACGCGCTGCAGAACGCGCTCGGCCTCGGCCTTGCGACCGGCCGCGGCATTCGAGCGCGCCCGCCTGAGCAACGCATCGACGGTGTTCTCGAGTCCCGCGCGTGCCTCGACGTGGTCCGGCTGCGCGAGCAGCACCGCTTCGAACAGGTCGAGTGCGTTGCGACCCTGCGGCGACTCGAGCCGGCCGGCCTGCAGCGCTGCCCGCGCCCGCGACAGCACCGGGTCTGCGCGCTGGGAGTCGACGGTCGGAATGGGGTCGGGGGTCGGGGTCGCGTGCGCGGGCGTTGGTGCCTGCGAATCAGCCGGCACGTGCGGGTTGCCGCCGAGGAACAGCAGCGACACCAGCGCTGCGCACACGGCGACGAACGCCAGGAAGTACTTCCGCGACAGGCCGGCGGGCGCTCGCGTCAGCGAGCGAAGCAACGACCGGGCTTCGTCTGCAGGCCGCCCGCCGCGGTGCTCGAGGTGACGCTTGATCGCCGCCTGCAGGAACATCGCGGCGCGCCGCGCGCTGGCCGGCTTGTGCACGAACCGGTAGACGGAGCCGTCGCTGATCAGCGGCACGAGCAGCGGTTCGTCCTCGCGCGTGCCGGCCACGCAGACCACCACGTCGGGGAACTGCTCGACGATCTGCTCGATCAGCGCAACGCCTCGGCTCGACACGGACTCCATGTCGATCAGCAGCACGCCGCACCGGCCGGTGATCAGCAGGTCGGCCGCCTCGTCGGCGGTGCGTGCGCGCCAGACCGGATTGCGCTCGCCGACCGCCTCCCTGACCGACTTGAACAGCGTCATGTCCGCGGTCAGCGTCACGACGTCCACCAGTACACCGTCGCGTGCGACGGGCGCGACGTCCGCACCCGACGACGAAGCGGCCGTCGGGGACGGGGGCGGAACGACGGCGAGATGCCGGATTTTGGCGGCGGCGGACATGTCCCGGCATTGCACGCCATGGCGCGCCCCGACTCCACCGCGGGATGCCAGAAATACGAGCCAATTCAAACTTTTAAGGCAGGGCGGATCTGCGCGGGCCAGGCTCGCTGTGTTGCGCTGCCGCAACGAAACAGGGAATTTCCGCTCGACATAATCCCGTCGAGCCCGCATCATCGGCTGCCCTTTCCTATGCCGCGGTTGCGCCCCGGGGAGATCCGATGGGAGCAATAGATTTCGCGTCGCGCGTCGCGCGAACCAGGCGTCATGCTCTCGAGCGGCTGCTGTTCTTCAACGGCTGCCAGGAGCGCGTCGCGCGCGACATCGTCGACGTCATCGACCGGTACGGTCCGCCTGAAATCTACGACGACGGCGAAGGCCTGCGCGTGCGCGTGGCGTCCCTGCCCGACGTGCAATGCCTTTTTGCGATCGAGCGCTCGACCCAGCGTCCGATCGGGGTCGCCGTCTACATGCGCGCAGACCTCGAGCACGTCACCGTGCTGCACCTGGGCGTCGCCGAGGATTATTGCGCCGGCGGACCCAACGAGACCTTCAACCTGCCGTTGCGCCTGGTCCGCGAAGTGCGCCGCACCTCGCGTCGCATCAAGGGCGTCCGGCGCCTCGAAGTGGCCTACTGCACTTTGCGGGCCCGCGCGTCCTCCGCCTACTGATCACTCCTCGAGCTTTTCCGTACCGGCGGCCCCGAGCAGGTCGTCGACCATCGCCTTGATGGCCATGACCTGGGGGCCGCGGCGGGTCGCGTACGCGTCACTGCCGTAGCCCCACCAATCCCAGCAGCCGTTCGGGTTCAGCGGCTGGAAGCTCGGCTCGACCTGCGGAAACAGCACGACGACGCCGCCCGCGTCCGCCGCGGCCAGGTACCCGGAGCGACGTACGAAGACGTCGTCCACGTACGAGGTGCCCTGCTTGCAGCCGTGAAAAACCACGTGCAGGCGGCATCGCCCCGGCGCACCCGTGCCGGCACAGGCGGCCGGCACATAGAGCCATCCCCGCTCGGCGAGCCCGGCGGCGCCCGTCGCGGCGACGTACGGCGACTGGTTCACGGCGCGCAGTTCGCCCGCGCGGAGTGGCGCACGCTGCGTACCGAACGGTCCGTACAGGTGCTCGAGCATCCGGCGCGCCCCCGCGTAGCGGCAATGGCCAACGAACGGCTCGGCCGTCGCTCCGCACTCCGCCAGCGATGGGTCGTCGGCCGGAAAGGTGTGGGCCGCGCCGTCGAATTCGACGCGCTCGATCGCACCGGGCGCGACCAGCGTCGCGTAGTACGCCTGCAGCGCATCGACCACCGGGCGCGCGACGACTTCGTCGGCGCTGCCGTGCCAGAGGAACACGCGGTCGTCCGCGAGCCCCGCGATCGGGTCGATCTCCTCGTCGAGCGCGAGCTGGCTCGTGAGGCTCGCGAGCTCGTCAGCTGAAATCTCGCCGTCGCCACGCATGCAGCGTCCGAGCGCGTCGGCCAGCGAGTTCCCGGCGCAGTAATAGGGCCCGCCGGCAAAGATGCCGGCGCCGCGGACCAACGACGAGTTCGCGACGTGAAACTGCACGGCCATGTAGCCGCCCGCCGAAAAGCCCGACACCGTCACCGAGTCCGCCGCGACCGGCACCGCGCCGAGACGGTCACTCGACCGTGAAGCATCGGGGCTGCGCCCGCCGCAGGCGACGGTGCCTGCGACCAGCAACACGGCCGTGGCCGCACGGGTCGCACGCGAGGCGCGGCGCTTCTGGGCATCATCCATCGTCGACCTGCACCTGCCGTTGCGAACCGCAGCGCGGGATTCTACTGTCCGGGCCCATGCGCATGTCCAAGGCAGTCCTGCGGCGCGCGGTGGGCGTCGCCGTACTGGGACTCTGCGCTGCGTCGCTCGCGGTGGCGTTGGCCCCGCTCGGCTGGCCGTTCGAGCTGTTCGCGCATTTCCGCTGGCAACTCGCGGCCGCGACGCTGGTCGTCGCACCGCTCGCGTTCGCACTGCGAGTGCCGTGGATGCTCGCGTTGCCGGCGCTCGCGGTGGCGCTGCAGTTGACGCCGTTCGTGTGGCCGGAGCCCGGCCAGCCACGCGTCGGGCGCGACTGCCGCGGACCGGAATTGCGGGTCGCGACCGTCAATCTCTGGTATCGGCACCGCGACGCGACCTACGTGCTCGCGTGGCTCGAAGCTCATCCCGCCGACGTCGTCGTGCTGCAGGAAGTGACGTCCGCGTGGGCCGGGGCGCTGGAGGCCACCGCACACCTGTACCCGCATCGCGCGCTGCGCGTTCGCGAGGATCCGTACGGGATCGGCGTGCTGAGCCGCTGGCCGCTCGAGCGGGTCGAGTACGTCGACTTCGCGCAGGACGGGCTGCCGTCGCTGGTTGCGACGCTCGACGTGGACGGCCGCCGCGTGCAGGTGATCGCGTTGCACACGCCCTGGCCCGTGCTCAAGCGCCTGCAACTCGCGCGGGACCGTGCCCTGCAGCGCGCGGCCGAGCGTGCCCGCGAGTCGTCGCTGCCGACGCTGCTCGCCGGCGATTTCAACCTGACGCCGTACGCACCGACGTTCCAGCGGCTCGAACGCGATTCACGCATGCGCGACGCATTCGCGCGCAGGCTCTGGCGACCGACGTGGCAGGCAGGGTTCTGGCCGCTCGCGCTGCCGATCGATCACGTGCTCGTCCCGGACGGCGCCTGCGTGCAGGACGCCGTGATCGGCGACAGCATAGGTTCGGATCATCGCCCGGTAATGGTGACCGTGCGCTGGCCCTGAGCAGGGCTCAGTCCTCGGTCCAGTCGCTCGCGCGGCGTCCCTGCACCGACCGTCGTTCGGCCAGGGGGGGCGAGCGGTCCACGCGACGGCGCTGGCCCGCGCGACGGTCGTCGTGATGCTTGAAGCGGCAATCGCACCGGTCCGGACGATCGCAACCGCCGATGGGCAATCGAGGCGCCTCGGCCGAGAGCACGCGCACCCCGAGCAGCGACTGCGCCTGCGGGCAGGCATCCGCGCCGGGCAGGACCGTCACCGCGTGAAAACGCAGCCTCGATGAGCGGGTTCCGGTGTAGCCAGCCATGGCGCCCCCCTGTTGTT
>DASUMQ010000157.1:0-10115 GCA_036277615.1 Steroidobacteraceae bacterium
CATGTTCGGCAACCGGTTGCGCAAGAACCTCGCGCACCTCGAGAAGTGGGCGCGACGCCAGGACGTCTCGTGCTACCGCGTGTACGACGCCGACATGCCGGAATACGCATTCGCCGTCGACCTGTACCACAGCGACGAGCGCTGGGTGTACGTGCAGGAGTACGCCGCGCCGGACACGATTGCCCAGGACGCCGTTCGCGCGCGCCGGGACGAGGCGCTCGCCACGATCCCCGGCGTGCTTGGTGTACCGAGCGAGCGCATGGTGCTGCGCCTGCGCCGGCGCCAGAGGGAGGGCGAGCAGTATGAGAAGCTCGACGCCGAGGGGCGGTTTCACGTCGTGCGCGAAGGCCCTTACCGCTTCCTCGTCAACTTCACCGACTATCTCGACACGGGCCTGTTCCTCGACCACCGCCTGACGCGCTCGCGTGTGGGCGAGATGGCGCGCGGCAAGCGTTTCCTGAATCTCTTCGCGTACACCGGCACCGCGACCGTCCACGCCGTCGGGGGCGGCGCCGACTCCTCGACCACGGTCGACATGTCGCGCACGTATCTCGACTGGGCCGTGCGCAACATGGACCTGAACGGGCTGCGCGCGCCGCAACACGAGTTCGTGCAGGCGGATTGCCTCACGTGGCTCGAGGCGCAGTCGGAGCGGTCGCGGCCTGCACGGTTCGACCTCGTCTTCATCGATCCACCGACGCACTCTCGCTCGAAACGCATGGAACGCGAATTCGACGTCCAGCGCGATCACCGCTGGTTGCTCGAGACTGCGTCCACATTGCTTGCCCCGGGCGGCGTGATCGTGTTTTCCAACAACTTCCAGAAATTCCGGCTCGATCCGTCGCTCGCGACCGGCTTCGACGTGGACGACATCACCCGAGCCACGATTCCCGAGGATTTTGCACGCAATCCCCGGATCCACGCCTGTTTCGTCGTGCGACCGCGGACGGAGCCCGTGCTTGCGGGTGCGCGAGGTCGGTTCGATACTGGCACTCCCGACGGAGGTGGACGATGAAGATCATTCCTGGTTCGAAATACCTGATCCGCGCGCTCGCGCTGGGCTTCCTGCTGTCGCCCGTTGCGTTCGCGGAACCGCCGGCCGACAAGGGCAAGCCTGCTGCTGCGGCGCACGACGACGACAAGTCGGGCAAGGACGAGCGGCACGACGACGATAAGTCGGGCAACAAGGAGCGGCACGACGACGACGACGGCAATCGCGGACAGGTCGTTTCCGACTGCAACCACCGAGCGAACGAGAAACAGCTCAAGGGCAAGGAACGCCAGCAGTACGTCGAGTGGTGCACCGATCGCGGCGAGCACTACAAGTACGACGATCGACGCTATGACCAGGATCGCTCGTGCTATCGACGCGCAGACGAGCGGGGCATGAGCGGCGATTTCCGCCGCGTCTTCATCCAGGATTGCCTGCGCAAGCTGGAGAAGAACCGCTAGCCGTGGAGATCTTCAAGACGTTCACGCTCGAGAGCGCGCACCGACTGCCTAACGTCCCCGCCGGACACAAGTGCGCGCGCGTGCACGGTCATTCGTTCCGCGTCGAGGTGCACGTCGGGGGTCCGGTCGATCCGCACCTCGGGTGGATCATGGATTTCGCGGACCTCAAGGGTGCGTTCGAGCCGCTCTTCGAGCAGCTCGACCACCGTTTCCTCAACGACGTGCCGGGCCTCGAGAATCCGACCAGCGAAAACCTCGCGCGCTGGATCTGGCGCAATTTGAAACCTTCGTTGCCGCAACTCGCCCGCATCGTCGTGCACGAAACCTGCACGAGCGGCGCCGTCTATGCGGGGGAGTGAGCAACGCATGCTCCGTCCTCAGTGCATCTGCTGAACTTATATTTCAGTACGATGTGAGCGACGGCGCCGCGCGCGCCTACACGATACGGACTCGCGCCGATCAAATCACGGCGTGGAGACTGACTTACCCCAATGTGCGTCGGCTCCAGAGTGCCGCACGATCATTCGCGCTGCCGCCGAGCTCAATGATTCTCACGGCGCGCCGCGCGTGCACTCTGCGTGGAGGGCCATCATGCGCCGACGATCTGGGTACGCCGGACCCGCCCGCACAGGCATCGCGGTCATCGCCTGCGCCTGGGGTGTGGCCTCGGCCGCGACGAGCCCCGCCCCGCTCGCGTTCGCGGACGTTACGTCGGTGGCCGGCATTGCTTACACGGGCCCGAGCTGGTCCGTGGCCTGGGCCGACGCCGACAAGGACGCGCTGCCGGACCTGTTCGTCGGCAACCACGGTGCCCTGCACAACCTGTTCGTGAACCGCGGCACCGGACGATTTGCCGAGATCGAGTCGTGGAGGCTCGAGCGCACGCCCTCCGATGCGCACGGCCTCGCCTGGGCAGACTTCGACAACGACGGTGACCAGGACCTGCTCGAGCTGGTCGGCGCCCAACGCGGCACCGCGACGAAGGCCAACCACCTCTTCGTAAACGAGGACGGGGTGTTCCGCGATCGCGCGACCGAACGAGGCATCAATGATCGCTATGGACGTGGACGACGACCGATCTGGTTCGACTGGGACCTGGACGGGCGGCTGGACGTGCTGTTGCTGAACGAGGTGCGAGCCGACGGGCCTTCAGCGCTTTACCGCAATCGCGGGGGATACTTCGACAAGACCGACGCGCTCGCGCCGGTGGGGCACACGCGGTTCCCGCTGCTGGGCTCGTTCGCCCGCAACAGGACGCACGTGCTGATCAGTGGCTGGTGGTTTCCCGACCGCATCCATGACGCAAACCAGCTGAGTCCGCTGCCGCTGCCGGATCTGCGGGACGCACTCGGCGTGCCGCAGGCGGCCAGCGTGACGGATACGGCGCTGGCCGACTTCAACGGCGATGGCATCGACGACTTGCTCGAGACGACCGGTGACCTGGCGAGCGATGCGGTCATCAACGGTGGCAAGATCCTGTCACGCCTGAAGCTCGATGACCTCGGCGGAACTCGAGGCTTCGATTTCACGGCCACGGGCACGGTGGAGGTCCTGATCGCTCCCCGCGCAGACATCTGGTGGCACCCCGGTGTCGTGTACATCGGGAGCAGCGGCGTCCACCCGCGCGGCATCCCGTTCAAGCTGTCGCTGAGCGATCCCAGCGTGTACGGCCTCAGCACTCCGCAGGGGGAGCGTGGCGTGTACGTCGGGTACGACCGCGCCACGGGCACGTGGCGACTGCGCCTGGTCGGGACGAGCTATCAGGAAGCCAATTTCCGGATCACTGCCACGTCGCTTGCCAATCTCAAGACGGTGGGGTTCGAACGGTTCGTGCCGAGGAGCAAGCCCGTGCTGTTCCTGAGCACCGGCGAAGGGTTCTACGACGCGAGCGGCGCTGCGGGGTTAAGCGATCCGGCGATGACTTCTAACTGCTTCTCCATGGTGGCGGCGGATTTCGACAATGACATGGACGTCGACGCGGTGGCGGCGTGCTCGGGACCCCTCGGTCTCCCGGGTGTGACCAACCAGCTCCTGCGCAATGATGGCAGCGGACGTTTCACACTGGTTGCGCAGGCGGGTGGGGTGCGGCGTGCCGAGACGGGCGTTGCCGACGGCATCGCCGCGGCCGATTTCGACCTCGATGGATTCCTCGACCTCACGCTCACGAACGGGCAAGGGATTCCGCCGTTCAACGTCGGTCGGACCCAGGTCTTCCGCAATGCGAGCCGGCAGGCCGGCAACCGGAATCACTGGCTGCAGGTCGACCTGCGGGGCGTGAGTTCGAACCGCGACGGCGTCGGGACGCGGCTCGTCCTGAACGCGGGCGGTAGAACGCAGCGGCGCATGCAGCGCAACGGCGTACACAGCGGCGGCCAGGATCACCAGCGCATCCACTTCGGGCTCGGCAGCGCCACCACGGTGCAGTCACTGGAAGTGATCTGGCCGAGCGGCACGCGCCAGGTCGAATACGGATTGCCGATCGACCAGGTCGTGCGGATCGTCGAGGGCCGGCCTTGGGCGCAGCCGTTCACGGTCAAGCCGTCAGCGCAGTCCTTCGGCGACGTTCCGGTGTCGTCGAGCGTCACGCGGAGCTTCACGTTGACCAACCCCGGAACGGTGGCGCTGCCGGTCGTGAAGATACGGTCGGTGGGTTCCCAGGCTGGCCAGTTTGCCGTCGCACACGCGTGCGGCGCGTCGCTCCAGGTGGGCGCGTCCTGTCTCGTCAACGTCACGTTCAGGCCGACGCGGACCGGCAGCAGTACGGCGAAACTGATGGTCGTCGCTGGCGACCAGTTCGTGCACCTGGCCACGCTGAGCGGCCGGGGGACCTGAGGCACGCAGGAAAAAGGCCCGCACGCGTGGGCGTGCGGGCCTCGAGACTGCGGCGACGAAGGGACGGGCGCGAAGGTGCCCGTCCGTCCGCGCGCGTTCGTGGGAGGACTCAGAACCTCGGGTTGGCTTCGGCCACCGGCAACGCGTGATTCCAGTTGTAGGAATCCGACGGCGTCGACTTCGGGATGCGGACCCAGAACATGTAGTTGACGTGCAGCTTGTCACGCGCGAAGCGGAACAGCTCCGGCATCGTCCAGTACTTGGTCGAGTACCCGGAGGTTTCGTGCAGCGCGCGATAGCAGATGCCCTCGACCTGGATCCCGAGGTGCATCTTGTCCTTGAACTGCGTAAAGAACGGATACGACTTCTCCACCAGCTGCTTGCGGTCCGGCAACACGTCCGGGCCGGCCATCACGAGGCCCTTGGGCCCGAGCGCCGCGGCAACCGACCCGATGTAGTTCTGGTTGCCGACGATGTAGTTCTGGTACCAGAAGACGCGGGACCGCGGCATCACCGTGAGCGCATGACCGAAGCTCGCGATCAGCGCGTCGCGATACTTCTCGGCCGTGTAGCCGTACTGCTTCAACGTGGTCGACGCCAGGCCGAGCGCGGACTCCTGCTGGGCGATGCCCTCGAAGTTCGGGTGGCTGTCGAAGCGCTTGCCCATCGCGCCGACCAGCGCCTTGTAACGCGTCACGATGGTGGGGTGCCAGCGTGCGATCGTGTAGCCGCCCGCGCGATTGCGCGGCGTCAACGAGTCGAGGTAACCCGGGTTGGGACGCTCCAGCGTGAAGGACTTGTCCTCGATCATGATGATGAGCTGCATGCCGTAGGCCTGCGCCCAGTACAGGTCCGACTGGATCATCGAGAAGTTGTAGTTGCCCTGCGTGGGCTCGAGCTCGCGCCACGAATATTTCTTCATGATGCCGCGCATGCCGGGACGCAGCGCGTCGTCCATGTACTTCTGCGAATGGTTGTGTGCCGGGAGGATCACGGAGTAGTGACCCGGGTGGAATTTACGTGTGGTCGAGTAAGCGTTGGAGGAAAGCGGGAAGAGGGTCGAGGCGACGACGGCCAGGGTGGCCAGTTTCAGTCCTTTCAGCATCATTTCACTCCCATCATCAAGTCGTCAGTTCAGGCAGCGAACCGGCAAGTAGTTTCGTGACGGGGTGAGTCTGTAGAACGACAAGCGGGCAGTGAAAAAATTCGCTCCAGATCGGTTGTTTGCTGCGAACGAAAACTGTCGCAAATCGGCGACGGAAAGCCGCGGTCAGAGCAGGTCCTTGAGCCTGAACCAGAGCATCGCAAGCACCAGCGCAGGCGTGCGCAGCGCAGTGCCGCCCGGGAAGTTGCGGTGCTGGAGCTTCGCGAACAGGTCGAAGCGTTCCGACTGCCCGGCGATGGTCTCGGCCACGAGCTTGCCCGCGATCCCGGTGAGTGCGATGCCGTGTCCGGAGAAGCCCTGCAAGTAGTACACGTTCGGCGCGAGCCGCCCGAAGTCCGGCGCGCGGCTCATCGAGATGTCGACGTAACCGCCCCAGGCGTACTCGATCCTTGCGTCGGCGAGCTGCGGAAACACCTTGACCATGCGCATGCGGGTGGCCGTGGCCGTGTTCAGCGCATCGCGTCCCGAGTAACTCACGCGTCCACCGAACAGCAGCCGGTGGTCGCCCGAGCGGCGGAAATAATCGAGCACGAAGTTGACGTCCGACACGGCGACGTTCTCGCGGACCAGCGCCTCGATCCGCGCCTGCCCGAGCCGCTCCGTGGCGACGATGTAGGTGCCCACGGGCATGATCCTGTCACGGAGCTTTTTCGAGATCCGCGCGTCGATGTAGGCGTTGCAACAAAGCGCGACGTGCCGGGCCCGCACGCTCGGGCCCGCCTGCGTGCGGATGCGGACCGTCGCGCCATGGTCCAACCCGACGACCTCCGTGCCCTCGAAGATTCGCGCGCCCGCCGCCTCCGCGGCAGCGGCGACCCCGAGCGTGTAATTGAGCGGATGCAAGTGGCCGCTGCGGTCGTCGCGCAACCCGCCGACGTAGCGCTCGGTCTGCAGCAGTTGCTGCACCTCGTGCCGGTCGAGCCAGCGCGTGCCCGCATAGCCGTAGTCTTCTTCGAGCTCGCGTCGATGCGCGAGCAGTTCCTCGACCTGTCGTGGCTTGATGGCCGTGTGCACGTGGCCCCAGTGCAGGTCGCATCCGATCCGGTGCCGGGCGACGAGCGAGCGGAGGAGTTCCTGGGCCTCGACCGAGATGTCGAACATCCTGCGTGCGTCGTCGAGCCCGACGGCCGCCACGAGCGTGGACTGCGGGCAGGAGAAGCCGACGATCGCCTGGCCGCCGCTGCGACCCGACGCGCCCCAGCCCACGCGACGACCCTCGAGCAGCACGACCCGGTACCCGCGCTCGGCGAGGTGCAGGGCCGTCGAACACCCCGCGATGCCGCCTCCCACGACACAGACGTCGGCTTCGACGTCAGCGTCGAGCGCGGACCGGTCCGGTGCGGGGTTGGCCGTGGCCGCGTAGTACGACTCGATGTGCGGGACCGGCATGAACGAACCCCTGCCCTCAGCTCGTCGTCAGGTACCAGTCGTAATCGAGCGCTGGCACGTAAGAGCAGAAATCCATCATCTCGCCGCGACGCGTCTGCGCATACAGCCGCGCGAAGCGCTCGCCGAGGCAGTCCCTGGCGAACTGGCTGCGCTCGAACATCGCGAGCGCCTCGGGCCACGACAGCGGGATGCTCGGGGTGTTGTCGCGGTAGGCGTTGCCCGCGAGCACCGGGCCCGGGTCGAGCTGCTGCGCCAGGCCGAGGTGCATGCCGCCGAGCACGATCGCGGCGAGCAGGTACGGATTCGCGTCCGCACCCGCGACGCGGTGCTCGACGCGACGGCTGTCGGGTGGGCCGTGCGGCACGCGAAACGCAACGCCACGGTTGTTGACCGACCAGCTCGGGTTGAGCGGCACGTAGGCCTCCGTGCGGAACCGTCGATAGGAGTTGGCGGTGGGTGCGCAGATCGCCATCGCGTCGTTCATCGTCGCCGCGAGGCCGCCGATCGCGTGGCGCAGGCGTTCGCTGCCGGCGGGATCCTCGGACGCGAACACGTTGCGTCCCTGGGCGTCGACGAGGCTCACGTGCAGGTGTGCACCGCTGCCGGCCTGGTCGCGGTACGGCTTCGGCATGAAGGTCGCCTCCATGCCGAACTGCAGCGCGACGCCCTTGACCAGGCGCTTTAGCCGGATCGCGTGATCGCACGCTAGCAGCGGATCGGCGACGTGGTGCAGGTTCACCTCGAACTGGCCGGGTCCGTACTCCGCGAGCACGGTGCCGGTCGGCAACTCCTGCGCGCTCGCCGCGGCGTCGATCGCAGCGAGCACGGACGAGTACTCGTTCATGTCCTGCATCGAGTTGATCTGAGTCTTGTACTCGCGCCGCCCCGTCAGCGGCTGGCGCGGTGGCTGCGCATGTCCTCCCGCGGTGCGCTCTCGGTCGACCAGATAGAACTCGAGCTCGACCGCCATCACCGGTTTGAGCCCGAGCGCGGCAACGCGGGCGACGACGGCTTCGAGCACGTGCCGCGGATCGCCGAAGAACGGCGATCGGTCGTGGTCGAACATCGTGACCTGCATCTGTGCCACCTGCTCTCCGAGCCAGGGCACCGGTACCAAGGTCGCCGGAATCGGCAGGCACACCCGGTCAGCGTCGCCTTCATCGAAGCCGAGGCCCGTGGACTGGACCGTGGCGCCGAGCACGTCGAGCGCGAACATCGATGCCGGCAGCAGCAGCCCGTCGCGGTGGATTCCCTCGATCTCCTCGACCGTAACGCGCTTGCCGCGGGGAATTCCCATCTGGTCGGCGAGCAGCAGGTCGACGAAGCGGACCTGCGGATGGCGATCGAGCCAGGCGCGCGTCTGCTCGAACTCCGCGAACTGCGGCATGGTGACCCCGTTGTTTAGGATTTAGCGACGGCCGGGCCGCCGGGGAGGCCGCAGGATAGCCGCTCGCCGAGGCGCGCGGCAAGCCGGGGCCGCAGGCCTGACGGCGGTGTCAAGCCCCTGTTTAGCCTATATTTTGGCTTATTTTTTGCGGTGCTCGGCGACGCCCCGGGGGCGGCTGTGGTTTAATCCACGTCACACGCTGACGACAGCCGGGCAGAAGCTGTCTAGGATTTTAAACGTGGCTGGTCGCAAACCCCTGATCGGCATCCCCGCGGATCGCCGGACACTCGGTCCTCATCCGTTTCATTGCGTTGGGGAAAAGTACATCGCCGCCGTCGCGGACGCGGCGGAGGCGATCCCGCTGCTGATTCCTTCGCTTGGGGCACGCGACTTCGACCAGCTGCTCGAGACGCTCGACGGAATCCTGCTGACCGGCAGCCCGTCCAACGTCGAGCCGCATCGCTATGCAGGCCCCACGAGCGACCCGGACACGCTGCACGACCCGCACCGCGATGCGACGACGTTGCCGCTGATCCCGCACGCCATCGAGCGCGGCGTGCCGCTGTTCGCGGTGTGTCGCGGCTTCCAGGAAATGAACGTGGCCTTCGGCGGCACGCTCTGGCAGAAGGTCCAGGAGGTGCCGGGCATGCGGGACCACCGCGAGGACAAGGAGCAGCCGCTCGACGTGCAGTACGCGCCGGTGCACGAGATCGAACTCGTCCGCGGCGGGATGTTGCACGAATGGGCCGGCACGGACCGCGTCCTCGTCAACTCGCTGCACTCGCAGGGCGTGCAGACCCTCGGCACCGGCCTCGAGATCGAGGCGCGAGCGCCCGACGGCCTGGTCGAGGCGTTCCGCGTCCGCTCGGCGCCCGGATTCGCGCTTGCGGTGCAGTGGCACCCCGAGTGGCAGGTCATGAAGAACCCTTTTTCGCGCACCCTGTTCGCCGCGTTCGGCGCTGCGGCGCGTGCACGAAGCACAGCACGGTAATCACGCATGAGTACCCCGATCCAGCAATTCTTCAAGGAACACGGCATCTCCGAAGTCGAGGCCGTGGTCCCGGACATGGCCGGTATCGCGCGCGGCAAGGTCATGCCGGCGATGAAGTTCGCGGAGGACGAGGGCATGCGCATGCCCGAGAGCATCTTCCTGCAGACCGTCACCGGTGAGTACCCCGACGACGACCGCGCGATCAGTCCCGCCGAGATCGACATCGTGCTCAAGGCCGACCCGGCCACGACGCGCGTGGTGCCGTGGGCGGCCGAGCCGACGGCGCAGGTCATTCACGACGCCTTCTACTCCGACGGTCGGCCGGTGACGATGGCACCGCGCTACGTGCTGCGGCACATCCTCGACCTCTACGCGCAGAAGGGCTGGCGACCGATCGTCGCGCCCGAACTCGAGTTCTACCTCGTCGAGCCGAACATCGACTCCGATTACCCGCTCAAGCCCCCGGTGGGCCGCTCGGGCCGCCCCGAAATCGGGCGCCAGTCGTACAGCATCGCCGCGGTGAACGAGTTCGACCCGCTGTTCGACGACATCTACGCGTTCTGCGAGGCGCAGGAGATCGAGATCGACACGCTGATCCACGAGGACGGTGCGGCGCAGATGGAGATCAACCTGATCCACGGCGACGCGATGTCGCTCGCCGACCAGGTGTTCATGTTCAAGCGGACGGCGCGCGAGGCTGCGTTCCGCCACAAGATGTACGCGACGTTCATGTCGAAGCCGATGGCGCGCGAGCCCGGCAGCGCGATGCACATCCACCAGAGCATCGTCGACGCGAAGACCGGCGACAACATCTTCAGCGAGCCGGACGGCAAGCCGTCGGCGCTGTTCGAGGCTTTTATCGCGGGGCTGCAGAAGTACCTGCCGTCGGCGATGTCGCT
>DASUMQ010000158.1:0-4716 GCA_036277615.1 Steroidobacteraceae bacterium
ATCGTCGTAGGTCCCGTTAGTCAGTCACGATGACCCAGTGCCGGGATCGTGGTGGGCGCACGTGGGATCGAACCACGGACCCCTACCATGTCAAGGTAGTGCTCTACCGCTGAGCTATGCGCCCTCAAACGAGCCGCGGAGGATACAGGACGGCCGGGGCGGATGGTAGTGACCCGCCCAAGCCGAATCCCTCAGCCGGTGCGGCCCTCCCTAGTCGATGAGTTCGCCCGGAGTCGGCGGGAGGCGTGGCATCTGCTGGGCCGGGAACGGCCCGGTCAGCGCCTCGAGGAATGCGGTGACGTCGGCGACCTGCGCGTCGCTCAGCGTTTGATTCAATTGCGTGCTCGCCATGATGCTCACCGCTTCGCCGATCGTATGAACCAGTCCATTGTGGAAATACGGGGCCGTGTAGACCAGGTTGCGCAGCCCCGGCACCCGCCACATGTTCCTGTCCGCGTCGTCCTTCGTCACGCTGGCCCGGCCGGTGTCGCTCACGAAATCGTATTTTGCGACGTAAGGGCTGTCGGGGAAGGCCGGAAACTTCATGAAGAAGCCCGTGCCTGCCGCCAGCGCGGGGCCGCCGAATGCCGGTCCCTGGTGGCAGCCGGCGCAGCCCACGTCGGCGAACGTCTGCAGGCCGCGAGCCTGCTGGGCCGTGAGCGCCCTGGCATCGCCCTTGGCGAATCTGTCGTAGGCACTGTTCGGCGTGATCAGCGTGCGTTCGTAAGCAGCAATGGCCTTGGCCGCATTGTCCATGGTGACGACGTCGCCAGTGCCGAACGCCTTCTCGAAGTACGGCTTGTACCCGGGGATGTTGCGCACGCGACCGATGACCGCGTCGAGGTTGGGCATGCCCATCTCGATCGGGTTGGCCGGCGGTCCCTTGGCCTGTTCCTCCAGCGTCGTCGCACGACCGTCCCAGAACTGGGTGGACAGAAACGCCGCATTCCAAACCGTGGGTGCGTTACGCCCGCCGAAATGCCCGTGCACGCCGATGGACGTCGGCCGGTGATCGTCGCCGCCCTCCATGACGTTGTGACACGAGAAGCACGACACGTTGCCGCTCGAGGACAGGCGCGTGTCGAAATAGAGCATCTTGCCAAGTTCGACCTTGTCGGCCGTGGTGGGGTTGTCCGCCGGCGCGGGCGCAGTGTCTGGCAACGCCTGCCAGGTCCCTGCAACCGCAGTTCCGACGAGCACCGTCGCGGACAGGACCCAGGCCCGCATCAGGATTCCATGCATGGCATCAACTCCCAGTTGAAGGGATGCCTCAACGCTAGTCCTGTGTCACCCGCCGCATAAGTCGTGAAAATACCGGCGCGTCAGCCCACCATTGCCCCGGGCACGCCGAATGCCTGGTGGCGCAGTTTCTCGATCTGGTCGCGGATGCGCGCGGCCTCCTCGAATTCGAGGTTGCGTGCCCGCTTGTACATCTCGGCCTCGAGCTTCTTGATCCGCTTCATGGCCTGCTCGGGGCCCATCAGCAGGCCGGCGTCCTCCACCAGCCCGCCGCGACGGATGCCCTGCTCCACGTCGCCGCGCGCACCCTCCATGACGTCCTGTACCGCCTTGACGATCGATTGCGGCGTGATGCCGTGCCGCTCGTTGTACTCGATCTGCTTGCGGCGGCGGCGATCGGTTTCGTCCAGCGCGCGCCGCATCGAGCCGGTGACCGTGTCCGCGTAGAGGATCGCGCGGCCGTGGACGTTGCGCGCGGCACGACCGATGGTCTGGATCAGCGAGCCGGCCGACCGCAGGAAACCTTCCTTGTCCGCGTCGAGGATCGCGACGAGCGCGACCTCGGGCATGTCCAGGCCCTCGCGCAGCAGGTTGATGCCCACGAGCACGTCGAACTTGCCGAGACGCAGGTCGCGGATGATCTCGACCCGCTCGACGGTTTCGATGTCGGAGTGCAGGTAGCGCACCTTCACGCCGTGTTCGTGCAGGTACTCCGTCAGGTCCTCGGCCATGCGCTTCGTGAGCGTCGTGATCAGCACGCGCTGGTGCCGCTCGACGCAGTGGCGGATCTCCGACAGTGCGTCGTCGACCTGCGTCCGCACGGGACGGATCTCGACCTGCGGGTCGACGAGCCCGGTGGGACGCACGACCTGCTCGACGATCTCGCCCGAGTGGCTGTGCTCGTACGGTCCCGGCGTGGCCGACACGAAGATCATCTGCGGCGCGAGTGCCTCCCACTCGTCGAAGCGCAGGGGCCGGTTGTCGAGCGCCGACGGCAGCCGGAAGCCGTACTGCACGAGCGTCTCCTTGCGCGAGCGATCGCCGCGGTACATGCCGCCGATCTGCGGGACGGTCACGTGGCTTTCGTCGATCACGAGCAACGCGTTGTCCGGCAGGTAGTCGAACAGGCACGGTGGTGGCTCGCCGGCCTGGCGGCCCGAGAGATAACGCGAGTAATTCTCGATGCCCGCGCAGTAGCCGACCTCCATCATCATCTCGAGGTCGAACGTCGTGCGTTGTTCGAGGCGCTGGGCCTCGAGCAGCTTGTCGAGCGATCGCAGTTCCTTGAGGCGCTCGCGCAGTTCCTCGCGGATGCTCTCGATCGCACTGTCGATGCGCTCGCGCGGCGTCACGTAATGCGACGACGGGTACACGGTGAGCCGAGGCACTTTGCGCAGCACCTCGCCCGTGAGCGGGTCGAAGTAGCTGAGCGCCTCGATTTCGTCGTCGAACAACTCGACGCGCACCGCTTCCCGCTCGGATTCAGCCGGGAAGATGTCGATCACGTCGCCCCGCACGCGGTACGTGCCTTGCGTCAGGTCGAGCTCGTTGCGCGTGTACTGCATGTCGGCCAGGCGTCGCAGCAGCTTGCGCTGGTCGATGCGATCGCCCCGCACGAGGTGCAGCACCATGCTCAGGTACGCCTTCGGATCGCCGAGGCCGTAGATCGCCGAGACCGTCGCGACGATGATCGCGTCCGGGCGCTCGAGCAGCGCCTTGGTGGCCGAGAGGCGCATCTGCTCGATGTGCTCGTTCACCGAGGCGTCCTTCTCGATGTACGTGTCGGAGGACGGCACGTACGCCTCGGGCTGGTAGTAGTCGTAGTAGCTGACGAAGTACTCCACCGCGCTCTGCGGGAAGAACTCCTTGAACTCGCCGTAGAGCTGCGCCGCAAGCGTCTTGTTGTGCGCCATCACGAGCGTCGGGCGCTGCACGTGCTGGATCACGTTTGCGATCGTGAAAGTCTTTCCGCTGCCCGTGACTCCGAGCAGCGTCTGGTGCGCGAGACCGCTTTCGAGCCCGTCGATCAGGCGTGCGATCGCCTCCGGTTGATCGCCGGCCGGGCCGTAACTTGCCTGGAGCTGGAACGCGCGCGGTCCGTCGGTCATCAGCAGTGCTGCAATCGTTCTTGGGAGACCCGGCAGGTTAGCCTAAAATGCGACGTCGTTTGCGTCCCTGGAACCCCTACAGTGCCCGTCGAAATCGCCGCACGCGTCAGCCGCGTCAAGCCCTCTCCCACCGTCGCCCTTACCGGTCGAGTCGCGCGGCTCAAAGCCGAAGGCCGCGACATCGTCGGCCTCGGGGTCGGCGAACCCGATTTCGACACTCCGGCGCACATCGCCGAGGCCGGCATCGACGCCGTCCGCACCGGCTTCACGCGCTACACGGCGGTCGAGGGCGTGCCGGAACTCAAGGACGCGATCATCGCGAAGTTCAAGCGCGACAACGACATCGTCTACACGCGCCCGCAGATCCTGGTTTCCACGGGCGCCAAGCAGACGATCTACAACCTGTTCATGGCGCTGATCGATCCCGGCGACGAGGTCGTGATCCCAGCGCCCTACTGGGTGTCGTACCCGGACATGGCGCTGCTCGCCGAGGGCGTGCCGGTCATGCCGTACGCCGGCCCGGAACAGGGCTACAAAATCACGCCCGAACAGCTCGACCGCGCCATTACGCCGCGCACGCGGGTGTTCATGCTGAACAGCCCGAGCAATCCCACAGGCGCGGCTTATAATCGCGCCGAGCTCGAGGCGCTCGGCGCCGTGCTCGCGAAACATCCGCGCGTGATCGTCGCCACCGACGACATGTACGAGCACATCTATTGGGCCACCGAGCCGTTCTGCAGCTTCCTGACGGCCAACCCGCACCTGTACGAACGCACCGTGACCATCAACGGGGTGTCGAAGAGTTACGCGATGACCGGCTGGCGCATCGGATACTGCGGCGGCCCGGTCGAGATCGTCACCGCAATGTCGACCATCCAGAGTCAGAGCACGTCGAACCCGGTGTCGATTTCGCAGCGGGCGGCGACGGCCGCCATCGCGGGCGACCAGTCGTGCGTCGCGGAGATGAACAGGCATTTCAAGGCGCGGCACGACTTCTTCAACGCCGGCTTGAACGCGCTGCCCGGCTTCCGCGTGCTGCCGGCGGCGGGGACGTTCTACGCGTGGTGCGACATTTCCGAGGCCATGCACGCGCTCGGCCACGTCGACGATCACGTGTTCGCCGAGTTCCTGCTCGAAAAAGCCGGTGTCGCCGGAGTGCCCGGCTCGGGCTTCGGCGCGCCGGGACACATCCGCTTCTCTTTCGCGGTCAGCATGGCGACACTGGAGAAGGCGCTGGAGAGGATGGGGACGGCGCTGGGAGCCGCCTGACTCCAGTGGACGCTACCCGCGCTCTGCCCGCAACAACGGCAGCATGACCTCCAGTGCGTCTGCTGCCGGCACCGGGGGCACTGTTGCCGTCTGATCTGTG
>DASUMQ010000159.1:0-10919 GCA_036277615.1 Steroidobacteraceae bacterium
CCTCGCGCGCGAGCGAGGCGAGCTCCCGCGCGGCCGGACCCCGGCGCAGGGTCAGCGGGATGCCACGACGTTGCAAGGCCTCGTCGAGGCGCGCCAAGCTGTGATGCAGCCACCAGCGGGTTGCCGCGCCGGCGCGCCAGGCGCCTTCTTCCTCCGGCGCATGCACGTATACCGCCACGATCCGCTCCGCATGCCGGACCGCGGCGGCCAGCGCCGGATTGTCGGCGAGCCGCAAGTCGCGGCGGAACCAGACGAGCGCGGTGGACATCGAAGACACCGGCGGATGAGCGTGGGTCAAAGAAAAAGCCGCGCCTCGAGGCAAGGCGCGGCTTCACCGTCTCGGACGCGGCGGCCGCTGTGGCCGCGGCGCGGACGTCAGCCGACCGAGGCGCGCAGCGCGGCGATGCGCTCCTCGATGGGCGGGTGCGTCATGAACAGGCGCTTGAGGCCGGACGCGACGCCGCCGCTGATGCCGAAGGCCGCCATCTTCTCCGGAAGCGGCCCGGCGTGACGCTGCTGCAGCCGCTCGAGTGCGCCGATCATCGACTCGCGCCCGGCGAGCCGCGCGCCGCCCGTGTCCGCGCGGAACTCGCGCTGCCGCGAGAACCACATGACGATCATCATGGCGAACAGCCCGAGGACCAGCTGCGCGACGATCGACGTGATCAGGAACGCGGGCCCGTGGCCTTCCTCGGTCTTGAAGATCACGCGGTCGACGAAATGACCGATCACGCGCGAGAGGAAGAACACGAACGTGTTCACCACGCCCTGGATCAGCGTCAACGTCACCATGTCGCCATTGGCGACGTGGCTCACTTCGTGGCCGACGACCGCCTCGACTTCACGCTGCGACATGCCCTGCAGCAGGCCCGTGCTCACGGCGACCAGCGCCGCGTCGCGACGTGCGCCCGTCGCAAACGCGTTGGGCTCGGGCGAGTCGAAGATGCCGACTTCGGGCATGCCGATGCCGGCCTGCTGGGCCTGGCGCTGCACGGTGCCGACCAGCCAGCTTTCCGCGGCATTGGCCGGCTGGGTGATCACGCGCACGCCCATCATCCGCTTGGCGGACCACTTGGAGATCGCAAGCGAGAACAGCGAACCGGTGAAGCCGACCACGGCCGACAGGATCAGCAGCTTGCCGAGGTCGAGGTCGGAGCCCTGCGCATCGAGGATGGTGTCGATGCCGAGCAGGCTCAGCACGATGCCGAGCAGCAGCATGATGGCGAGGTTGGTGGCAATGAACAGCAGGATGCGTTTCATGACGGGTCAGAACTCCATGCATGCCGCGCAGGGCACGCTTCGGATCCTTCGGTGGGGACGAGGCTACCGGTTTCAAGCTGCCGTGGCGCGCGGAGGTGACCGGCTGCAGCTTCCGGGCGCATACTAACACCGAACGAAAAAACCTGAACCACACTTCAGACAATCGTGGCTCGTTCCGGTTCCCTGTCCGCTCGAGGTCATCCGTGAAGCCACCGCCGCCCGCCCCTTCGACCCGGCACTGGACGTTCCTGAGCAACCACGCGCACGTGCTGGTCTGCCTGGCGCTCGATCGCAACGCGCGACTGCGCGACGTCGCTGCGAGCGTCGGCATCACCGAGCGGGCGGTCCAGAAGATCGTGAGCGACCTCGAGGCGGCGGGAGTCCTGGTTCGCGAGCGCCTGGGCCGACGCAACTCGTACCGCCTCAACGCGGCCGTGCCGCTGCGACATCCGCTCGAGGCGCATCGCACGGTCGGCACGCTGTTGTCGTTGATCGTCGACCGGAACGCGTCCAGGCGCACTCGACCGACCCACTGAGTGAACGACGCGAGGTCTCGCGCCTAAGTTGTTGATTGTGCCTAGGGCTCGTCCGGCAGATGCTCGAGATCGATGATGACCCGCATCAGTCCGCCGGAGTGGGGCTGGGTCCCGACGTCGAAGCCGAAGCGTCGGGCCCACTCGACCAGTCGCGCGTTCTCCGCGAGTGTCTCGCCCTCGAGGCGGGTGTAGCCGCGCTCGCGTGCTGCCAGCGCGAGCGTGCGCATCAATTCGGTGCCGAGGCCGCAGCCCTGCCAGGCGTCCGCGACGACGATCGCGCATTCCGCGCGGGTCGTGCCTTCGATCCGCGCGTAGCGGCTCACGCCGACGAGGCGTTCGCCGGATGGCTCGCGCACGATGCCGCCGAGCCCGAGTCGTTCCACGTAGTCCGTGTCGAGCAGGCGCTCGAGGTCACGCCGCGTGACCTCGGTCGCGGAATACTGCAGTCGCAGGTGCAGTGTCTCGGGCGACAGGTCGTCGACCAGCTGCAGTTCGAGCTCGATGTCGGTCGGTCGCAGCGCGCGGATGCAGACCGGCGGACGCCCCGCAGGGATCCAGGTGCGTTCGAGCTCAGCGGGGTAGCGTCCCGGGACTGCAGGCCGGGCAATGGCGGTCGGGCCGGTGGTCGACGAGTTCACTCGCGGTCGCGGTAATCGTCGTCTTCGTCGAAGTCGTCGTCGTCGTCGTCGTCGAGATCGTCGTCATCATCGTCCCAGTCGTCGTCGTCATCCTCTTCTTCGAGCTCGATGTCGTCCTCATCGTCCTCGTCGTCAGCCTCTTCGACGTCATCGACCCAGCCTTCGGGCGGCACCGCGAGTTCGAGGTCCATCTCGTTCCACTGGTCGAGCTCGAGTGCCTGGACCTCGCGGTCCGGCCACTGAATGCGAATGATTTCCTCGTCGGGATCGACCGAGAGGACCTGGAACGTCTCCTCGGTGTCGAGGTCTTCGTACCACTGTCCGGCCTGCGGTTCGTAATCACGGCTCACGGTCGGGGTCCTCGGCGAAAAAAAGCCGCGCGAACGGCCTGCAGAGCGAATAACTATACGGGCCTCCGGAATCGGCGGGCAACCGGAACACACTCTATGCTGCACTGCCGCAATTCAAGTACACTCGGGTGAGAACCGCGTTCCCACGCGTCCCAAGAGGATGCCCACGTGTACTCCTACCGCGCACCGCTTCGTGACATTCGTTTCGTCGTTCACGAAGTCCTCGACTTCGAAGAGAACTATCGCGCCTACGGCCGCGAGGAACTCACGAGGGACCTCCTCGAAGGCATCCTCGAGGAAGGCGCACGCTTCGCCGAGGACGTGCTGGCGCCGACGAACCGCGTGGGCGACGAGCACGGCCTGGTGTTCGAGAACGGCCAGGTGCGGACCCCGCCGGGCTTCAAGGATGCATACGATCGCTACTGCCAGGACGGCTGGAGCACGATGGTCTTCGACCCCGAGTGGGGCGGGCAGGGGTTGCCGGCCGGGTTCGCACTCTCGTTCGGCGAGATGCTGGTCTCGGGCAACATGGCCTGGCGCATGTATTCGGGGCTGACCGAGAGCGCAGCGCTCACGCTCCGCGCGCACGCGAGCGAGGAACTCAAGCAGCGCTACCTGCCGAAGATGGTCAAGGGCGAGTGGTCTGGCACGATGTGCCTGACGGAGTCCCACTCCGGCACCGACCTCGGCATCCTCAAGAGCAGGGCCGAACCGCAGGCCGACGGCAGCTTCCGCGTCACCGGCACGAAGATCTTCATCAGCGCGGGCGACCACGACCTGACCTCGAACATCGTGCACCTGGTGCTGGCACGACTGCCCGACGCGCCTCCGGGCACACGCGGCATCAGCCTGTTCCTCGTGCCGAAATTCCTGCCGGACGCGGACGGCAACGCCGGCAAGGCCAACGGCGTGAGTTGCGGCTCGATCGAGCACAAGATGGGCATCCACGCATCGCCCACGTGCGTCATGCATTTCAACGACTCGATCGGCTGGCTGGTCGGCAAGCCGAACGAAGGCCTCGCGTGCATGTTCACGATGATGAACCACGCGCGCCTCGGGGTCGGCCTGCAGGGCCACGGTCTCTCGGAGCTGGCCTGGCAGGCGTCGATCGCGTATGCCAACGACCGCCTGCAGGGCCGTGCGATGACCGGCGCGAAGGAGCCGGGCAAGCCCGCGGACCCGATCATCGTTCACCCGGACGTGCGGCGGATGCTGCTCACGCAGAAGGCGTTCGTCGAAGGCGGACGCATTCTCTGCTTCCTGACCGGGCGCGAGATCGACGCCGCGCACCTGAACCCGGACGAGACCGCGCGCCGGCGCTCGAACGACCTGATCGCGTTCCTCACGCCGATCGTGAAGGGCTTCCTGACCGAGGCGGCGATGGAAGTCACGAGTCTCGCCGTGCAGATCCACGGCGGTCACGGCTTCATCCGCCAGACGGGGGTCGAGCAGCTCATGCGCGACGCACGCATCACGCCGATCTACGAGGGCACGAACGGCGTGCAGGCGCTCGACCTGCTCGGCCGCAAGGTGTTCGGCACGGGCGGCAAGAGCCAGCAGATGATCGCCGCGCGCATGGTGGAGTCGATCCAGAAATTCGGCACGCTGCCGGAAGTGGCGCCGTTCGCGGCGGAACTCGGCAAGCGTCTCGAGCAGTGGAACAAGCTCACGGCGGAGCTCGGCGCCGCTGCGATGAAGAATCCCGAGGAAGTCGGCGCCGCGGCGACCGACTACCTGCACATCGCGGGCTACATGTGTCTCGGCTGGTGCTGGCTGGTCGCCGCCGGCGTGGCGACGAAGAAGCTGGCGGACAACCCGGACGACGATTTCTACAAGGCGAAGCTCGTCACGGCCCGGCACTTCTTCACGCGCCTGCTGCCGCGCGTCGACTCGCACATGGCGGCCGCGCGCGCGGGCGCCTCGGGGCTGATGGCGCTCGCGGCCGACCATTTCGCGATTGCATGAGTGGTTCCTCCCCGTCCCGGGCCGGTTCACGCCTAGCCCGGGCGCGGAGGGTCGTCGTCAAGGTCGGCTCTGCGCTGCTCGTCGAGCGAGCGACGGGTCAACTGAGTCGTGCGTGGCTCGAGACGCTCGCGGCCGACGTCGCGATGCTGCGCGGGCGCGGCCAGGAAGTGGTGCTCGTGTCGTCCGGCGCGATCGCACTGGGACGCCGCGAACTCGGGCTCGCGTCGGGCCGGCTCAGGCTCGAGGAGAGCCAGGCCGCCGCGGCGGTCGGCCAGATCCGGCTCGCGCACGCCTGGAAGGAGGTGCTCGAGCAGCACCGTTTCACGGTGGCGCAGGTCCTCGTGACGTTCGGCGACACCGAGGAGCGACGCCGTTACCTCAACGCGCGCAATACGCTCGAGACGCTGCTCAGGCTCGGCGCGATCCCCGTGATCAACGAGAACGACACGGTCGCCACCGCGGAGATCCGTTACGGCGACAACGACCGGCTCGCCGCCCGCGTGGCGCAGATGGCGAGCGCCGACTGCCTCGTGCTGCTCTCGGACGTCGACGGCCTGTACACGGCCGACCCAACGATGAATCCCGCCGCGACGTTCATCCCGGAGGTCACGCGCATCACGCCCGAGATCGAGGCGATGGCCGGCGGCTCGGCGTCGGACGTGGGCTCCGGCGGCATGGCGACCAAGGTCATGGCGGGCAAGATCGCGCTCGCGGCGGGTTGCAGCATGTGCATCGCGGTCGGTCGCGAGACGCACCCGCTGCAGCGCATCGACGCCGGCGCGCGTTGCACGTGGTTCGTCGCGCAGACCTCGCCCCGCACCGTCCGCAAGCAATGGATCGCCGGGCTGCTCAAGCCCGCCGGCACCCTGCACGTCGATGCCGGCGCGGCGACCGCGCTGCGCGGCGGCAAGAGCCTGCTGCCTGCCGGTGTCACGCACGTCGATGGTCGCTTCGATCGCGGCGACGCGGTCGTCGTGCGCGGACCGGACGGCGTCGACCTGGCGCGAGGCTTGAGCGCCTATTCGAGCGACGACGCGCGTCGCGTCTGCGGTCGCCGCAGCCAGGAGATCGAAGCGATTCTCGGGTATCGTGGGCGCGACGAAATGATCCACCGCGACGACCTGGTGCTGCTTTGAACGTACGCGCTACCCTCGCCGAAACGATGGACGCGCTCGGTCGCGAGGCCGTCGTCGCGCGCCGCGTGCTCGCCGCCTCGGCAGGCGAGCAGCGCAACCGCGCGCTGCACGCGATGGCTGCGGCGTTGCGTGCGCAGCAGTCGCACGTGCTCGCCGCAAACGAACGCGACGTCGCGGCGGCCACGCAGGCGGGGCTCGGCAAGGCGGCCCTCGACCGCCTCGCGCTCGATGGCACGCGCGTCGAGGCCATGGCGCGCGGCGTCGAGGAGATCGCCGCTCTGCCGGACCCGATCGGCGCCGTGATCGCCGAGTGGACCCGACCGAACGGTTTGCGCATCCAGCGCGTGCGGGTGCCGCTGGGCGTGATCGGCATTGTGTACGAGAGCCGGCCCAACGTGACCTGCGACGCCGGCGCGCTCTGCCTCAAGTCCGCCAACGCCGCGATCCTGCGCGGCGGCAGCGAAAGCCACCACTCGAGCACGGCCATCCACGGATGCCTGGTCGCGGGGCTGCGTGCCGCGGGCCTGCCCGACGCGTGCATCCAGCTCGTGCCGACCACCGACCGTGCCGCGGTCGGCATGATGCTCGCAGGCCTCGACGGCGCGATCGACGTCATCGTGCCGCGCGGCGGCAAGAGCCTGATCGCCCGGGTCCAGCAGGAGGCACGCGTGCCCGTGATCGGGCACCTCGAGGGCATCTGCCACGTCTACGTCGACAAGGCGGCGAACCTGGAGATGGCGCGCGCGATCGTGCTCAACGCCAAGCTGCGCCGGACCGGCGTCTGCGGCGCCGCCGAAACCCTGCTCGTCGACACCGCTGCCGAGCGTACGCATCTCGCGCCGCTGGTGCGCGCGCTGCTGGACGCCGGGTGTGAAGTGCGCGGCGACGTGGCGACGCGAGCCGTGGACGCGCGCGTGGTGCCGGCGTCCGACCAGGACTGGCACACCGAGTACCTCGACGCGATCATTTCCGTCAAGCTCGTCGACGGCGTCGACGACGCGATCGAACACATCGCTCGTTACGGGTCCGACCACACCGAGTCGATCGTGACCGACGACTTGGCGACGGCCGAGCGTTTTCTCGGGCGCGTGGACAGCGCGATCGTGCTGCACAACGCCTCGACGCAGTTCGCGGACGGCGGCGAGTTCGGCATGGGCGCGGAGATCGGCATCTCGACGGATCGCTTCCACGCGCGTGGCCCCGTCGGCGTCGAGCAACTGACCAGCTACAAGTACGTGGTGCGGGGCAGCGGCCAGACGAGGAAGTGACTAGCGATTAGTGTCTAGCGGTTAGTAGGACGCCGAGCGGCGCAGCCGCTCCAACTAGACACTAGACACTAGACACCAGACACTAATCACTAGCGAGCCCGGCGAGCCCGCCGGCGAGCGAATACACCTCGCGGTAGCCGTGGGACCGAAGGTGCTCGGCGAGCGCATGGCTGCGGACGCCGTGCGCGCAGACCACGAGGTAGCGGCCCTCGTCGGGCAACGCCGCCGCGCCCTCGACCAACGCACTCAACGGGACGTGCATCTCGATCTGCCAGTCCGGATCGTCGGTGGCGCGTTCCCAGCTTTCGCGGATGTCGACCAGGGTGAGGCCCGAGTCCCGCGCCGCGCGGAGCGTCGCGTAGTGCAGTTCGAGCCCCTCGGCCGTCGGCGTCGAATCCCGGAGCGTGCGGCGGCCGTGGTCGCATGCCGGGTTGCGGGACGCCCTGAGGGTGCGCCAGTGCATGCCGAGCAGGTCGAACGTGTGCAGCGCCGGGCGCGCGTCGGCTTCGAGGCCGAGCAGCAGCTTGAGCGCCTGCATCGCCTGCATCGCGCCGAGCGCCGCGGGCACGGCCCCCAGTACGCCCGCCTCGGCGCAGTTGCCGACCAGGCCGTCGCGCGGGGCCTCCGGCCACAGGCAGCGCAGGCACGGCCAATCCTCGCGCGGCACGTAGGTCTGCAGTTGCCCTTCGTACTGGTACACGCTGGCGAAGACGGCCGGCTTGCCGAGGCTGACGGCCGCGTCGTTGACCAGGAACTTGGTCGCGAAGTTGTCGCTGCAGTCGACGACGAGGTCATAGCCGGCGAGCCACTGCGCGATGTTGGACGCGGTCGCGCGTTCGGCACGGATCTCCACGTTCACTTCCGGGTTCAAGGCCCGCAGGCGCGCGGCGGCGACCTGCGCCTTCGACGCGCCGATGTCGGCCCAGCCGTAGAGCGGCTGGCGATGCAGGTTGCTTGCCTCGACGACGTCGCCGTCGACCACGCCGATGCGACCGACCCCCGCGGCTGCAAGGTACTGCAATACCGGCACGCCGAGACCGCCCGCGCCGATCACCAGCACCGAGCCGTGCTGCAGCCGTGCCTGGCCTGCGCGTCCGACCTCCGGCAACGCCACCTGCCGCGAATAGTCCGGCGCACCGTGCCCGCTCGAGTGGGCGTGTTCGTTTCCATGCGCGTGCGTGTGCGCGTGCGCGAGTTCGTGTTCCGCCGGCTGCGCGCAGCGCTCGCAGTTGACCCAACCCGAGTCGCCGTCGACGTAATGTTCCTTCTTCCAGATCGGGACGCGGTGCTTGACCTCGTCGATGATGTAGCGGCACGCGGCGAACGCCTCGGACCGGTGCGGCGCGCTCACTCCCACCCAGACGGCCATCTCGCCGAGCGCAAGGTCGCCGATGCGGTGCACGCAGGCCGCCCGGCGCACACCGTACTTCTCGACGGCCTCGGCCACGATGCGCTCGCCTTCGCGCACGGCGAGCGCCGTGAAGGCTTCGTACTCCAGTCGGCGGACCTGGCGTCCCTCGTTGTGATCACGCACCCACCCCTCGAAGCTCGCGTAGCCTCCGCAGGAAGGATCCGCGAGCTCGGCACGACCGGCGTCCGTGTCGAGCGCGACCGTGCTGAAGGAAAATGCCCGCATCAGCCCCCCGCGACCGGCGGGATGAAGACGACGCGGTCGCCGCTCGCGAGCGGTGTCGTCCAGTCGCGGAACTCGTCATTGACCGCGACGCGCAGCAAGGCACGCGGCAGCGAAAAGCCGTGGTTCGCGCGGACCTGATCGTAGAGCTCGGCAGGGTCCGCCGCGGTCGTCTCGACCGTCTCCTCGCTGCGCCCGGCCTGTTCACGCAGCACCGCGAAATATTGCAGGTGAATCCTGTTCACGGGAACCTCGCCCTCTGCAGGTTTATGCAATGCCGGCCGCCGTCACGTCGCGCTTGCCGCCGTGCTTTTCGACGAGGCGCGTCTCCGCGATCACGATCGCATGCGACAGCGCCTTGCACATGTCGTAGATCGTGAGGGCCGCGATCGAGGCACCGGTGAGCGCCTCCATTTCGACGCCGGTCTTGTGATGGACCGACACCGTGCAACGCACCACCGCCTCGTCGCCCTGCATGTCGATCGAGACGTCGCAACGCTCGAGCCCGAGCGGATGACAGAACGGAATCAGCTCGTGCGTGCGCTTGGCCGCCATGACGCCCGCGATGATCGCGGTCTGGAACACCGGGCCTTTGGCCGTCGCGTACTGCGCCTGCCGCAGCGTGCCGGCCACAGGCGCAGGAAAACGCACCCGCGTTTCCGCGACCGCCATGCGGTGCGTCACTGCCTTGTCTCCCACGTCCACCATCGTGGGCTTGCCCGCGGCGTCGACGTGCGTGAGCGCGCTCATGGCCGTGCTCCTCAGCCGCCGATGTAGTGCATCTCGACCTTGCGCAGCGGCGCTTCACTCGCGCGCAGCTCGCTGCGAAGCTCCGAATACCGGTCCGTCCGCTGCGACCACGCGTGGCGCATCAGGTCGAGCAGTTCGAGGTCCGACGCGCCGGCACGAAGCGGCGAGCGCAGGTCGACTCCGTGGGTCGCGAACAGGCAGGTGTAGAGCACGCCCTCGGACGAGAGGCGTGCACGGTTGCAGTCGCCGCAGAACGGGGCGCTCACGGAGGATACGAAGCCGATCTCGCCCGCGCCGTCGTCGTAGACGTAGCGCTCGGCGACCTCGCCACGATAGCGGCCCGGCGCCGGCGACACGCTCCAGCGCGTGCGGATCCTTTCGAGCAACTCGGCCGACGGCACGACGTCGCGGGGATTCCAGTGATTGCGCGTGCCGACGTCCATGTACTCGATCAGCCGCACCGTGACGCCCGTCCCGCGGAAGTGCCCGAGCACGTCGAGCACGGTGTGGTCGTTGCGGCCCCGCTGCACCACGGTGTTGACCTTGACCGGCCGCAGTCCGGCCTCGAGCGCCGCCTCGATGCCCTGCAGTACCTGGGTGAGGCCGCCGAAGCCGCCGGACATTTCCGTGAACACCGCTTCGTCGAGCGAATCGAGGCTGACGGTGACGCGGTGCAGGCCATTGCCCTTGAGTTCGGCCGCATGTTGCGCGAGCAGCACGCCGTTGGTGGTGAGCGCGACGTCCTCGATCCCCTCGATGGTCGACAGTTCCGAGACCAGCTCCGGCAGACCGCTGCGCAGCAGCGGCTCGCCGCCGGTCAGCCGCAGCTTCCGGACGCCGAGCCCGGCCGCGAGTCGCCCCAGTCGCGCGATCTCCTCGAAGGTCAGCCGCTCGGCCGACTTCAGGAAGCGGTACTTGTCGTGAAAGGTGGACTGCGGCATGCAGTACGGGCAACGAAAGTTGCACCGGTCCATCACCGAGATCCGCAGGTCGTGGATCGGTCGCCCGAGCCGGTCGCGCAGGGGCGCCGACACCGTCGTCAGGTTCGTCATGCGGGCATTGTCCTCGCCACGGGCCGCGGCGTCACCACCGGTACAGCGGTGCGATGAAGCCCGCCTGCAGCTGGCGCGGGCCGGGCGGCAGCTCGACAAAACCGTCGGTGCCGAGCAACGACACGAAATCGCCCGAGCCGCGCGTCGGGCGCGGCATCGCGACCAAACCGAGCGCGGGGCTCTGCTCGATCCGCACCGGCAGGAAATGCCACAGGCCGTCCTTGACGACGTGCGCGGCGCCGAGGGGCACGTGTTCGGGCGCGCGCGGACGGGCGCCGAGCATCCCGTAGATGGCGGGCAACGCATAGCGCAGCAGGCAGACCAGCGCGGA
>DASUMQ010000160.1:0-2238 GCA_036277615.1 Steroidobacteraceae bacterium
GGCTGCAGCACCCCCGCCGCAGGCGTGCCCGCGACCAGGCGTTCAACCGACAGCACCTGGCGATTCTGCGGATTGTGCGCGGACAGCGCCGCGATCCACTGTTCGTCGAGCCCGAGCCGGCGCGCCTCGGCGAGCGACTGCAGGCTGAACTCGGTTTCGGCCGAATACAGCGTGCGGCCGTCACGGGCGTACTCGAGCATCTCCTGGACGATGCGCGCCGGCACGCCCATGTTGCGCTGCTCGAGCTCGCGCCCGCTCTCGTAGGCGAAGCTCGACCACAGCGCGAGCACATCGCCGCGCTTGTCGACGATCACGCCGTCGAAATCGGCAGGTCCGCTCACCAGCCGGATGACTTCCAGGTTGGAGTCGCGGAACTGCAGCGTGCGCGACAGCGGGAACTGCACCGGCCCGATCGAGGCGACGGTCGCCTGCTGCGAGACCACGCGGTTGTCGGCCTGCAGGCCGACCACCGTCACCTGCTCGCCGGTCGCCGGCACGCGGCCGGCGAACTTCACCGACTTGACCGGCGTGTCGCCGAGCTGGGCCGGGTCATAGCGCACTACCGCCAGGTTGTGCAGCGGATGGATGTATTCGACCGTGCCGTCCAGCTCGATCGTGCCGGCGAACGTCAGGCGCACGTCGCCGATCGCGACCGGCACGGTGTTGCGGTCGACCGCCACCAGCCCGCGCGCGGCGTCGAGCACGACGCCGGTACCGTGATAGTTGCGCTCGGTCACGCCCGACACCGAGTACGGCATGTTGAATTCGACCAGCACCAGGGTCGGCGAGACCGCGTCCACCAGCCGGTCGCCGGTGCGCGCGAACCGCGTCATGCCGGGCTGCGGCGGCTGCGCATCGGCGGCGGCCGCCAGCGGCTCGCAGGGCCAGCGCCCGGTCGAGTCGTCGCGGCGGCAATGGCTCACCGGAAACCAGGCGCGGTCGATGCGGATGGTCTTGAGCTGCGGCACGCGGGTCTCTTCCGGCGTGAAGTAGCGCACCGTGACGCGCTGCCGGTGGCCGAGCGTCTCGATGACCGCGCGCGCGTCCGCGAGGTTCGCGAGCGGACGCCCGTCGAGCTCGGTGAGCACCGCGGCGCGCGGGATGCTGGCGGTGCCGAAGGTGTAACCGGGATTCGCGACGTACACGCCGGTGACCGGCACGTTCATGTGCCGCGCCATCTGCCAGGAGAGCGTGTGCAGCACGCCGTCGCCGATCTCGAGGTACTCGTGGGGCGTGATCTCGGTCAGGTCCTGCACCGGCAGCGTGAACCGGTGCGCCTCGCCGCCGCGCACCACGCCGAGCTCCACGGTCTTGCCGACGCGGTCGTCGAGCCGCGCATCGAGCGTGTCGAAGTCCGAGACCGGATCGCCGTCGACCGACACCAGGATGTCGCCGACCGCAAGCTGGCCGTAAGCGGCGGCGCCCGGCTGCACTTCGAGGACCACCAGCATGCCGGTGCGCGACGGCGCGATGCGCCGCGCGGCCGTTTCCATGCCCGCCGGCAACCCGAGCCGGCGCAGTTCGTCGTAGGGCGTGTAGCTGAACACCGTCTGCAGCGTGCCGCGGCTGACCGGTTCCTTGTCCTGGATCAGCCTGAGCGCGCGCAGGATGCGCGGCAGCGGCAGGTAGAAGCTCGACTGCGCGCCGGTCGAGCCGCCCGCGTTCAGCGCGAGCACGCGGCCCTGGATGTCGATCACCGGCGATCCGGAGGAGCCGCCCGACGTGCCGGACGCCGCCTGGTAGTAGAACGTGTTGAAGTCGTTGTACTTGCCGAGGCCGTACTCCGGCGCCTGGCGGTCGAGGCGTGCGAGCGTGCCGGCGAGGATCGAGAGCTGCTCGCCGGCGTCGTTGCCGATGACCCGGATCTCGACGCCGACCTGCGCGCCCGCCGGGTACAGCGGCAGTTCCGCGGGCTTGATGAAGCGCAGCTTCGACGGATCGTAGCGGTAGAGGCCGAAGTCGTGGATCGGGTCGCGATAGACCGCGTGCAGTTCGACCTCCTCGCGGTTGATGAAGGTCGCGAGCGCGGTCACCGGGCCGGGCGTGACGACGTGCCGGTTGGTCAGGATCAGCCCGCGCTTGGCGTCGACGACGAATCCGGTCGCCTGCGACGAGGTGTTCCACTCGGTGTCGAAAGCGCGCGTCTGGTCGATCTGGATCGCGACCACGCCGGTCGCGATGCGCTCGAGCGTGCGCGCCCAGCGCGAGGATTCCTCCTGCTCGATCGGCGGCAGCAGC
>DASUMQ010000161.1:0-10224 GCA_036277615.1 Steroidobacteraceae bacterium
GCACGCGCCGACGCGCGCCGAATGCGTCGAGCGACTGGCGGACGCCCTCGACCACACCGTGCTGCTCGGCCTGCCGAGCAACCGCGCATTTCTCGCCCGCGTGTTGCGGCACGAGGCCTTCGTGACCGGTCGCGACGTCTCGACCGCGTTCATCGCCGAACATTTCGGTGACGCGTCCGACCGCCAGGCCGCACCGGATCCCGCAACCTGGGCGCTTGCGGCCTGGTTGTCGGTGGCCGCGGCGCCGGAGACACTCGACACCGTGGCGGAGTGGCGTCACTGGAGCACGGGCCGCCCCTTGCCGCAGCCGTGGCGCCTGCGCTGGCAGGCTCCGGCGTCCGTGGCACGCGGCCTGCCGCACGACCTGCGGGGGCGCGTGACGCTCGACCGGGCCGGCGCCGTCGTCGAAACCGGCGACCGGAAGTTCGCTATTGAGGGCACCGCAGGGCCAGCGCGCACCCGCGCCCGCGCGACGATCGACGGCGAGCCGTTCGATTATCGCCACGCGTGGGACGGGGTGACGCTCTGGCTGCACACGGCCGGGGGCGATTTCGCGTTCGAGTGTCGCCGTCGCGAGCCGGCGCAGTCGGGCAGTGCGACCGGCGACGGCGCGCGCGAAGTGCGTGCGTCGATCAATGCCCGGGTGGCGGAGGTCGCCGCGCAGGCCGGCGCGCACGTGCAGCCCGGCGACCGGCTGGTCGTGCTGGAGGCGATGAAGATGGAGCATGAAGTCCGCGCGTCGTGCGCGGCAACGGTCGCCGAGGTCGGCGTCCGCGCCGGCGAGCAGGTCGTGCCGGGTCAACTGCTCGTGCGCTACCAGGGAGAGACGCGATGACGTCGTCCAAAGTCGTCGTGACCTGTGCGCTCACGGGCGTGCTGACCGACCCGGCACAGCACCACGTTCCGGTCACGCCCGCCGAGATGGCGCGCGAGGCGCGCGCCGCCTGCGACGCCGGCGCCAGTGTCGTGCACGTGCACTTCCGGCAGCAGGCGCCGGGCAAGGGCCACCTGCCCTCGTGGGAGCCGGAGGTCGCGCTCGAGATCGCGCAGGCGATCCGCGACGCCTGCCCCGGCATCGTCTTCAATCAGTCCACCGGCGTGGTCGGTGCCGACATTTCGGGGCCCGTCGCGTGCATGCGGGCGATCCGTCCCGAAATCGCGGCGGCCAACGCCGGTTCGCTCAACTACCTGAAGGTGCGCAGCGACGGACGCTGGGCCTGGAAGCCGATGCTGTTCGACAACCCGGTCGAGAAGATCGAGGCATTCCTGCAGGTCATGCAGGAAACCGGCGCGCTGCCGGAATTCGAGTGCTTCGACGTCGGCATCGTGCGCTCGGTCGACATGTTCCTGAAGACCGGCCTCTACCGCGGCCACGCGGACGTCAACTTCGTCATGGGCGTCGACTCGGGAATGCCCGCCGACGCGACGCTGCTGCCGCTGCTGGTCGGCCTGTTGCCGGCCGGTGCGACCTGGCAGGTCACGGCGATCGGCCGCGAGAACGTCTGGCCGCTGCACCGACGCACGGCGGAACTCGGCGGGAACCTGCGCACCGGCCTCGAAGACACGTTCTACCTGCCCGACGGTCGCAAGGCGCGCAGCAACGGTGAACTGGTCGAGGCGATCGTCGCGCTGGCGCGCGCAGCGGGTCGCGAGTGCGCGACGCCCGCGGAGACTCGTACGCTGCTGCATCTTGGAGGAAAATAGGGACACTCCTGATTTCCGGCTTTGCGAAAATCTGGAGTGTCCCATTTTCCGGTTCGCGACCGCCGAGAAGGCTTGTTTGAACCGGTAGATTGGGGACACTCCTGTTTTTCGGAGGACCGAAAAAAAGGAATGTCCCCAATGCGACAGGTCGTCAACACCGCCATCGTCGTACTCGCAACGATCCTGGGCTACCTGCTGCTGTGGCCCGTGCCGATCGCGCCCGTCGCCTGGAAGAGCGAGAAGTTCGAGGGCTATGCGGGTACGCACGCACGCAACGATAAGATGGCGGGGCTGCGTCTCGTCACGACCGCGCCGCACGTCGGCCCGGAGCACATCGTCTTCGGACCCGACGGGCTGCTCTACACGGGCGTGCTGTCGGGCGCGGTGCTGCGCATGCAGCCGGACGGCACGGGTGTCGAGACGTACGTCAACACCGAGGGTCGGCCGCTCGGGCTCGACTTCGATGCGAACCGCCGACTCGTCATCGCCGACGCGTTGCGCGGCCTGCTCGCGGTTCAACCCGGCGGCGCCGTCGTCGTGCTCGCCGATTCGGTGGCGCTCGAGCCGATTCTTTACGCCGACGCGGTCAAGGTCGCGAGCGACGGCAGGATCGTGTTCACGGACGCGTCGAAGAAGTTTTCCCCGCAGGAGCACGGCACCTTCGACGCGGCGTTGCTCGACATCCTCGAGCACTCGTGCACCGGCCGCGTGCTCGAATACGACCCGGTGGCTTCGGCCACGCGCATCGTCGCGAACGGGCTCTGTTTTCCGAACGGCGTCGCGCTGAGCGCAGACGAGAGCGCGCTGATCGTCGCGGAAACCGGCACGTACCGGGTGCTCAAGTTTGCGCGCGACGCGAACCTGCTCGATGTCGGCCGGGCGCTCGGAGCGGGCGACCCGGCGGTCCAGGTGCTGCTCGACGACCTGCCGGGCTTCCCCGACAACGTCACGCGCGGCAGCGAGGGCCGCTACTGGGTCGGCCTCACCAAGCCTCGCAGCGACACGATCGACGGCATGTCGGCCAGGCCGTGGCTGCGCGAAATGACGCTGCGGCTGCCGAAGGCACTGTGGCCGGTGCCACCGACGTACGGGCACGTGATCGCCTTCGACGAGGGGGGCCGCGTACTTGCGGACCTCCAGGACCCCTCGGGGCGGCTGCCCGAGACGAGCGGCGCGACCGAGCACCAGGGGCAACTGTACGTGCAGAGCCTGCACGCCGAGGCGTTCGGCATGCTGCCGCTCCCGGTCAACTGACGAGCGTTCGCCCGATGTCGTCGACCGCCTGCACGAGCACCGCGAGGTCGTCGCTCGTGGTGCGGAAGTTCGTGATCGCCGCGCGCAGGCAGTAGACCTCGCCGAGCGTCGTGTACGACGGCGCCGCGATGCCGCTCTCGTGCAGCCGGATCAGCAGCTCCTGGTTCAGCGCATTGAGCGAGGCGTCGTCGCGCCCGCCCGGGTTGAACCGGAAGCAGACGATGTTCGTGCGCACGGGCGCGACCCGCTCGAGCGACGGCGCGGCGTCGATCAGCGCCGCGAGTTCGTGCGCCTGCGCAATGTTGCGGTCGATCAGCCGTCCGAAGCGCTCGAGCCCGTGTTCCTTGACGGTGAGCCACACCTTGAGCGCACGGAACCCGCGCGAGAGCTGCAGGCCGTACTCGCTGAACCAGTGGGCTCCACTCGCGAGTCCGCGCTCGGTCTTCTCGAGGTATTCCGGAATCAGCGCGAACGCGTCGCGGTGGGCCTTGCGGTCGCGCACGAGCACGCAGGCGGCCTCGAACGGCACGTGCAGCCACTTGTGGAAATCGAGCGTGACCGAGTCCGCGCGCTCGATGCCGCGCACGAGGTGCCGATGCTGCGGCGCCAGCGCCAGCAGCGAGCCGATCGCGCCGTCGACGTGGAACCAGAGTTCCTCGCGTCCGCAGACGGTCGCGAGCGCGTCGAGGTCGTCCGTGGCGCCCGTGTTGATCGTCGCGGCGTTGCCGATGACGCAGAACGGCTGGCGTCCCGCGGCGCGGTCCTCGGCGATCATGTGCTCCAGCGCGCGCACGTCGATCTCGTAGTCGGCGTTGACCGGCACCTTGCGCAGCGAGCGCGCGCCGAGCCCGAGCGACTCGATCGCCTTCTGCACGCAGCTGTGCACCTCGACCGAGGCGTAGGTCACGAGCGGTCTCGGAATCGCCGCGACGCCCAGCTCGCGCACGTCGACGCCGCCCCGCGCATTGCGAGCGACGGCGAGGCCGACGAAATTCGCGACCGAGCCGCCGCTCACGAGCAGGCCGCTTGCGTCTGCGGGAAACCCCACCATCTCCTTCGACCAGTCGAGCACCTGCGCCTCGACGTGGTTCGCGACGTGGTTGCCGCCGCCCATGTTCGGGTTCATGACCGCGGCGAGGAAGTCGGCGACGGCACCGAACGCCGTGCCGTTGCCCATGAACCACGACCAGAAGCGCGGATGGATGTTGCCCATCGGATAGGGCATCACGAGCTCGCGAAATTCCGCGTAGGCCCGGTCGGCCCCCTCGGGCTCGCGCGGTGCGGGGCCGTGCAGGCGTGCGACCACCGATTCGGGCACCGGCTGCCAGACGGGGCGCTCGCGGACGTGCTGCAGGTAGTCGAATCCGTCGTCGATCGCGCGGTGGGCGAGCTGCCGCAGGGCATCCCAGTCCTGGGGATCGAGCGATTCGGGAGGAGGTGACGAGGTCACGGCAGGCTCCGGACCCGGCCGGGAGGTAGACCGGGTCCGCCAGCCTACTATGGGCCCGGCCGCAAGGGTCCGTCTCGTCTCAATAGAGGAACCGGCCAGCGAGGAGAGCGTGGGCGATCGCGGCAAAGGTTGCCGCGGTGGCTGCCGCGAGCCAGATCAGCACCAGGACGCGATAGTTGCTCTGGGCGTTCATTTTCGACCTCCAGCGATCGCGGGGTCGGAGCCGTCCGCAGGGCCACTGCGGGGGGAGGGTCGAGGGGCTCGGCGGCCGGACCGACCGGGCGATCGGGCATACTATAGCGCAAATATTGCTGCGCTGCAGCAGAACGTGTCCAGTATTGTAACTTGTTGTTTATTAAGATGTAAATAAGCAAACGGATCGGGCCGGGGACGCCTGCTGGGGGCGTCATCCGGCCCGTCCGGGCCGAGTCAAAGGAACGTCTCCATGCCGGCGACGGCTTCGACGAGCGTGGCGACCACCATGGCGACGGTCACGACGAGCGCCGCTGCGATCGCCAGGGGGTAGGACGAGTCTTGGGATTTGCGCTGGAACATGACGGATCCTCCTGTGTGCGTGCGGAATGAAAACTACTCCGGCTTTTTGTTCTGATAAATCCGCCCAACCTTTGCACTCTATTCCGTTTTACGGAACAATGACCATGTGGACCAACTGACCGCCATGCGGGTGTTCGTGCGGGTGGCAGAGCGGGGCTCGTTCTCGCTTGCGGCCGACGAGCTCGAACTGTCGCGACCGGCGGCGAGCGGTCACGTCGCGGCGCTGGAAAAGCACCTCGGCGCCCGCCTGCTCCACCGCACGACGCGCAAGGTCGCCCTGACCGCCGAGGGCGCCGACTTTCTCGAGCGTGCCCGGCGCATCCTGGGCGAACTGCGCGACGCCGAGGACGCCTTGCGTGACACCCGGTCGCGACCGCAAGGCAAACTGCGCGTCGACGTGCCGGTCACCTTCGGTCAATACCTGCTGCTGCCGGCGTTGCCCGAATTCACGCGACGCTACCCGCTGATCGAACTCGAGGTGCGGCTGAACGACCGGATCGTGGATCTCGTGGGCGAGGCCGTCGACGTCGCCCTGCGCGTCGGCAACGTGCAGCAGGCAGGTCTCGTCGTGCGGCGCATCGTGAACATCAACCTCGTCACCTGCGCGTCGCCCGCCTACCTCGCCGAGCACGGCGAGCCGCGCACCCCGGACGACCTGCGCGACCACCGGTTGCTCGGCACGACGCAGGCCTCCGGGGCGCCGCCGGAATGGAGTTTCCCGGCGCCGTACACGCCCCGGCGTCTCGGCCTCAAGTTCGCGATGCTGTTCAACGCCGCCGCGGGTCCCGTGGTGTCAGCCGCGGCGGGGCTCGGCATCACACACACCGCCGACCTGATCATCGCCGAATACGTCGCACGCGGCGAACTCAAGCTGATCCTCGAGGATTTCATCGTCGCCGGCCCGCCGATGTCGCTCGTCTACCCGTCGGGCGGGCACCAGGCGGCGAAGGTCCGCGTGTTCTCCGACTTCGCGGCGGACCTGCTGCTGCGCTGGCACGAGCAGGTGCGCCGGCGAATCCAGGGTCCCCCCGCGCACCGGCACGAGCGCTCCGCTAGACTGCCGGGCAAGGTCGATCAACGAGAATGACCAGATGACCTACCTCGTCGCAGGGCTCGTGCTGTTCCTGGGCATTCACTCGATCGCGATCGTCGCGCCGGCGTGGCGCGATGCGACCGCGGCGCGACTCGGCGACGCCACCTGGCAGGCGTTGTTCGCGCTGGGCTCCGTCATCGGCTTCGTCATGCTCGTGCACGGATACGGTCTCGCCCGGGCCGACCCGCAGGTGCTGTACACCACGCCGTCCTGGGCACGACACGTCGCAGCGCTGCTGATGCTGCCGGTGTTTCCACTGCTGCTCGCGACCTACCTGCCCGGTCGCATCAAGGCGGCGGTCAAGCACCCGATGCTGACCGCGACCAAGGCCTGGGCCCTCGCGCACCTGCTCGTCAACGGCACGGTGCCGGACGTGCTGCTCTTCGGCGGGTTCCTCGCCTGGGCCGTGGCGGACCGCATCTCGGTGGGCAAGCGTGCGGTCCAGCGCCGGATCCGGACCTCGCCGCCGTCGCGCTGGAACGATTGGATCGCAGTGCTCGGCGGGCTCGTGCTCTACGCGGTCTTCGTCGGCTGGCTGCACCAGCGGCTGTTCGGCGTCGCCCCGCTGCTGCCGCACTGACCGGCCGACAGCCGCGTCAGCCTGCGCCGAGGCCGCCTCTCCGCGACGCCGGTTTTCGTCCGTCGCGTCGACTGTGTAGCCTCGGCATCCTGCCCCCCGCGAAGCACAACTTCGATGCGATCGCTGCGTCCTCGCCATCTGTCGATTCTGCTGGTCCTCGCTTGCGCGGCCCAGCCGGCCGCCGCCGGCGGGCTCGCCGAGGCGGAGCGCCGCATCGTCGCGGCCGTCGAGGCGCGCGTCGATTCGTTCGAACCATTGCTCGCCGAGACCGTCGACGTGCCGAGCGCAACCGAGAACACGGCCGGTGTGCGCGCCGTCGGTGAGATCTACGCGCGCGAATACCGCTCCCTCGGTTTCGAGACGCAGTGGGCCGACCTGCCCCCCGGCATGCAACGCGGCGGTCACTTCGTTGCGCGCCACGCGGGGCGCAGCGGAGCGCCGCGGTTGCTGTTGATCGGTCACCTCGACACGGTGCTGCAGGGCGAGCCGTATCGACGCGAGGCCAACCGCGGCTTCGGCAGCGGCACGGCGGACATGAAGGGCGGCAACCTGATCGCGCTCGAGGCCGTGCGCGCCCTCGCCGCCGCCGGCGTGCTGCGCGACATCGACGTCACCGTCGTCTACACGGGGGACGAGGAGGATCCCGTCGAGCCGCTCGCCGTCGCACGCTCAGCGCTGTTGCAGGCCGCGCGCGACGCCGACGTCGCACTCGGGTTCGAAGGCGCGGCCACGGGCAAGGGCGTGATCGGCCGCCGCGGCATCGGCTCGTGGCGGTTGACGGTCACCGGCATCCAGGGCCACTCGTCGGGGGTGTTCGGCGAACGCGGCTACGGCGCGATCTTCGAGGCCGCGCGGATCCTGGAGCGGTTCCGCACGGACCTGCGCGAGGCCAACCTCACGTACAACCCGTCGGTGATCGTGGGCGGCACCGACGTGACGTACGCCTCCCCGGACAAGCGTGGCACGGCACTCGGCAAGACCAACGTGATTCCGCGCGAGGTGCAGGTCGAAGGCGACATCCGCTTCCTCGGTGCGGCGCAACTCGCAACGGCCGAACGCAGGATGCGCGAGATCGTTGCCGCGAACCTGCCCGGGACGAAGGCCACGCTCGAGATCGCCGGCGAGTATCCGTCGATGGCGCCGAATCCCGGCAGCGAGCGCGTGCTCGGTGTGTTCGACGCCGTCAGCCGCGACCTGGGCGCCGGGCCGATCGTCGCGCAGCCGCCGATCGAGCGCGGTGCGGGCGACATCGCGTTCGCCTGCGAGGACGGACGCCTCGCCTGTCTCGACGGCCTGGGCGCGTTGGGCGACAACGATCACGCGCCCGGCGAATTCGTCGAGCTCGACACGCTGCCGTTGCAGGTGAAGCGCGCGGCGGTGCTGATGTATCGGTTGACGCGTTGATGCGGTGACGTCGCCGCAATGATCTCGACCACGCGCGGGCACGGATGCCCGCGAGGTGCGCATGGACACGCAATGGTGGGTGCTCGGGTTCGCCCTGGCCGTGACCGGTCTGACCATCTCGGCGCTGGTGCGCCCGAATGCGCTCGTGCGGGGCAACGCGGCCTGGTCGGCCTGCAGCTGGTTCGCGGGCGAGTTCGCGCCGTGGCTCGGCGCTGCAGCCGTCGTCGTGCTGGTGCTCGTCGCGACGACCACGGACGCGCTGGCCGGCGAGCGCGGGCGCCTCGCGGCGCTGCTGATCCTCGCGTCGGCGTGCGGGCTCGTCGCGGTGGCGAGCCGCGTGCGACGCACACGCGACGAGCTCGAGTCCGCGCTGCAGGACGCACTCGGTCCCGCGTACCGGCGCGACGTACCGCCGGCGCGCATGCCCGCGATCATCGACGAAATCCCGCGACGGCAGTACCTGCGCCCGGTGCCGCGACGCTCGGCCGCCGTCGAACTGATCGCCGACGTGGCCTACCCGGGTGGCCACGAGCGCAACGTGCTCGACGTCTACCGTCCGGCGGCCGGTTGCCGCGAGGCGCCCGTGCTGTTGCAGATTCACGGCGGCGGATGGACCCGGGGTCACAAGCGCCAGCAGGCGCTGCCGCTCGTGCATCACCTCGCGTCCCTCGGCTGGGTGGTCGTCACGCCGAATTACCGGCTCTGTCCCGGCACGCGCATGCCGGGGCCACTGATCGACTGCAAGGCGGCCATGGCCTGGATCCGGGGCCACGTCGGCGCGTATGGCGGCGACCCGTCGTTCATCGCCGTCACCGGTGGGGGCACCGGCGCACATCTCGCGACGTTGCTCGCGCTCTCGTTCGCGGAACCGGAATTGCAGCCCGGATTCGAGCACGTGGATACGCGACCCGCAGCCTGCGTGCCGCTGCACGGCATCTACGATCTCGCCGATCGCAAGCACCGCCATCCCGGTCGCCCGGCGCGGCTGCGTTGGCTCGGCGAGAACGTGCTGTCGTGCCCGCTCGAGCGCGACGCCCTCGCGTGGGACCTCGCGTCTCCGATTGCGCTGTTGCGACAAGACGCGCCGCCGTTCTTCGTGCTGCACGGCACGCACGACGCGTTGAGCCCCGTGGGCGAGGCCCGCGAGTTCGCGCGCGAGCTGCACCGCGTGTCGAGCGATCCGGTCGTGTACGCGGAGCTCGAAGGCGCCCAGCACGGCTGGGACACGCTCTGCTCGCCCCGGGCGCTGCACACCGTGCGTGCGGTCACGCGATTTCTGGAATGGTGCGCGGCGCGCCACCGTGCGCAGGGGTCGCGGCTCGGCAATGCGGACCGCGCGCGGTCGTGAGTCGCGCGTGCTGAAATCCACCGTGCACGCCGTGCAATCGCTGCTCTCGCAGCAACGCGTGCTCGCACTCGCCGTGGAAGCGGCCGGCACGCCGTACGCAGGGCTGCTGCCCTTCGCACCGCTGCCCGATCGCTCGGGCGTGATCGTGCACGCATCGCGCCTCGCGAAGCACGCCGAAGGCCTGCGCGCGGGGGCGCGCGTCGGCGTGCTGCTCCACGAAGGTGACGCTCCCGACAAAGACCCGCTGCAATTGCAGCGCGTAACGTTCGAGTGCCGTGCGGAGCCGCTCGAGCGTGCGAGCGACGCCTGGCACGGGGCGCGTGAGCTCTACCTGGCGCGGTTCCCGCGCAGCGCGGTCACGTTCGGGCTCGACGACTTCACGCTGTACCGACTCGCGTTCGAGTCGGGACTGTACGTCGCGGGATTCGGACGTGCGATCGCCATCCCCGAACGGGACATCGCACGATTGAACGAGGACGCATGACGCGGGCGGCCGGCGCCGCTGCACGCCTTTCAGCCGTCTATGGCGGCCCCGACAGCAGGTAGAGCTGCCCGCCCTGGACGAGCTCGGGATCCGGCTCGGTCGAATGATCCATGATGTCCGCGAGGTAGTAACGCCGGCCCGCCTGGAACCACGGCGCCGGCTTGACGACCTGCGTGACGTCGATGATGCCGGAGAGTTCCTCCGACGAAGTCAGGTAATTGCCGCCACCGACTGAAAAGAACGTAGGGTTGGCGCGGACCACCTGCAACGCCGCGCCGGGGCTGGCGGGCTTCACCTTCCAGGTCTTGCTCAGGTACGCGTCGCCGCCGCCGTCCTCCTGCACCATGACCGT
>DASUMQ010000162.1:0-11102 GCA_036277615.1 Steroidobacteraceae bacterium
TGCACACGCTCGGCCTCGAGCTCGACCACGGCCTGATCGCCGTGCCGGAAGTCGAGGGCCTGCCCGTGATGCGGCGCTGGCACGTGGTCAACAACGTGGCCAAGACGCTGTCGCCGGCCGCCGAGGCGTTTCGCTACTTCATGCTCGAGTGCGGCGAAGCGTTCCTCGCCCAGCACTTCGCCCGGCACGACGTCGCACACACTGGCAGCGCGATCGCTCACTAACGACAATGGTTACATTGGTCATACAGCGGTGATACCGTTTTGGCATGAAGATTGCGATCTCGGTGCCCGACGACGTCTTCGAGGCAGGTGAGCACCTTTCGCGCCAGCTCGGCATCGCGGAGCCAGCTCTACAGCGACGCCCTGGCACAGTATCTCAGCGCACGCGGTGCGGCCGAAGTGACGGCCGGGCTCAATCGCGTTTACGCGGCCAATCCGTCCGAAATCGAGCCGGCCCTGCTGCGCGCGCAAGTACAGAATCTGACCGATGACGCGTGGTGAAGTCTGGTGGGCGTCGCTGCCGGCGCCGACTGGATCGGGTCCCGGCTTCCGCCGTCCGGCGCTGGTGCTCCAGTCTGACCCCTTCAATGCAGCCGGATCGCCACAATTGTCGTGGCCGTCATCACCTCGAACGATGCGCTGGCCGAAGCGCGGGCAACGTCCAATTGAACAAGGGGAGTCCGGCCTCACCCGGGCATCCGTGGTCAATGTGTCGCAGATCGTGACGCTCGACCGGAAACTGCTGACGCAGCGCGTTCGGGCCTTGCCTGCGGCCACGCTGCATCGGATCGATGACGGCGTCCGGCTCGTTCTGGGTCTCCAGCGAGCCGCCTAGAGATTGAAGAACTGCAGTTCGCCGAACTTGGCGTCGAGCGTGTCCGTCGCGCCCGCCGGCTCGCCGAGTCGTTCCGCCCACGAGGTCGCCTGCCGCAGGTAATGCGCGTAGTGCTCGCGCCGCGTCTCGACCGGCAGCGGCAACTGGTCGCAATCCGTGCACGCGAGCGCCGCGTCGATCGAGAAGGGCTCGTGTCGCTCGACGTGCGTCGTGTGCGTCCACAGGCCGGTGGCAGCGTCGAACGCGTACAGCGGCAGGAACCGGTGGCCGCACTCGGCGACGAACTCGACGGCCTGCACGACGTAATCGGCCTCCGCATCGTCCATCGAATAGTGAAAGCCCACGCGGCACCAGCCGGGCTTGATGCCCTGGAAGCCTTTCCGGACCCAGTCCCGGTAACGCTCGGAGGTCGGCGTGTCGATCCCGAGCAGGCGGTGACCGTACGGGCCCGCGCACGAGCAGCCGGCGCGCGACTGGATGCCGAAGAGGTCGTTCAGCAGCACCGTGACGAACTTCGGGTGCAGGTAGCGGCCGCGCGCGTCGCGCAGGTTGAACGAGACGATGCCGAGGCGGCGCGTGGGATCGGGATTGCCGAGGATCTCGATGCGTTCGTGCCGTGCCCAGCGTGACATCGCGCGCCCGAGCAGTTCACGCTCGCGCGCCTCGATGCGCTCGACGCCGATGCGCCGCTTGAGGTCGAAGGCAAGCGCCGCCTTGAGCGTCTGCAGCACGCCGGGCGTGCCGGCCTTCTCGCGTTGCTCGACGTCGGCGATGAAGTCCTGGTCGAACGGGCTCACGTAGTCGACCGTGCCGCCACCCCCCACGCTCGGCGGCAGGTCGCAGCAATAGAGCCGTTCGTTGAACACGAGCACGCCGCTCGAGCCCGGGCCGCCCAGGAACTTGTGCGGCGAGATGAACACGGCGTCGATCGACGCGTCGCCGCCCGAGCCGTCCGGCGGCGGGTTCATGTCGATCTCGACGTAAGGCGCACTTGCGGCGAAGTCGAAGCAGGCGAACGCATCGTGGGCGTGCAGCAGCTTCGCGATCGCATCGGTCGGCGAGCGCATGCCGGTGACGTTCGAAGCGGCTGAGAACGAGCCGATGCGCGGCCGCCCGAGGTACTCCGGTGCCCGCAGCAGCCGTTCGAGGTGCGCAAGGTCGATCCCGCCGTCGTCCGCGAGATCGACTTCGACGACGGTCGCGAGGCCCTGTCGCCACGTGACCTCGTTGCTGTGGTGTTCGTAGGGTCCCACGAACACGACGGGTTGCTTCGCCTGCTGGTAACTGCGGAACGCCTCGAACTGTGACGCGCCCAGGAACTCGCGCAGGTGGTCGCCGACGGTGCGTCGCGTCGCCGGCGGCAACGCCACGCCGAGGATCTGCTGCAGCTTGTCGATCGCGCCGGTCGCGCCGGTGCCGCACGCAACGATGCGGCCCTGGGGACCCGCGTTTACTGCCTGCTTGATCGTGCGCTCCGCTTCGTGCAGCAGCCGGCTCATGCTGCGACCGGTCAGGTCGTCCTCGGTGTGCGTGTTGGCGTAGATCCGCTGCAGGTTCTGCAGGTAGCGCTCGACGAACGCGAGGCAGCGTCCGGAGGCCGTGTAATCGCAATACACCATCAGGCGACGGCCGAACGGCGTGTCGAACGTCGAGTCGATGCCGACGATCTGCGAACGCAGGAACTCGAACGTCCACGCGGCGGTCATGTCACGAGTGTAGCCGGAAAATGGGGACACTCCGATTCTCCGCGGGAAAATGGGGACACTCCGAATTTCCGTCGCTCGCCCAGTAAGCCCGAAAAATCGGAGTGTCCCCAATTTCCCCAAAATTCGGAGTGTCCCCATTTTCGGGCGCCCGCGGGAGGACTACCATCCCAAGTGCCGGAAACGTCATCGGCGTGAACGGGAGAATGGCCATGTTGCATGGACATCGATCGCTCCACCAGGTTGGCGCCCAGGATCCGGAACTCCGCAATTCGCCGATCGCGGAGGAAGAAGACGAGGACACGGACGTCGTGCGCCAGCAGTTGCCGGGCGCGGCCGTGTGCTACTTCAACGGCGCCGAATTCGCGCACGGCGTCTACGTCGTGAGCGGCTCGCGGGTCCTGCGCTGTTACTACGGCGTCTGGATCGATTCCGGCTCGTCCGACGAGCGCAACCCGTAGTCCGTCGTGTTCGGGGGCGGCGGGAGCCAGAGCCGGACCACGGCGCCCTGCGCGTCGGTCCGGTTGCCGGCCTCGAGCGTGCCGCCGTGCGCCTCGATGATCTCGCGGCACAGTGTCAGGCCGAGCCCGCTGCCGGCCGGCTTGGTCGAGTAGAACGGCAGCAGTGCGTTGGTGAGCACCTCGGGCGTCATGCCCGAACCGCGGTCGCGCACCTCCACCGTCCAGCCGCCTCGATGACCATACACCCGGACGCTGGTCTCGCCTTCCGGTGAGCCCGCCTCCGTCGCGTTCTTGAGCAGGTTGATCATGACCTGCTCGAGCTGCGATTCGTCGAACCAGGCCGCGCCGGACGGCAGCACGTCCTCGACGGTGAACGGGCTGACCGCGCGCAGCGACTCGAGGAAACGACGCCAGTCGACCATGGCCGGACGCGGCTTCGGCAGCTTGGCGAAGCGCGAATATCCCTCGACGAACTGCGACAGGTGCTGCATGCGATCGTCGATCGCCGTGAACACGCGCTGCAGCTGTGCGGGCTCGGGATGCTGCGCGAGACGCTGCCCCGACTGCGCGAGCGAGGCGATCGGCGCGACCGAGTTGTTGATCTCGTGCGCGATCACGCGAATCACCTTCTTCCAGACCGCGACCTCCTGCGCATTGAGCTCGCGCGTCAACTGCTTGAGCAGGCGCAGGCGGTGCGGCTGGCCATTCAACAGGAACTGCCGGTGCGAGACGTGGAAGACGTGCGCGTCGTCGCCGAACTGCGTCGTAAAGAGCTGGTCACGCGTGCTTTCGAGCGCCTCGCGCAACGCGGCCGGCTGCGACTCGAGCAACGGCGCAAGTGCGAGCCCCTCCAGCTTGCGGCCACCCGAGAACAGCTGCCGCGCGGCCAGGTTGCCGTAGAGGATCGTGCCGGTCGCATTGGTGAGCAGCATCGCGAGCGGCGACGCCTGGATCACCGTGTCGAGCAGCAGCTCGCGCTGGTACAGCTCCTGCCGTTGCGAGCGCAGCTTCGATCCGAGTCCGTTGTAACCCGCGACGAGCCGACGCAGCCGTGCCTCGCGCGGTTCGGCAATGCTGACGCTGTAATCCCGGTCGTGCAGGCTGGAGAGCCCGTCGGCGAGCGCGTCGAGCAACGTCTCCTGCTGCTTGAGCGAGGCCCGTACCCAGTAGCCGAGCAACCCGTACGCGAGGATCGCGAGCAGCACTGCGAGCAGCTTGGGACCGGCTGGCATCTCGGCCAGCCCGAGCGCCGCGACCGTGAGCAGGCCGAGCGCGAGCAGGCAGGCCATGACCTTCCGTTGGCGCATCGCTTTCAGCGGCCTTCCGGCGAGCTCGCAGCGATGCCCAGCTTTTCCATGCGACGGTAGAGCGACTGGCGCGTGAGCCCCAGGTCGCGCGCCGCCTTCGCGACGACGCCCTGGTGTCGCGCGAGCGCGCCCTCGATCTCGGCGCGGTCGGGTTCGCGCGCGGGCGGCATCTCGCCCGCGGAGGCGAGACCTGCACCCGACGGCAGCATCAGGTCCGGCGGCCCGATGCGGTGCGAGCCGGCGAGCAGGCACGCGCGCCGGATACAGTTGCGCAGTTCGCGCACGTTGCCCGGCCAGTCGTGTCGCAGCAGCGCACGCTCGGCCTCGGGCGTGAGCTCGTAGCCGGGCTCCAGGAAGTGGTGTGCGAGCGGCGGCACGTCGTCGCGGCGCTCGGCGAGCGGCGGCACGCGCAGCTCGATCACGTTCAGCCGGTAATAGAGGTCTTCACGGAACAGGCCCTGGCGGATCGCCTCGAGCAGCGAGGTGTTGGTCGCCGAAATGATGCGGACCCTGACGCGTCGCGTCTGGCTCGACCCGAGCCGCTCGAATTCCCCGGTCTGCAGCACGCGCAGCAGTTTCGCCTGGCCCGGCAGCGGCAGGTTGCCGATCTCGTCGAGGAACAGCGTGCCGCCGTTGGCGGCCTCGAACCGGCCTTCGCGGGTCCTGGCGCCGGTGTAGGCGCCGCTCTCGGCGCCGAAGAGTTCGCTCTCGAGCAACTCCGAGGGCAGCGCGCCCGCATTGACCTTGACGAAAGGCCCGTCCCGGGCCGCCGAATTGGCCTGGATGATCTCCGCGACGATCTCCTTGCCGGCACCGTTCGGACCCGTGATCAACACGGGGATGTCCGCGCGCGCCACCTGCGTCGCCGTCTGTACGACGGCGTGCAGCGCATCGCTGCGATAGACGATGTCGCGCAGGTCGAATCGGTTCGCGAGCTCGTCGCGCGACCGGTCGAGGCGTTGCCGGCGCTCGCGCTCGACGTCGAGCACCGCGCGCAACTGCAGCAGGTTGCGCACGGTGGTCACGAGCCGCGAGTTGTCCCACGGTTTCGCGAGGTAATCGGCCGCGCCGGCCTTCACCAGCTCCACGGCCGTCTCGAGGCTGGTCCACGCCGTCATCAGCACGACCGGCATGTCCGGGTGCGCGGCGCGGATCGCGCGGAACAGCTCGATGCCTTCCCGGCCCGAGGTCACCTCGCGCTGGAAGGTCATGTCCTGGATCACGAGGTCGACGCCGCCCCGCGCGAGCCGTTCGAGGCCCTCGCGCGGGGTGGCCGCCTGTTCGACACGGGCGCCCTCGAGCGTGAGCAGCACGTCGAGCGCCGTGCGCACCGCATCGTTGTCGTCGATGACCAGCAGCGTCCGTCCGTGCATCGTCCTCTTCGCGCCGGCCCCGGCGGGCCGGACGACTCGTCAAACCGTGCGGGTGGCGATCGCGGGCGACACCAGCGAGGCACGGCGCGCGGGCCGCAACGCCGCTCCGAGGCTCAGCAGCCAGAGACCGAGCGCACCGCCGACCAGATAATAGAGCTTCAAGCGCGGGAGTTCGAACATCGTGCTGAGCCAATAGCCGAGCACGAGCGCGAGCACGCACCCCACCACCACGCCGACCGTCGTGATCAGCCAGTTCTCGACGAGGAAGTAACGCAGGATGTCGCGCCGCCGCGCACCGACGGCGCGGCGCGTGCCGATCTGCTTGGTGCGCGTGCTGACGTTGAACGCGGCGAGGCCGAAGATGCCGAGCGCGGCGATGCCGAGCAGCAGGCCGATGACCACGGTCAGGTAGACCGCCATCGCACGGTCGTCGGCATACGTCGAGGCGGCGACGTACTCGAGCGACCGCACCTTGAGTATCACGCGTCCGTTCTCGACCTTGGCGAGCGCTTCCTCGGCTTGCCGCATCAGCTCGTCGCGCCGACCCGGTTCGGTCCGCACGAGATAGCGCGCGTACTGTTCGTCCGGGATTTCCGGCGACAGTGCGACGTTGCCGAAGTGGTCCCAGGTCGGCCACGAGCCGTGCATCCGGTCGATGATGCCGGCGACGGTCGCCGGCTGGTTGATCGACGTGTAGACGGTCTTGCCGAGCGCGGACCCGTCGGGAAACATTTCCTTGGCCGCGTCGCGGGTGAGCAGGATTTCGGGCGGGAACGACGAGGTATTGCGCGGCGGCTTGCGCACGACCGCCGCGTCGACGTCGCGACCTTCGGCGATCTTCACGCCGAACGTGCGCGCACCCTGTTCGTCGACGTTGAAGATGTTGACCTGCCCTTCCTTGCCCTTTTCGTTCTGCTCCGTGTAGAGCGTGGTGCTCGAACCGCCGCCCGACAGCGGGAGGGCGTTCGTGACGGTCGCCGCCACCACGCCCGGCAGGCCACGCAGGATCGCGAGGTCCTCGCGCATCGTGGCTTCGCCGTTGAAGCGGTCGCCGTTCACCGTCCAGCCGATCGTGAAGATGTTCGGCACGTCGATGCCGTGGTCGGCATTGAGCGTCTCGAGGCGCTGGATGACGATGAAGAGCGAGTTGACGACGATCGCGAGCGCGAGCGCGATCTGCAGCGCGACCAGGATCGCGCCCGTCGGGCTGCGACGCAGCGAGCTCAGGATGTGCTTGAAGTCCATGGCTTGGGTACTCCGCGAATCACTGCGTCTTGAGGTAGACGGCGGGGGCCGTCCGGCCGATCCGCCACGACGGGTACAGGCCGGCAACGGCGCCGGCGACGAGCGAGAGCACGAGCGTCACCAGCACGACCGTCGGGTCGATCTCGGTGAGCCGCTCGGCCGCGCCGCGGTTCCAGTCGGACGTGTAGAACGAGCGGATGCCGGCGAGCCCGCCGACCGCGAGCAGCAGTCCCAGCACGCCGCCCGCGAGGCCGAGCACCAGCACCTCTGTCATGTGCTGGCGCACGACGTCCTTGCGGCTCGCGCCCAGCGCGCGACGCAGGCCGGTGAGGGGCGCCCCGTTCAGGAACTTGGCGAGCAGCAGGCCGACGACATTGACGATGCACACGCCCAGGAACAGCACGCCGATGCCGATCAGCACGCGATTGTCCTTCTGCACGACTTCGTTGCGGTCGAGCCAGGCGTCGACGTCGTAGATCTTGTTGTTGAGCGGTCGCGGAAGTCGCCCGGCGGCCTTCTGCGCGCGGGCGTAGTTGTCGAGGTACGCCTGGAACTTGTCGCGGTCCGCCTGCTCCGGCAGGTCCGCCCACATCTGGAGCCAGACGCACTCGGAGTTGAGGAAGTCCTGGTAGGAGTTGATCGTCTCGCTCTTCCAGCAGTTGGTGTTGCCGTAGACCGGCAGCTCCAGGGCACGGCCCCAGCCGAACGGCAGGTAGAGATCCTCGGGATCCTCGAACGAGCCGTTGTTGAGGTCGAAGAACTTCGGGCTCGGCGCATACGGCGCGAGCACGCCGACGACGCGGTAATCGTTCTTGTCGAGCCGCAGCGTGCGGCCGACGCTGTTTTCGCCGCCGAAGACCTTCTGGTTGGTCTCGTCGCTCAGCACGACGACCGGTTCCGGCCCGCGGTCGGCCGCGGCATCCCAGCCGCCGCCGTACTGGAACGGGACGTCGAACATCGTGAAGAACTCTTGCGTCGTGACGCGCGTGACCGCGTCGAACGGCTTCACGCCCTGCCGCTCCGGCAGCACGAGCACGCCCGACTTGTACATGATCAGTGCGCGCGGCGCGGCTTTCGAGCCGTAGAGGTGCGTCGCGTCCTTGTAGGTCATCAGCGTCGGCGGGTGCTCGGGCTTGTCCTCGTCGTACGGCTGCTGCGGGTCCCATGTGTCGATCGTGACGGCGTTGAGCCGCTCGCTCTTGTGCTCGATCGGATTGGTCGCCATCGCGTGGTAGACCGTGAAGGTCACCGTAACCACCGCGATGCCGAGCGCGATGGCGAGCACCATCAGGGCGGCGAGGCCCGGGTTGCGTCGGATGCTGTGCCAGGCGAGACGCAGGTCGTAGGCGTACATGGTCGGTCCTCTGCGTGAGCCGCTCAGACGACCGCGGCCGCACCGGCGGCGGACGGGTGCAGGTGCGTCACCGACGCTGCGTGCGGCTCGTACGGCTTGAAGTCCGTGATCTGACCGTCGATGACCTGCACGTTGCGATGCGCGCGCCGGGCGAGTTCGGGGTCGTGCGTCACCATCACGATGGTGGTGCCCATGCCGTTGATCTGCTCCAGCAGGTCCATGACCTGCCGCGCCATCAGCGAGTCGAGGTTGCCGGTCGGCTCGTCGGCGAGCAGCAGCGCGGGGTCGCCGGCAAGAGCCCGGGCGATGGCGACTCGCTGCTGCTGGCCGCCGGACAGCTGCGACGGCAAGTGCTTGTCGCGCGAACCCAGCCCGACGAGGTCGAGCGCCGACGTGATGCGCTCGCGCCGCTCGGCCGCCGGCATCCGCCGGTAGCGCAGCGGCACGTCGACATTGTCGAACACGTTCAGGTCCGGGATCAGGTTGAAGCTCTGGAAGATGAACCCGATCTTGCGATTGCGGACCTGCGAGCGGGCGTCGTCGTCGAGCTTGCTCACGTCCACGTCATTGAGCCGGTACGTGCCGCTATCGAACGTCTCGAGCAGGCCCGCGACGTTGAGGAACGTGGTCTTGCCGGAGCCCGACGGCCCGGTGACGGCCACGAACTCACCCTGCTTCACCTCGAGGCTGAATTCACGCAGCGCGTGGGTCTCCAGCAGGTCGGTGCGGTAGGCCTTCGTCACGTTGTGCATCTGGAGCATGGAAGATACTTCCTGTGTGGGTTCAGTCCGCGAGCAGCACGCGCGCGGCGTTCTTGAAGTCGTCGGTGTCGGAAATGACGATCTGGTCGCCTTCGGCCAGGCCCTCGGTGATCTCGATTTCGCGGACGCTGACCGCGCCCGTGCGGATGGGCTTGCGTTCCGCGACGTCGTCGAGGACGACGTAGGCGAACGCACCACCCTCTGCCTCGTAGAACGCGCCGCGCTCGACCTTGAGCACGTCGTCGCGCTCGTCCATCAGGATGCGTACCGACACGCGCTGGTTCTGGCGCAGGCCCGGGGGCAGTTCCTTGAGTCGCACTCGGCCCGTCACCTCGCCCTGCCGCACCTCGGGCGACATCGCGGTGACTTCGCCGGCGTACGTCTTGCCGGCGAGCGACACCTCGGCCGGCATGCGCAGTCCGATCGCGCCCGCGTAGGATTCCGCGACGCGGAATTCGACCTCGAGCGCCGACAGGTCGACGACGGTCACGATCGCGGCGTCCTGCTGCACGGCCGCCTTCTGCGTCACAGCCAGCGTGCCGACGATGCCGTCGACCGGCGACTTGACCTCGAGGTCGCCGACGCGACGCTCGAGGTCGGCGACCAGCAGTTTCTGGCGGTCGCGCTGCAGCCGGCGGGTCTGCAGTTCGAACTCGAGGCCTTCCTTCTCGAGCCCCGCGGTCTCGATCGCGTGATGGTGTGTGAGCTTCGCCTCGTCGAGCTCGTCCCTGGCGCGCTGGTAGTCGCGCGCGCTGATGACCTTCTGCTCCCACGCCTGCTCGGCGCGCGCGAACTCGCGCTCGGCGGCGCGGATCGCGACGCCCGCCATGTCGCTCGTCTGCTGGCTCTGCAGGATCTTGCGACGCACCTCGATCTCCTGGCGGCGCAGATCGACGACGAGGCTGTCGAGCGTGGCGCGTTCGCGCTGAAACTCGTTGCGCAGGCCCGGGCTGTCGACGGTCGCAACCAGGTCGCCTTTCTTGACGGCGTCGCCCGCGTTGCGCGAGAGCGTGACCGTGCCGGCCGCGGGCGCGTACAACGTCGGGCTCACGGCTGCGACGACGGTGCCCTGCGCGGCCACGTCGCTCAGGAACTCGCCGCGTGTGACGGTCGCGATGCGCAAGCGGTCGCGTGAGACGGTCGAGTCGCTGCTCGCCCACGCGCCCAGCAGCCAGATGAGGAACATCGCGCCGAGCAGGAGCAGTGCGACGGCCGCGGTGATCAGGACTCGCCTGTCGCGGAGCCAGGCGTTGCCCGGCGTCTCGAGGATGCGGTCCTGGCCATCGGTGCTGCGCATGCCCGGCGCGCTGGTCCGGTCCGGGTTGGCGATGCGGGTGATCGATGCGAGCGGCATGGTGATTGGGAAGCGGATAGCGGTTGGATGCAGCGGACGAGCCAATGGATTGCAGGAGCCGTGCCAGTTCAGCCGCCTTCGGTAACCGACTGTCGGCATTGAGTTTTTTTTGGCGGCGTCATCCAGGGGGCGGTCCGGAACTGTCCGCTCGCGGACAGCGGACATCCGGGCGGACACATTCCGGCGTCCACGCGGACGTGCCATAGTCGTTCGCAACATCGAGGAGTCGCACGCATGGACATTCGCGGGGGACGGCGCAGCAGCAACGTCGAAGACCGGCGCGGGATGCGCATCGGTCGCACCGGCGCCGGGCTCGGTCTCGGCGGCGTGGCGATCGTGCTGGTGCTCAGCCTGCTCGGCATCAACCCGCTGCCCTTCCTCCAGATGGCGCAGCAGGGCTCGCAGGTGGAGATGCAACCCGGCGACCAGCCGTACCAGGAGTCGGCCGAGGAAGCGCAGTACCGCGCCCTGGCCGAGGTGGTGCTCGGTGAAACCGAAGCGACGTGGGGTCGCTTCTTCGGCAACCAGTACACACCGGCCACGCTCGTGCTGTACACCGAGGCGACGCAGTCCGAATGCGGCATGGGACAGTCGGCGATGGGTCCGTTCTACTGCCCGCTGGACCAGCGGGTGTACGTGGACCTCTCCTTTTTCAACGACATGCAGAGCCGGTTCCGCGCGGGCGGCGACTTCGCCTACGCGTACGT
>DASUMQ010000163.1:0-7251 GCA_036277615.1 Steroidobacteraceae bacterium
CGGCGTGCCGCCCACGACGAAGTTCGGGTGCGGGTTCTTGCCACCGAAGATCGTGTGCAGCTGCACGACGTCGCGTTGCCAGGCGAGCGCGTCGAGGTAGTGCGCCACCGCCATGAGGTTGGCCTCCGGCGGGAGCTTGTAGGCCGGGTGGCCCCAGTACCCCTTGTTGAAGATGCCCAGCTGGCCCTGCTCGACGAAGGTCTTCACCTTCTTCTGCACGTCGGCGAAGTGGCCTGGCGAGGAGTTCGGGTAGTTCGACAGGCTTTGTGCCAGCGTGGAGGTGGCGGCCGGATCGGCGCTGAGGCACGACACCACGTCCACCCAGTCGAGTGCGTGCAGGTGGTAGAAGTGCATCACGTGGTCGTGGATGTACTGCGCGCCGATCATCAGGTTGCGGATCAGCTGCGCGTTCTTCGGCACCTCGATCTGCAGCGCGTCCTCGACGGAGCGGATCGAGGCCATCGCGTGCACGAGCGTGCAGACGCCGCAGATGCGCTGGACGAAGGCCCAGGCATCGCGCGGGTCGCGCCCCTGCAGGATGATCTCGATGCCGCGCACCATCGTGCCGGACGAGTAGGCCTGGGCGATCGTATCGCCGTCCATCTGCGCTTCGATGCGCAGGTGTCCCTCGATACGGGTGACAGGATCAACTACGACTCGGTCGGTCATCGGTCATTCTCCGTTTGTTTCTCGAGCCGTGCCGTCAGGCCAGATTGGCCGCGACGAGCTCCACGAGGCTCTCGATCGGTTTCTGCCAGTTCGCATGCTGTGCGCCCGCGATGAAGGTCATGCGGCAGTGACCGCATGCCGTGACGACCGAGCCCGCGCCCGTGGCGTCCGCTTCCCTCATCTTGATGTGGAACGCGCCTGCCCTGAGCTTGTTGGCGCGCTCGTTCAACACGAGGCCGGCGCCGCCGCCGCAGCAGTAGTTGGTCTTGGCGTGCGACTCCATCTCGCGGATCTCGACGCCGATGGCCTTGAGCGCGTTGCGCGGCTCTTCGAAGACGCCGCTCCAGCGGCCGATCTTGCAGGGGTCGTGGTACGTGACCGACTTGCCCGCGGGCAGCGGCTTGACCTTGAGGCGGCCGGCCTCGATCTCGCGCCCGACGAATTCCGAGATCGACAGGACCTCGAACGGCAGTTCGGCACCCACGACGTTCGCGCCATCCCAGCGCACCGCCGCGTATCCGTGGTCGCACTCGGGCACGATCAGCGTCTTGGCGCCGGCGCCGATCGTCTCGGCGACGATCTTGCGGAGGGCCGTGGCCTTGGCGCGCTCGTCGCCGGAGGTCCAGTCGAACACGGCGGCATCGCCGGCGCTCGTGCGGATCGTCCAGTCGAGGCCGAGCCGGTTCATGATCCTGGCGGTGGCCGCGATCGCGCTCTTGAACAGCAGCGCATCCATCGCGCTCATCAGCATGACCACGCTGGCCTTGGGCTTGTCGAGCGGGACGACGACGCCCTGGGCGGCGAGCTCCGCGGCGACCTTGCGGTAGTCCTCGGGACCGATGCCCATCAGCGTGCCCTTCTCGAGCACTTCCCTGGCGAGCGCCTTGTTCTCGGCCGGCTGCATGCCGGCTTCGGCGATTGCTTCGCGCATCACGGCGATCATGGGCGAAATCTGGATGCCCATCGGGCAGATCATGTCGCAGCGGGCACACTGGGTGCAGGAGTCGTAGACCAGCTTCTGCCACTCGTCCAGGTCGGCCGGCGTGATGTCGCGCATCACGAGCTTGCGCAGCCAGCCCATCGGCGCGAGCTCGCGGCGATAGAAGCGCCGCAGCGGCTCGACCTTGTAGATCGGCGTGTACTTGCCTTCGCCGGTCGCCTCGTAGAAGTGACAGACCTCCGCGCACATGCCGCAGTGCAGGCAGGTCTCGAGGTAGGTCGCCATGTTTCCGTCGAGACGCCGGGCGAACACTTCCTTGACGCGCGCGACGCGTTCCGCCGGCGCGAGTTCCGTGGCCTTGACGGTCGCGCCACGGTCGCGCAGCTCCGCGCGGAGCCTCTGGATGTCGGTTGCGACGGCGCTCATGCTTTGACTCCCTTGCGTTCCATCGAGACGCCGATCTGGTACCGGCTCGGGAACGTGTAGAACAGGTGCATCAGCTTGCTGAACGGGAACCACACGAGCAGCGCTTCGATGCTGAGGATGTGCAGGGCGAGCATCGTTTCGTAGCGGGCCCCGAACACGCCCACGTGCGCGTAGCTCAGGAAGCCCGTGACGAGCGGGATGATCACGAGGGCCACGGCGATCCAGTCGTCGAGCGTGGAGATCTGCCGCATCACCGGGTGGATGATCCGGCGGATGACCAGCGCGATCAGGATGGCGAGCGTGAAGCCGCCGATCACCAGCACGACGACGTTCGGCAACGTCGGCCAGCCGAAGCCGAGGAACTGCTGGAAGAACGGCACGTGCGGCCCGAACAGCAGCAGCGTCGCGAAGAATCCGAGGTGCCAGGCGTACCCGCTGAGGTGCTGGAACTGGATGTTCTTTTCCAGTTCGTGCGGCGGGATCGACCGCATGAGCATCGAGCGCGCGCCGGCCTTCACGTACGCGGTGCCCTTCGGCTTGGACAGGTCACGCCTGCGGGCGATCAGGAACGAGCCGACCAGGCGCCAGACGACGCCGACCAGGAAGATCACGAGGGCCCATTGCATGCCGGGCCCACGGGCGAATTCGAGCAGCGTCATACCTTGGCCTCCTCGCGTGCCTTCGCCTGGCGGCTGCGCGTAACGGCGACCGAGGCGAGGCCGATCGCGGCGCCCGCGGCCGCGGCGACGCCGAGCGTCTTCCACCCGCCCCACTGGCCCTGCGACAGCGGCTTGTAGAAGCCGCCCCAGTCCCAGAAGCCCGGCTCCGAGCAGCCGAGGCACCCGTGGCCGCCTTCCACCGGCCAGCCCGCGCCGTTGTTCCACTTGACCGTGGCGCAGGCGTTGTAGGTGACCGGGCCCTTGCAGCCGACCTTGAACAGGCACCAGCCCTTCTTCGCGCCCTCGTCGTCGAACGTCTCGGCGAACTCGCCGCGCTCGTAGAACGGACGGCGATAGCAGCGGTCGTGGATGTTCTGGCCGTAGAACGCCTTCGGGCGATTGAGGTGGTCGAGCTCGGGCAGCTGGCCGAACGTCAGGTACTGCGCGAGCACGCCGGTGATCGAGGTCGGAATCGGCGGGCAGCCCGGTACGTTGATGACGGGCTTGTCGATGCCGGCTTCCTTGAGCACCTCGGTGACCGACCTGGCGCCGGTCGGGTTGGGCAGCGCGGCAGGGATGCCGCCGAACGAGGAGCAGGTGCCGACGCAGACGATTGCCGCGGCGCCCTTGGCGGCCTCGACGAACACGTCGTAGTTGCTTTTGCCGCCGATGCAGGAGAAGGCCTTGTCCTTGGTCGGGATCGAGCCGTCGACGGCGAGCAGGTACTTACCGAAGTTCGCTTTCATCGTCTCGGCGAGCGCTTCCTCGGCCTGGTGGCCGGCGGCGGCCATGATCGTCTCCTGGTAGTCCAGCGAGATGGTGTCGAAGATCAGGCCCTCGAGCGACGGTGCGTGCGAGCGGGTCAGCGACTCGGTGCACCCGGTGCACTCCTGGAACGGCAGCCAGATCACGGATGGCCGCTTCGCGTTCTCGAGCGCGTTGGCGACCTTCCCGATCATCGACGGGGGCAACGCCATCAGCGACGTCGTGGCGGCCACGAATTTCATGAAGCCGCGCCGCGACACGCCGTTCGCCGCCATGACTTCACCCAGTGTTTGTTCTTTGCGCATTGCCCACGAACCCCTCTAGAGTAAGAGTGATCCTCAGCGGGAAACGGCCGGCCCGGCGCGGGTCAGTCGATTTCGCCGCTGAGCTTCCGAGACAGAAGATCCAGACCGATACGCACGTCGGTTTCCTGCGCGAGCAGGATTTCCGGCATGCGCGTAACTTCGACGTAGCGGCCGACGACTTCGTTGGCCGCGTTGAAATGCGTGACCCGCCAGACGCCGCTGAACTGCGTCTCGTAGATCTGGCTCGGGCCCATGGCCTCGAGCGCGACCTTCACCTCGCCCGTGCCGAGCGCGGCGTCGATCTTCTCGAACTCGCCCGGTGCGAGCGGGATCGAGCCGAGGTCGATCGTCGTCGGTTCGCCGGTCTCGAGCAGGCGTTGCAAGGCGTGCTTGACCTCGTGCAGCAACGGCACGACGTTCAGCGTGAAGGCGTCGATCTCGTCGGGGGAGGTCGGCTCGACCTTGACCTTGATGGTCTTCAACGCGTCGTTGACGCCGTCGTTGTTCATGCCGCGGCCCTCGCCGCGTCCGCGGCATCCCAACGGCGGACGAAGTCCACCGCGCGTCGCGCGACTTCGTCGAGCGAGGCCGCGACGGGTGGGGAACAGCTTTCGCTCCAGTCGACGAACTCGGGCTGGATGCCGATCAGCGCGCGTTGCTGCGGGAAGCAGCCCGACAGGTGCGCCATCGTCATGAGGTCGCAGAGGCCCACTTCGTGCACGCTGCGACGCGGGCGCCCGAGGAACTCGTCCATCGCGCGGCCCTCGAAACTCTCGACCGTGCCGGCGGCCGCGTGCAGCTGCGCCGCGTCGAGCACGATCAGCCGGCGGTACGCTTCGAGCGTCGGCAGCAGCATGAAGCAGAGCGTGCCGCCGTCGAGGAGGTCGACGTCGGAGTCGTCGTCGCCGAGCAGCGCGCGGATGCGTTCGAGGGCATGCACGCCCGCGCCCTCGTCACCTAACAGGGTGTTGCCGATGCCGAGGATGAGTGTGCTCTTCAAGGGACCCCCGCCCGTCGCATCGGAGTGTGCTGACCGCACGATCGCGGTGGTCTATGCTCCACTGGGCGCGCCACTTTATAGTGCGTGAGGCGGCGAAGCCGCACTCAGGGCAATTACCTATTTTTATAGGCGTGCGGCGTTTGCGAGCCTCGCGCGCAGGAAGCGATCCGAAACCGCAGGAGTGACTTGGAAATGTGCCTGGCCGTACCCATGAGGATCAAGCGCATCGACGGCTTCGCCGCGACCTGTGAGGCGAAGGGCATCGAGCGCGAAGTGAGCCTGTTCATGCTGCAGGGCGAGCCGCTCGCGGTGGGCGATCACGTGCTCATCCACGTCGGCTACGCGATCCAGAAGGTGAGCGAGGAGGAAGCCCGCTCCTCCTGGGAGCTGTTCGACGAGATCCTCGAGCATGCATGAGCTCGCGGTCTGCCAGGCCCTGATCCAGCAGGTCGAGCGGATCGCTCGCGAGCAGGGGGCGCGCCGCGTGCTGTCGATCACCGTGTCTGTCGGAGCGCTGTCGGGCACGGAGGCCAGGCTGCTCGAGCACGCGTACCCGATCGCGGCGGCCGGCACCGTGGGCGCCCAGGCCGCACTGGTCGTCGAGTCCGTTCCAGTGACGGTCCGGTGCCGCAAGTGCCGGGCCGAGACCGAGGCCGCGCCGAACCGGCTGTTGTGCGGTGCCTGCAGCGACTGGCACGTGGATGTCGTCGCGGGCGAGGAGTTGTTGCTGCGGCGCGTCGAGTTCGAGACGGCCGCCGACGCCGTCCACTGATCAGCAGGCCGTCCGGCAGTGCTGCCGGCGGCCAGGCTACGCATCGAGCAGGAGATAACGACGATGTGCCGTGATTGCGGTTGTTCACTGGGTCCGTCCGCCGCGCGTGCGCCTTTTGCGACGCAGCCGGCGGCGGCTTCGCACGGTCACGTCGAGTCGATCGAGGTCATCACCGCGATCCTCGACGCCAACGACCAGGTCGCGGCCCACAATCGCGCGCACTTCGACGCGCACGGCGTGCTCGCCGTGAACCTGATGTCCTCGCCGGGCTCGGGCAAGACGTCGCTGCTCGAGGCGACGATCCGCGCGCTGCAGGGCGAGCTCGCCGTCGCGGTGATCGAAGGCGACCTCGCCACGGAGAACGACGCGGCACGGATCCGGGCCTGCGGCGTGCCGGCCGTGCAGATCACCACCGGCAACGCCTGCCACCTCGACGCACAGATGGTGCACGAAGCGCTGCACGAGTTGCCGCTCCGGGGTCTCGACATCCTGTTCATCGAGAACGTCGGCAACCTCGTCTGTCCGGCGAGCTTCGACCTCGGCGCGCACCTCGACGTCACGCTGCTGTCGGTCACCGAAGGCGACGACAAGCCGGCCAAGTATCCCGTGATGTTCCGCGCGGGCGACCTCACGCTGATCACCAAGGTCGACCTCCTGCCGCACATCGAAGAATTCAGCGTCGAGCGTGCGCGCGAGTCGCTGCGGCAGGTCGGGTTCGGCGGCCGCATCCTCGAGGTGAGCAAGCGCGGCGGCGACGGACTCGCCGCGTGGCTCGACTGGTTGCGCAGTGAGGTCGCCTCGCGTCGCGCGGCGGCTGCCTGAAGCACGATGCCTGCAGGGGGAGAACGACCATGACCACCGGAGCCGAGTGGCTCGAGCGCATCCGCGCGTTGCCGCTGCCGCCCTCGATCAAGGTGATGAACGTGTGCGGCGGGCACGAACGTTCGATCACGACCGCGGGCCTGCGCAAGGCGATCCCGTCCAACATCGAGCTGGTGCCGGGACCGGGCTGTCCGGTCTGCATCTGTCCCGAAGAGGACATCTACGAGGCGATCCAGCTCGCGCTGCACGAGAAGGTGATCCTGGTCGCCTACGGCGACATGCTGCGCGTGCCCGTCAACGCGCCGAAGAGCGAGCCGCGCTCGCTCGAGCAGGCGAAGGCGAGCGGCGCCGACGTGCGGCCGATCGCCAGTCCGCTGGAGGCCGCGCGGATCGCGCACGAGAATCCCGAGCGCAAGGTGGTGTTCCTGGCCGCCGGCTTCGAGACGACGACGGCACCGGCCGCGGCGTTGCTCGCCCAGGGCGCGCCGGAGAACCTGCTGTTCCTGATGTCGGGGCGCCTGACCTGGCCGGCCGTTGCGATGCTGCTCGAATCGGGTGAGCCCGGGTTCGAAGCGCTGATCGCGCCTGGCCACGTTTCCACGGTCATGGGCCCGGAGGAGTGGGAGTTCATTCCGCGCCAGCACGGGTTGCCGACCGCGATCGCCGGTTTCGCGCCGGATTCGCTGCTCGCGGCGCTTTACTCCGTGCTGCGGCAGAAGCTCGAGGGCAAGTGCTTTCTCGACAACTGCTACCCGCAGGTCGTGCGACCGGGCGGCAACAGGGTGGCGCAGCGTTACATGGACGAGACGATGGACGTGGTCGACGCGAACTGGCGCGGCGTCGGCACGATCCCGCGGTCGGGCTATGCGATCAAGCCGCACCTCGCCGTGCAC
>DASUMQ010000164.1:0-12287 GCA_036277615.1 Steroidobacteraceae bacterium
CCTCGGCGCGATCGGGCACGACGTGCGCGCTCGCCGGGTCGCGCATGCCACCGAGGATCTGTTCGATGATCGTCGCCGACGACTCGGTGCGCGGATTGTCGTCGGTCACGATCGCGAGGTCGGCGGCCGCTTCGGCGATGCCGCCCATCAGCGGGCGCTTGCCCGGATCGCGGTCGCCACCGCAGCCGAACACGCAGAGGAGCCGCTCGCGCGCGTGCGCACGCGCCGCTTCGAGCACCTTGGCGAGCGCGTCCGGCGTGTGCGCGTAGTCGACCAGCACGAGCGGCTGCGCGCCGCCGCCGAAGGCTTCCATGCGTCCCGGCGGCGCGACGCAGTGGGCCAGTGCCGCCAGCGCCTTCTGCAGCGGGACGTTCCAGCCGAGCAGCACGCCCAGGACCGCGAGCAGGTTTTCGGCGTTGAAGTCGCCGACGAGGCGCGAACGCAGCGCGCCGGCGCCCCAGCTGCTCTCGAGGTGGATCGTCAGTCCGTGCGAGGTCGTCCGCAGCTCGGGCACGCGGATCCAGCCCGTGCCGCGCTCGGCCCAGACGTCGTTCGCCGTCGTGAACACGATCTTCTCGATCTCGGGGTCGAGGCGCTCCACGAGGTCGCGGCCGAACGGGTCGCGCACGTTGATCACCGCACAGCGCAGCCCGGCCGCGTGAAACAGCCGGGCCTTGGCCGTGCCGTAGGCCTCGAGCGTACCGTGGTAGTCCAGGTGGTCGCGCGTGAGGTTGGTGAAGACGGCGGTGTCGAAGCTCACGCCGCCGACGCGGTCCTGGTCGAGTGCGTGCGACGACACCTCGAGCGCGAGCGTCGCCGCGCCCGCGTCGCGCGCCTGCGCCAGCCGTCGTTGCACGGTGACCGCGTCCGGCGTGGTGAGTCCGGGCGTCATCGCGTCGCCCGGTCGACCGTGGCCGAGCGTGCCCACGTACCAGCCGCGACGCCCGAGCAGCTCGGACGCCTGCGCGAGCAGGTAGGCCGTCGTGGTCTTGCCGTTGGTGCCGGTGATGCCGGCGACGCGCAGGTCCCCGGACGGACGGCGAAAAAACCGGTCCGCGATTTCCCCGACGAGCCGCCCGAGGTGCGGCACCTGGATCGCGGCCACGCGCTCCGGCAGCACCGGCGGCTCGACGCCGCCCCCGCTTTCCCAGAGCACGGCGACCGCACCGCGCTCGACCGCGGCGTTCGCGTGCGCGAGTCCGTGCGTGGTGCGCCCACGGCAGGCCAGGAAGACGCAGCCGGGCGTCGCTTCGCGACTGTCCTGCACGAGGTCGCTGACCTGCACGCCGTGCGGCGTGGCGACGTCGAAGCCCTCGAGCAGCCGCCCGAGGGTCATGCGGTAGGCCGGGCCGGTCGTGCGCGGCATCGCGGCGCTCACCACGGGTCCTGCGCCTGCACGAGCGTCGTCGCCGGCACGCGCTGCAGGTCGTCGGGCGGGATCGCGAGCAGGCGCAGCGCGCCCGACATGACTTCGGCGAACACGGGCGCCGCGACGTCGCCGCCGTAGAACCGACCGGCGCTCGGCTCGTCGATCACGACGACGGCCGCGAGCCTCGGCTCGCTCGCCGGCACGACGCCGCCGAACACCGCCATGTACTTCGATGCGTTGTAGCCGCCGTCAGCGGCCTTCCATGCGGTGCCGGTCTTGCCGGACACGCGATAGCCCATCACCGCCGCGCGCCGCGCCGTGCCCGTGTCGCTGACGACGGACTCCATCATGCGCACGAGTTCCTCGGCGACCGCCTCGTCGAGTACTCGCTCGCCCGCGGGCGGCGTGTCGACGCGCCGCAGGCTCACCGGTCGACGGATGCCGCCGGTGCCGAGCACCGCGTACGCCTGTGCGAGCTGCAGCGGCGTGACCGAGAGACCGTAGCCGTACGACATCGTCGCCTGGCCGATCGAGCGCCAGTGCTCGTGGCCGGTCAGGATGCCGGCCGACTCGCCCGGGAACCCCGACCCCGTGACCGAGCCGAAGCCGAGGTCGTGCAGCGTGGTCCACATTTCCTGCGGCTTGAGCGAGAGCGCGATCTTGACTACGCCGACGTTGCTCGACTTGGCGAGCACGGTGGTCACGTCGATCGTGCCGAGGTTGTGCTTGTCGCGCACGGTCTTGATGCCGACGCGCAACGTGCCCGGTCCGGTCTCGATCAGCGTGTCGGAGTGGAACCGGCCGGTCTTCATGCCCGCGGCGACGACGAACGGCTTGATGCTCGAACCCGGCTCGAAGAAGTCGTTCGTCGCGCGGTTGCGGTACCGCGACGGCAGGTACTGCTCGCGGTCGTTCGGGTTGAACGCCGGCTGGTTGACCATCGCGAGCACCTCGCCGGTCGCGATGTCGAGCACGACCACCGAGCCACCGCGCGCGTCGTTCGCCTGCACGGCCTGCTTGAGCGCGCGGTACGCGAGGTACTGCACGCGCAGGTCGATGCTGGTGCGCAGGTCCTGGCCCGGCTGCGGCGCCTTGGTGCGCTCGATGATCTCGATCGTGCGGCCGTCGCGGTCGCGCATGACGCGCATGCTGCCGGCGTCGCCGCCGAGCCACTGGTCGAACGCGAGCTCGACGCCTTCCTGGCCCACGTCGTCGACGTTGGTGAAGCCGAGCAGGTGACCCGTGACCTCGGCGGCCGGGTAGTAGCGCCGGTACTCGCGCAGGGTGTCGACGCCCGGGATGCCGAGCGCCTTGACCTTGGCGGCGTCCTGCGGACGCATGTGCCGCACCAGGTAGACGAACTCGCGATCGAGGCTGCTGGTGACGCGGCGCGCGAGCCACTGCGGGTCGCGGTCTAGCGCCTTGGCGAGACGTGCGTAATCCTGCGGGTGGTTAGAGAGCTTGCGCGGGTCGGCCCACACGGTGTCGACCGGCGTGCTGACCGCGAGCGGCTCGCCGTTGCGATCGAGCACCATGCCGCGATTCGCCGACAGCTTGACGTCGCGCAGGATGCGCGCGTCGCCCTGCTTCACGAGGAACTCCTCGTGGATGACCTGCAGGTAGATCGCGCGCGCGATCAGCGCGAGGCCGCCGAGGGTCAGCATCACCCCGACGGCCCAGGTGCGCCAGGCGCCGACGCCCGGCTCCGCGTCGCGCCCGGCCTGGTGATGATGGTCGCGCAGCGAGGAGCGCTTCATGGCTGCACGATGCGAAGGTCGGACGCCGCCGGCGTGACCATGCCGAGTTCATCGTGCGCGACGCGCTCGACGCGGCCGTGCGTCGCCCACGTGCTCTGCTCGAGCTGCAGCTGGCCCCACTCGATGTCGAGGTCGTCGCGTTGCGTCGTGAGCTTCTGCAGCTCGTTGAAGCGGTTGCGTGCCTGCTGCTTGCCGTGGATGACGCCGAGCGCGGAGCAGAGCACCGCGAGCCACAGGACGGCGACGACGATCCGCCAGCGCGACTGCGTCATGCCGCGATCCTCTCAGCGACGCGCAGCACGGCGCTGCGGGCGCGCGGATTGCGCTCCACTTCCGCCTCGGTCGGCATCACGGCGCCGCCCACCAGTTTCAACCGCGGGCGCGCGTGCGCGGGTACGTTCGGCAGCTCCGCGTACACGGGGTCGCCCTGCGCCTCACGGCGCATGAAGCGCTTGACGAGCCGATCCTCGAGCGAGTGGAAGCTGATGACGCAGAGCCGGCCCCCGGGAGCCAGCAGCTCGACTGCCTGCGGCAGCGCTGACTCGACCTCCTCGAGCTCGCGGTTCACGTGGATGCGGAGGGCCTGGAACGTGCGCGTCGCGGGATGCTTGCCCGGTTCGCGCGTGGGGACGGCTGCGGCGACGAGGTCGGCGAGCTGGCGCGTGGTCGCGATGGGTGCCTCGGCGCGCGCGGCCACGACGGCGCGCGCGATGCGACGCGAGAACCTCTCCTCCCCCAGCCTGAACAGCACGTCCGCGATCTCCCGCTCGCCGGCCCGCGCGAGCCACTGGGCCGCACTGGTGCCGGACTCGTTGTCCATTCGCATGTCGAGCGGACCGTCCTGCATGAAGCTGAAGCCCCGCCTGGCTTCGTCGAGCTGCGGCGAGGAGACCCCGAGGTCCAGCAACACGCCGTGCAGCCCGTCGTCACACCCTGCCGCCCGGACGAGCTCTGCGAGCCGGCCGAACGACCCCCGTATCAACGTGAGCCGGGCCTCGCCGGCGAAGCGCTCGCGCCCCGAGGCGATGGCCTCGGGATCGCGGTCGATCGCCACGACGCGACCCGTGGGACCGAGCTGCGCGAGCATCGCGGCGGTGTGCCCGCCGCGCCCGAACGTCGCATCGCAGTACCTCCCTGCGGCCCGTAATGCGAGTCCGGCCAGCACCTCGTCGAGAAGCACCGGCGTGTGCGGAGCCACGTTCCGGGACGCCTAGAGCGAGAGGCTTTCGAGTTCGGCGGGCAGTTCGCCCGTCTCGTCACCCGCCTGTAGCCACTCGTCGCGTCGCTCGTTCCAGTGCTGCTCGTCCCACAGCTCGAAACGGCTGCCCTGGCCGATCAACATCGCCTGGCGCGAAAGGCCTGCGTATTCGCGCAGCTTCGGCGGCACCAGCACGCGGCCGTGCGAGTCGAGCTCGAGGTCGGTCGCGTGGCCCACCATGAGCCGCTGCAGGCGCCGAGCCTGCGGGTTCAGAGTCGGCAGCCGCATGAGCTTGCGCTCGATCTCCTCCCAGTCCGGAAGGGGATAAATCAGCAGGCACTTGTCGGAGCGGTCCACCGTCGCGACCAGCCGGCCGCCGCTGCGCTCCACCAGGGTGTCCCGGTAGCGCGCCGGCATGGCCACGCGGCCTTTGGCGTCGAGGGTGACTTTGTTGGCTCCGCGAAACATGACAGGCGAGGTTTGGGCCGACAGCCCATTTCATCCCACTTTTTCCCACTCGGCGCCACTATAGGGACGGGCCGTCTCGAGCGCAACGGTTAAATGCAAAATTTTGCTAACTCCGTCAGAGACTTAGGCCGAGGGCGATCCGGCCGTCGATCAGGCTAGTGTGCTTTTGCAGACCAATCATCGACTTAGCCGCTGTTCCTGATCTCCGCATGAGCTCGGCCCCGGCGTGGGAAGCGGACCGTCGAAGCTCGTTATGTCGCATGACAGGACGCCGTGCAGAGCGCGTGCAGGTCCGTTGCCAGGCCGGTTAGTGGGAGAAGTGCCGAGTCTCGATCCCCGAACCCGACCACGGGCAGCCCGGCGCACGGTGGGAATAAGTGGGGGATCGGGCCCGAGTGGGCCGTTTCGCACGCTGAAGAAGTGGGAGTCGGCCGGTAAGCCGGGTTCTGTCGCGGGCAATCATCCATCTGGGACGCACGTCGCCGTGCGCCTCGAGCGACCTACCCGGAAGCCCCTGCGGGCCGCAGGAACGAGCCCGAAGACTCGCGCGCTTCCCTATTTGGTCTTGCTCCAGGTGGGGTTTGCCGTGCCGCCGTGTGTTGCCACCGGCGCGGTGCGCTCTTACCGCACCGTTTCACCCTTGCCGTCCGCAGCACTTGCCGCGGCGGCTCGGCCGGACGATGCCGACCAGTCCCGTCGCGAACGGCTGCGTCTTGGGCGGTTTGCTCTCTGTTGCACTTTCCGTGGGCTCGCGCCCCCCAGGCGTTACCTGGCACCTTGCCCTGTGGAGCCCGGACTTTCCTCCGCGTCGTGAGACGCAGCGATTGCCTGGCCGACTCCCGGGGCGATTATAGGGGATAGGGGCTAGGGGATAGGGGCTAGTGCAAGAAGCGCCTTCGGCGCCGCCCGGACGCGACAGCGTCTCTTCCCATATCCCCTATCCCCTATCCCCTAGCCCCTGCTTCTCGAGCTCCAGCGCGCGTTGGTACAACTCGCTTCGCGATTGACCCGTCAGCTGCGCCGCGAGCCGGGCAGCCTGCGACACGGGCAAATCCTGCAGCAGCACGCCCAGCACGCGCTCGGCCTCGCGGACACGTTGCGCGCTCGCGTCGGTCGATTCGGCGGGCGCGCCGGCGACCACGACGACGAGTTCGCCGCGCGTCATGTCGGCCTCCGCAGCGCTGCGGCGTGCGAGTTCGGCGAGCGTGCCGCGGTACGTGCATTCGAAGCGCTTGGTCAGCTCACGCCCGACCGCGGCGGCGCGCTCTGCGCCGAAACTGTCGGCGAGGTCGCGCAGCGATGCCTCCAACCGGTGCGGCGCTTCGTAAAACACCAGCGTGCGCGGCTCGTGTTTCAGTCGCTCGAGCGCTTCGCGTCGCGCCGCGGCTTTCGCCGGCAGGAAGCCTTCGAACACGAAGCGATCCGTCGGCAGTCCCGCCACGGACAGCGCAGCGATCGCGGCGCAGGGCCCGGGCACGGCGACGACGGCGATGCCCGCGCCTGCGGCCGCGCCGACGAGCACCGCGCCGGGATCGCTCATGAGCGGCGTGCCCGCGTCGGTGACCAGCGCGACCGTGGCACCGCGCAGCAATCGCTCCAGCAGCGCCGGCACGCGTTGCCGCTCGTTGTGCTCGTGCAGCGATTCGATCGCGCCCGTTCGCGCGATGCCGCACCCCTCGAGCAGCCGGCGCGTGTGACGCGTGTCCTCGGCGAGCAGCAGGTCGGCATCGCGCAGGCACGCGACGGCGCGCGGGCTCAAGTCCTGCAGGTTGCCGATTGGAGTTGCGACGACGAACAATGTGCCGGCCGCCGCGCGGACCGTAGAATCAGCTGCCTTGTCCGACACGCGCGCCTCCTCGAGGTCCCTGCATGCTGCACGTATGGCTCCATCGCGGGCAAGCCGGTCTCCGCGTCGCCTTGATCGCTTTCTCCCTGGGCTCCGTGCTCCACGCCGTGCCGACGGTGCGCGCGCAATCGACCGATGTCGTCGCCGAACACGCCGCGAGCCTCGCCGCCGCCGGCCGTCATCTCGAAGCGGCCGCGCGCTACGAGCAGGCGGCGAAGCGTGGATTCCTGAGCGGGTGGGATGCGCGCCTCGCGCTGCTCGCCGCGCGCGAGTACGCCGCGGCAGGTGAATTCGACGAGGCTGATCGGCTCGTCGACAAGGTGCGTCATCGCGTGCGCACCGACGAGGAGCGCGCGCTGCTCGCGCTCGTCGAGGGCGGTCTCGCGCTCGACCGGGGCGACGCGAGTGCTGCACTCGTGCCCCTGCGTGCCGCGCCGATGAGCGTGCCGACCGACGTTGCGGTGGACGTGCTGGAGCTGCGCGGTCGTGCCGAAATCGCGACCGGGCAGCACGTCGCGGGCATCCGCACGTTCGACGCGCGCGGCGCCCTGCTGACGGACGATGCCTCACGCCGTGAGAACGATCGTCGGCTCTTCGACCTGCTCGTGCTGCATCCGCCCGCATCCGTGCCGGCTGCGGCCGGCACGTCGCAGCGCGAGCGCGGCTGGCTCGAGTTGCCGGGCATCGTCGCGAGCGCGGGCACGCCCGCCTCGCAGGCGGCGTTCCGCGTGCGCGACTGGCTGCTGCAGCACCCTGATCACCCTGGTGCAGCGTTCCTGCCGCGTTCCGGCAGCGCGGTGTTGACCGTGCCGATGGGTGCCGATGCCTCGATCGCGCTGCTGCTGCCACTCTCGGGCAAGCAGGAGTCTGCAGCCTCGGCGGTGCGCGACGGCTTCGCGGCCGGCTGGTTCGCCTCGGGGTCCGGCGACACGCGCACGCGGGTCGAGGTCTACGACACGTCCACGGGCGCCGCCGCGGCGTACCAGCGCGCGATCGCCGACGGCGCCAGCGTCGTCGTGGGACCGCTGCTCAAGGAGGACGTGCTCGCCGTCGTCAACGCGCAGCCGTCCGGCTTGCCGGTGCCGACGCTCGCGCTCAATTCCGCGCTTCCGGAAGGCGCGCTGGCGCCGTCGTTCCTCTTCCAGTTCGCGCTCGACCCGGAGCAGGAAGCGCGCGCCGTCGTGCGTCGCATCGCCGAGGACGGGCTCGTCCGCGGCATCGCGTTGTTTCCGGAGGGCGCATGGGGCCAGCGGGTCCACGCAGCGTTCGTCGACGAGTTGCAGCGCCTCGGCACCGTCACGCTGACCTCGGCGCAGTTCTACGCGCCCGACGCGAAGGACTTCTCCGGACCGCTGCGCGCGGCACTCGGGCGCTTCGGTGGCGCCGGCGACCGCCGGGCCGACCGCAGCAAGCCGCTGCCCGCGCGTGATGCCGCGGCGGAACAGGCGGCCGGTCCGCAGTTCGCATTCATCGCGGCGTCATCTGCGAACGCCCGGGCGATTCGACCGCAGTTGCGCTTCCAGATGACGTACGGCCTGGCCGTGTATTCGACCTCCGACGCCTGGGAGCCGACCGTGCGCGCGGTGGCCGACCTCGAGGGGCTCGTGTTCCCCGAAATGCCTTGGTTGCTGTACAGCGGCCAGGGCGCTCCGGAACTCTGGGATGCGGTCAACGCCGAGTGGTCGTCGCGCGTCCGCGGACGCCTCCGGCTGTTCGCGTTTGGCTACGACGCGTTCCGGCTGGCACAGCAGCTCGGCCGCGGTCCCGGCGTGGCGGGGCTCGACGGGCTCACCGGCGCGCTCGAAATCCAGCGCGGCGACGGCCACGTGCACCGCAGCTTGCAGTTCGCGCGCGTCGAGGGCGGCAAGCCGCTGCCCGCGCCGCCGGGCTTGTCCGCATTTCCGGCGGCACCCGCGACAAATGCAGGAGGCACGGGCCTGCGGCGTTGACTAGACATGGGACGTCGCGGTGGCGCGGACACTGGGCGGACGGCCGATGCGGAGTGCGGATGCAGGGCCCGAGCGCGACGATGCCGCGGTCGACTCCACGACCGTGCTTGGCCGACGTGCGGAAGACTTGGCGCTGCGCCACCTCGAACGCGCCGGGCTCGAACTGCTGACGCGCAACTACCGCTGCCACGCGGGCGAGCTCGACCTCGTGATGCTCGAGCCCCTGCGACGCACACTGGTGCTGGTCGAGGTGCGCTCGCGCTCGCGGAACGACTATGGGCGCGCGGCCGCGACGGTCGGGTTCGGCAAGCAGCGCCGCCTGGCGCTCGCCGCGCGCCACCTGCTCATGACGCGTCGCGAACTGCGTGGTCTTCGCGCACGGTTCGACGTGGTCGCCATCGATCCGCCGGCCGAGCCGGGCGGAGCGCCCGTCGTGACGTGGATCCGGGGGGCCTTCACTTCACCACCTTGAGCTTCGCGCGCCCCCCGCCGGGCGGTCGACGCGGCGGCGGTGGCTGGTCGCCGCTGCCGTTCTCACCGGGCTTCGTCGCGGGCGGGGCGGTCGCGTCGGTCGGCGCCGGCGCGGACGCCTCGACGTCCTCGTCCGTGAAGATCATGCCCTGCCCCGTCTCGCGCGCGTAGATCGCCAGCACCGCCGTGATCGGGATCGATACCGACATGCTCGAGCCGCCGAATCGGCCGCTGAAGCTGAGTTCCTCGTTGCCGATCCGGAGGTTCGCCGTGGCATTCCAGCTCACGTTGAGCACGATCTTGCCGTCCTTCACGTACTGCCTCGGCACCTCGACGCCCTCCAGGGTTGCATCGACGACGATGTGCGGCGTGCAGAGGCTGTCCGTGATCCACTCGTGGATCGCACGCAACAGGTACGGGCGTCGGGGCCGCATCGGCGGCGACGTGGGGGGCGAGGCCATGCGAGGAGTATGGGCGGAAACGAGTGTCTAGTGTCTAGCGGGTAGTAGGAAGCCGACCGCGTCGGCGCGAGGTGCCGCTTCCTACTGAACACTAGACACTAGACACCTTCTTCCTCATACCCTTTTCCGCCTCGCTCAGGCTCCGGGTGAACGACGGTCGCGCGAATACCTTCGCGGCATAACGCTCGATCGACGGTGCGGCGGTCCCGAGCGCGGTCAGGTCGATTTCCCAGCGCGGCAGCCGCCAGAGAATGGGCGCCACGGCGGCGTCGAGTTGCGAGAACTGTTCGGACAGGAACCACGGTCGCAGGCGAAACAATGGTTCGGAGGCGAGGATGCTCTCGGCCAGCATCTTGCGCGCGCGGTCACGCTCGCGGCGATCACACCCGACACCGGGCTCCAGCGTGTCCGCGACCGCATACCAGTCCTGCTCGATCCGCCGCAGCGCCACGCGGCTCTGTGCGCGCGCAGCCGGGTCGGTCGAGGCCAGCGACGGGTGCGGGAAACGCTCGTCGAGGTATTCGGCGATGATCCCCGGCTCGTAGACCACGAGGTCGCGATCCACGAGCGTCGGCACCGTCTGGTAGGGATTGAGGTCGATCAGGTCTTCGGGCGGACGCGCCGGGTCGGTCTCGACGATGCGCACGTCGAGGCCTTTTTCGGCCAGCACGATCCGCACGCGATGACAGCGCGCATCGTCCGCCCGCGAATACAGCGTCATCATGCTGAAGGCGCTCCTTGTCCAGCAGCACGGCCACGCCGCAACACGCCGGGTCGCCGGCCGGGTCGTCGCACCGCGGGTGTGGCAGCCAGGACTGACCGGTGCGTCGGGACGCGCAGGGGGCTTACTTCACGTCCTTCCAGTATTCCTTCTTGAGCGCGTAGGCCAGCACCGTGAAGAACACCAGGAATGCGATCACGCCGTAGCCGAGCGCCTGCCGTCGGGCCTGCACCGGCTCGCCGATGTAGTCGAGGAAGTTCACGGTGTCGCGCACGAACGCGTCGTACTGCTCCGCCGTCATCTTGCCGGGCGCGACGAGCTTGAACTCCTTGAACTGCTTCTGCACGTTGCCCTGCGCATCGGTGTGGCCTTCCCACACCGCTTCCTGCATGCCCTGCAGTTCCCACAGGACGTGCGGCATCGCGGTGCCCGGCAGCGCCAGGTTGTTGACGCCCGTCGCCTTGACCGGATCGGCGTAGAACGACTTGAGGAACGTGTAGACGTAATCGGGACCTTTGCTGCGTGCGATCAGCGACAGGTCCGGCGGCACGACACCGAACCATTTTCGCGCATCGTCGGCGTCCATGGCGTTCGTCATCGTCTGGTGCGGTGAGTCGCCCGTGAACATCAGGTTGTCGATCATCTGCTGCTCGGAGAGCCCGATGTCGGCGGCCATGCGGTTGTAGCGGACGTACTTGGCCGTGTGACAGCCGAGGCAGTAATTCACGAAGTTCCGCGCGCCCCGCTGCAGCGAGGCCTCGTTGTGAATGTCGTTGCCGGCGGACTCGAGGTGTGTTTCGCCGCCCGCAGCGAGCGAGGTCGCCGGCAACGCGAGCGCCATCGCGACTAAGACGAGGACCTTGTTCATGACCCCGTGGTGACGATCAATGCGCATGGTAGGTCACCCTCGTCGGCACGGGCTTGTTCTTGTCGATGCGCGTGTACCACGGCATCAGCAGGAAGAACGCGAAGTAGACGACCGCGAAAATGCGGGCAGCCATCGTGTAACCCGGCGTCGCGGGTTGCAGGCCGAGCCAGCCGAGCGCGAGGAAGCTGATTGCGAAGGCGATCACGAAGAAGCGGAAGATCGGGCCGCGGTAGCGGATCGACTTGACCGGGCTTCGATCGAGCCAGGGCAGGAACACGAACAGCACGACCGCGAAGCCCATGAGCAGCGCGCCGAGCGACTTGCTGGGGACTGCACGCAGGATCGCGTAGAACGGCGTGAAGTACCACACAGGCGCAATGTGCGGCGGCGTCTGCAGCGAGTTCGCCGGCTCGAAGTTCGCGTGCTCGAGGAAGTAGCCGCCCATGGTCGGCGCGAAGAAGATCACCAGTGCGAACAGGATCAGGAAGACCCCGACACCGACCAGGTCCTTCACCGTGTAGTACGGGTGGAACGGGATGCCGTCGAGCGGCAGGCCGTCGGGGCCCTTGACCTTCTTGATCTCGACGCCGTCGGGGTTGTTCGAGCCCTCCTCGTGCAGCGCCATCAGGTGCGCGATGACGAGGAACACCAGCGCGATCGGGATGGCGACCACGTGCAGCGCGAAGAAGCGGTTCAGCGTGACGTCCGAGATGTAGTAGTCGCCGCGGATCCACTCCGTGAGCGAGTCACCGACGTACGGGATCGCGCCGAACAGCGACACGATCACCTGCGCGCCCCAGTAGGACATGTTGCCCCAGGGCAGCAGGTAACCCATGAACGCTTCGGCCATCAGCGCGAAGTAGATCAGCATGCCGAAGATCCACAGCAGCTCGCGCGGTTTCTGGTACGACCCGTACAGCAGCGCGCGGAACATGTGCAGGTAGACGACGATGAAGAACGCCGACGCGCCGGTCGAGTGGATGTAGCGGATCAGCCACCCCCACTCGACGTCGCGCATGATGTATTCGACGGAGTTGAAGGCCTCGGCCGACGATGGCTTGTAGTTCATCGTCAGGAAGATCCCGGAGAGGATCTGGATGACGAGCACGAACAGCGCGAGCGAGCCGAAGTAGTACCAGAAGTTCATGTTCTTCGGCGCGTAGTACTCCGACACCTGCG
>DASUMQ010000165.1:0-15125 GCA_036277615.1 Steroidobacteraceae bacterium
GACGCGCGGCCGCCCTGCTTGAGCTGGACGCTGCCGCCGACTCTCGAGTTCTCGAGGACGTGCACAACGGCGGAGTTTTCCGCCTGCACGTTGCCGATCACGACGATCCGGCGCGCCTTGAGCGTCGCACCGTACTCCACCTTGACGGTGCCCTTGATCCGCGTTCCGTAGAGCGTGCAGGTCGCATTATCGGGCACGCGCAGGTTGTCGACGGTGACCTTGCCGATGAAGCCGCGGCAGACTCGCTCCTCGGCTTGTGCCGCCGGCGCCATCAACATCCCGAGGACAGCCAGGCTGGCCACGGCGCCGAAGGAAGGTATCCGTTTGTCCATGTCACACCTCCGTTGTGGTATCGCGCGAAGGTGCGGTAGCTACGTCCGCCCTGAAGCGGGGTGGCCGCCACAGCGGCGGCGACGCCGTACACCTTGCTGGTGGGGAACTGTGACGCGGGAGGCGGCGTCACCCCTAGTTTTCTAGTCGATTTCTAACCACGCTCGCCCGGTCCGCAGGGCTCGAGGCGCCACGACGCTCACCCAGCAGCGCCGCGTTCAGCCGCCCTCGACCTCGAGCGCCTCCGCCTTGCGCCAGCCTCGCGGCAGCACGGCCCCGCGCTGGCCGCGTTCGCCCCGATAGTCGGCGAGTTCTTTATACGAGAGCCCCATGTGACGCTCGCCGGCGAGCAGGCGCAAGGTCTGGCCCGGCGCAACCGCCGCGATCGCAAGCAGCGTCTCCGGCTCGACCAGCGACTTCTTGTGCGAGACGCCGAAGATCTTGTTGCCTTTGCCGCGCGGCATCTCGGGCAGGTCGGCGACCGGGAACGTGAGCAGTCGCCCCTCGGAGTTGAGCGCTGCGAGCAGCACGGCCTTGGCGTCCGCCACCGCCGGCAGCGGCGCGGGGCCGATCGCGACGTAGCCGTCGGGCACGTTGAGCACGGCCTTGCCCGCGCGATTGCGGCTGAACAGGTCCTCGAGCTTCGCAACGAACCCGTAACCTGCGCTGCTCGCGAGGACCCACTTGTCCGCGGGCTCGCCGATCATCACCCCCGGAAACGTGGCGCCGTCCGGCGGGTCGAGACGGCCCGAAAGCGGCTCACCCTGGCCACGGGCCGATGGCAACGTGTGCGCGAGCAGGCTGTACGCGCGACCGGTGCTGTCCAGGAACACCGCGAACTGCGTGCTGCGGCCACGCGCGCTGGAATGGAACTCGTCGCCGGTCTTGTAGGAGAGCGATCGCGGATCGATCTCGTGGCCCTTGGCCTGTCGCACCCAACCGCTCTTCGAGAGCACCACGGTCACCGGCTCGCTCACGACGAGTTCCGTCTCGTCGATGGCCTGCGCCGCGGCACGCGCGACCAGCTTGCTGCGACGCGCATCACCGTACTTCTCGGCGTCCGCGAGGATCTCGTCGCGCACGAGCTTCTTGAGCTTCGCCTTGCTGCCGAGCAGCTTCTCGAGCTGTTCGCGTTCCCTGGCGAGCTCGGCCTGCTCGCCGCGGATCTTCATCTCCTCGAGCCGCGCGAGGTGGCGCAGCTTGGTCTCGAGGATCGCCTCGGCCTGCGCCTCGGAGAGCTGGAAGCGCGCGATCAACGCGGCCTTCGGCTCGTCCTCGGTGCGGACGATCCGGATCACCTCGTCGAGGTTCAGGTATGCGACCAGCAGGCCTTCGAGTATGTGCAGTCGTGCATTGACCTTCTCGAGCCGGTATTGCAGCCGGCGCGTGACCGTGTCGACGCGGAACGAGAGCCATTCCTCGAGCAGCGCCCGGAGGCCCATCACGCGCGGACGGCCGTCGCGCGCGATCACGTTGAGGTTGACCCGGTACGTGCGCTCGAGGTCCGTGGTGGCGAACAGGTGCGCCATCACCTGGTCGGTGTCGACGCGATTCGAGCGCGGCGTGATCACGAGCCGGGTCGGGTGCTCGTGGTCCGACTCGTCGCGCAGGTCCTCGATCATCGGCAGCTTCTTCGCGCGCATCTGGGCGGCGATCTGCTCGAGCACCTTCGAGCCCGACACCTGGTATGGCAGTTCCGTGACGATGATCTCGCCGTCCTCGAGCTCGAAGCGGGCGCGCGCGCGGAACGTGCCGTTGCCCGTCTCGTACATCTTCAGCAGTTCGTCGCGCGGCGTGATGATCTCGGCCCCGGTGGGAAGGTCGGGACCGAGCACGTGCTCGCAGAGCTGCCTCGTCGTCGCCTTCGGCTCCTCGAGCAGGCGCACGCAGGCCGCGGCGACCTCGCGCAGGTTGTGGGGCGGAATGTCGGTGGCCATGCCGACGGCGATGCCGGTCGCCCCGTTGAGCAGCAGGTTCGGCAGGCGCGCCGGCAGCAGCGCGGGCTCCTCGAGCGAGCCGTCGAAATTCGCCTGCCAGTCGACCGTGCCCTGGCCGAGCTCGGCCAGCAGCACGTCGGCGTAGCGCGTGAGCTTCGACTCGGTGTAGCGCATCGCCGCGAACGACTTCGGGTCGTCGGGCGAGCCGAAGTTGCCCTGCCCGTCCACGATCGGGTAGCGATACGAGAACGGCTGGGCCATGAGCACCATGGCCTCGTAGCAGGCCGAATCGCCGTGCGGGTGGAACTTGCCGATCACGTCGCCGACCGTGCGGGCCGACTTCTTGTGCTTCGCGGTCGCCGCGAGGCCGAGCTCGCTCATCGCGTAGACGATGCGGCGCTGCACGGGCTTGAGCCCGTCGCCCACGTGCGGCAGCGCCCGGTCGAGGATCACGTACATCGAGTACTCGAGGTACGCGCGCTCGGTGAAGCTGCGCAGCGGCTGCTTTTCGACGCCCTCGAAGTCGAGTGTCGCGGTCGTGTCGTTGTTCGTCGGCATGGTTACTCGGTCGCGGCCGCGACGTCGGCGCCTTCGATCGCGGGCGCGACGACGCTGGCGAGGTTGCCTTTGCTTTCGAGCCAGTCACGGCGGTCCGACGCGCGCTTCTTGGCGAGCATCATGTCCATGATCTGGTCGGCGTTGTCGTGAGCGTCGACGGTCAGCTGCACGAGCCGGCGCGTCTCCGGCGCCATGGTCGTCTCGCGCAGCTGCAGCGGGTTCATCTCGCCGAGGCCCTTGAAGCGCGTGACCGTCGGTTTCGCGCGCGGGTTCTCGGTCCGGATACGCTCCAGGATGCCGTTGCGCTCGGCGTCGTCGAGCGCATAGGCGACCTGCTTGCCGTGGTCGATCCTGTACAGCGGCGGCATCGCGACGTGCACGTGGCCCGCGAGCACCAGCGGCCGGAAGTGGCGCAGGAACAGCGCGCAGAGCAGCGTCGCGATGTGCAGGCCGTCGGAATCGGCGTCGGCCAGGATGCAGATCTTGTCGTAGCGCAGGTTCGAGATGTCGAGCGCGGCCGGTTCCACGCCGATCGCGACGGTGATGTCGTGCACTTCCTGCGAGGAGAGCACCTCGCCGGCGTCGACTTCCCAGGTGTTGAGGATCTTGCCGCGCAGCGGCATCACGGCCTGGAACTCACGGTCCCGCGCCTGCTTCGCCGAGCCGCCGGCCGAGTCGCCCTCGACGAGGAACAGCTCGGCCCGCTTCGGGTCCTGGCTCGAGCAGTCGGCGAGCTTGCCGGGCAACGCCGGGCCGGCCACGACCCGCTTGCGCGCGACCTTCTGGCTCGCACGCAGCCGCGTCTGCGCGTTCGCGATCGCGAGTTGCGCAATCCGCTCGCCCTGCTCGGGATGCTGCGCGAGCCAGAGGCCGAACTGGTCCTTGACGATCCCGGAGACGAACGCGGCCGGTTCGCGCGAGGACAGCCGTTCCTTGGTCTGGCCCGCGAACTGCGGATCGCGCATCTTCATCGAGAGCACGTAGCTCGTGTCGTCCCAGACGTCCTCGGGCGCGATCTTGAGGCCACGCGGCAGGATGTTGCGGAACTCGCAGAACTCGCGCACGGCCTCGGTCAGGCCGAGACGGAAGCCGTTGACGTGAGTGCCGCCCTGCGCGGTCGGGATCAGGTTGACGTAGCTCTCCTCGAAACGCGTGGCGCCGTCGGTGCGCCACACGACGGCCCAGTCGACGCCTTCGTGCTCGCCTTCGACCTTGCCGGTGAACGGCTCGTCGGGCAGGAACTCGCCGGCCTCGACCGACTCGCGCAGGTACTGCGCGAGTCCCTCGGTGTAGAGCCACTCCTCCCGCTCGCCGGTCTTCTCGTGGTGGAAGCGCATGCGCAGGCCCGGGCACAGCACGGCCTTCGCCTTGAGCACGTGCTTGAGCTTCGGGATCGAGTAATCGGGGCTGTCGAAGAAGCTGGTGTCGGGCCAGAAACGCACCGTCGTGCCGGTGTTGTTCTTGCCGACCTCGCCCACGACCTCGAGCTTCGAATGCACCTTCCCGTTCTTGAACGAGATGTTGTATTCCTTGCCGCCGCGGCGCACCCAGCACTCGAGGTGCTTCGACAAGGCGTTCACGACCGAAACGCCCACGCCGTGCAGGCCGCCCGAGAACTTGTAGCCGGAGTCGGCCGAGAACTTGCCACCCGCGTGCAGCCGCGTGAGGATCAGTTCCACGCCGCTCACCTTCTCCTTCGGGTGGATGTCCACGGGCATGCCGCGGCCGTCGTCGACGACCTCGAGCGAGCCGTCCTTGTACACGGTCACGTCGATCCGGCTGCAGTGGCCGGCGAGCGCCTCGTCGACGCTGTTGTCGACGACTTCGTGGGCGAGGTGGTTGGGCCGACTGGTGTCGGTGTACATGCCCGGGCGGCGCCGGACGGGCTCGAGGCCGCTCAGGACTTCGATGTCTTGAGCGGTATAGGACTGGCTCATTCTGGGATCGGTCCGCGGGCTCGCGTGAGGTTGGAAAAAAGCGCGCGAATGTTAGCAGACGGCCGCCCGGGGGTCAGGGAACCCGGGACGCCGTGAATAAATCGACATGGTGGAACCCGCCGTCCATTTCGGCGAATCCGCGCCGCGTGCGGCGATCGAACGTGAAACCGCTAGTCGGGGCGCTCGACCAGGACCGCGCTGCCGCAACGCGGGCAGACCTGCACGCGCTCGAAAGTGCGCTGGAACCAGCGCCGTCGACACGTGCAGCGGATTTCGTACACGATGCGAACCGAGCCGCGCACGACGTCGCGCTCGGTCACTTCCATGCCGTACGGCGTCATCTCTTCGGGGATGTGCAACCGCGCCCGGTACGGCGGCGGCGGGTCGTCCGGCAGGTCCGCACCGTCGACGTATCGCGGCTGGATCCGGTCGCGCAGGCGCATGACCCACCCCGACCATGGATGGTGGGATGGGCGTCCGTCCGAGCCGGAGAATCTTGCCATGCGTGCGCCGGGCACCGTTTCCCGCGCTGCCCGTCCCCTCGTCTTGTTGTGCGGCCGAGCTTAACCCGGATTACGCCTGGAAAGGTGCGATTTGACTTATGGCCCGCGAAAACTCAGGCGAGATCCGCGACCAGTGCCATGCGCACCGATTCCGCCACGGGCTCGAGCGCGTGACGATAGTGCTCGTGGTCGACGCCGACACTGATCGCTGCGCCGCCCTTCGCCGCCGCCTTCATCGCCGGCGTGAGTTCGAAGCGCAGGAAATGCACCGACGACGTCTTTTCCTCGTTCTCGCGGTCGAGGTCCTCGTCGGCGATCGCATACACGCGCTCGTGCCCGGCAACCTGCACCCAGCAGCGATCCTCGACGCCCTTGAGTCGCGCGAGCGCATCCTTGCGCAGTGCAGGATCGGGATACTCAATCAGCAGCGTGACCTTCCAGTTGCTGCCGTCGGGGATCAACGGGTTGTACGCGCCGAGTTCGTCGGCGATGCCCTCGGCTTCGAAAATGCGCTCGATGCGCAGCATCTCCTGCACCTGGTACTGCACCGTCAAGCGGTCCTCGAACAGGAACGTGGCATGGGGGCCCACGTGCAACGACCGGCGCTTCTTGTGCGAGAGCACCTGCGCGCGGAACTGCGCGCGCTGCGTCGCGTATTGCTCGAGGCTGTAGAGGTCCTCGCGCCGCAGCTTCTGGTGACCGGCCGCCGTCGGGCCGTTGAGGGTGGTCGCGTTCATTTCGTGATTCCTCGGGGCCGTTGACGGTCAGATGCCGTAAGCGATGCGCAGCAGCTTGATCGGGTGCGTCGGCGGCTTCGGCGCGTCGCCGAGACCCGATTCGATCTGGTGCCCCGCCATCGGGCAATCGCTCGCGTAATGGTCCGGGGCCGCGTTGCGGACCTTGTTGAACACCGGGCGACCGATCTTCATCGACGTCTCGCGATACTCCTTCTTCACGCCATAGGTGCCGTTGTGACCCGAGCAACGCTCGATTGGCTCGATCTCGGTGCCCGGGACGAGCTTGAGCACGTCGCGCGTCTTGAGTCCGAGGTTCTGCACGCGCAGGTGGCACGGCACGTGGTAGCTCACTTTGCCGAGCGGCTTCGTGAAATCCGTCCGCAGCAGGCCCGCCTTGTGCCGCAGGGCGAGGTACTCGAACGGGTCGAACATCGCGGCCTGCACCTTCTTCACCTGCTCGTCCTCGGGGAACAGCAGCGGCAGCTCCTGCTTGAACATCAGCGCGCACGACGGGATCGGCGCCACGAGGTCGTAACCCTGGTCGACCATCCGGGCAAGCGCGGGCACGTTGACCTCCTTCGCCCGCTCGATCGACTCGAGGTCGCCGAGCTCGAGCTTCGGCATGCCGCAGCATTTTTCCTGCGGCGCGACGGTGACCGGGATGCCGTTGTGCCGGAAGACCGCGGCGAGGTCGTCGTCGATGTCAGGCTCGTTGCGATTGCAGTAACAGGTCGCGAACAGCGCAACCTTGCCGCGCGTCTCCGCGGACGCACGCACCGCGATGGAGTCGGGCTTGTGGCCGCGCGCGACGCGCTTGCGTCCCGTGGTGCTGTGATAGTCCGGGATCGGCGCCTCGGGATGCACGCCCAGCGTCCGCTCCAGCAGCCGGCGGCCGAAGGCAGTGTCGTTCACCTTGTTGACGACCTGCGCAATTACCGGGATGCCGGCGAGCGAGCCGACCAGGTCCGTGGAACTCAGCACCTTGTCCCGGAAGCGCATCTCGCCCTTGCGGAACTTGACGGCCTTCGCGCGCAGCATCAGGTGCGGGAAGTCGATGTTCCACGGATGCGGCGGCACGTAGGGACACTTCGACATGTAGCACATGTCGCAGAGGTAGCAGTGGTCCGCGACTTCCCAGAAGACCTGGCGATCCACCGCGTCGAGTTCGCCGGTGGACGACTCGTCGATCGCGTCGAACAGCAGCGGGAACGCGTTGCAGAGACTGAAGCAGCGACGGCAGCCGTGACAGAGGTCGTAGACGCGCTCGAGCTCGTGCATCAGCGCCGTCTCGTCGTAGAACTCCGGCGCGCGCCACTCGACCGCGTGACGCGTGGGTTGCGCGAGGCTGCCTTCGCGCGCAGACGCGGGGCTGGAGCTCATCGGCGTGATTTCATTGGTCATGAGGACTTCCCGGCACGCCTTGGGCCGAACAGCCGCGCGACCGCCGATCGAGCAGGGCGGACTTCGCGTCCGCCCCCTCGCGACGATGCAGCGTCGTCTTCGTTCGACCGCAGGGCGGGCGGATCAGAGCGTGTCGAGCGCCTTCTGGAAGCGGTTCGCGTGCGACCGCTCGGCTTTGGCCAGCGTCTCGAACCAGTCCGCGATCTCGTCGAAGCCCTCGTCGCGCGCGGTCTTCGCCATGCCCGGATACATGTCGGTGTACTCGTGCGTCTCGCCCGCGATGGAAGCCTTCAGGTTCGCTTGCGTCGGCCCGATCGGCAGGCCCGTCGCCGGGTCGCCCACGGCTTCGAGGTATTCGAGGTGACCGTGCGCGTGGCCGGTCTCGCCCTCGGCCGTCGAGCGGAACACCGCCGCAACGTCGTTGAAGCCTTCCACGTCCGCCTTCTGGGCGAAGTAGAGATAGCGACGGTTGGCCTGGGACTCGCCGGCGAACGCGGCCTTCAGGTTGTCTTCGGTCTTCGTTCCCTTGAGGGACATGATTGCCTCCACTCTCTGCTCAAATGTTATGGCGGGGTCGCGGACGGACCTTTTGGGGTCTCGGAAGATATTTAGACCAAGTCTAATTTCGAGTCAATGCGGCACGCAACCGCGTCGCCCAACCTAGCCCCGGGCGGGCGGCGGCGCGATTCGCGCAGTCCGCTATTGCGGTTTCCCCGCGCCTCGTTCAGGCCGCCCTGCGTTGACCCGTCCCTACCCCTGTGCAAGGCTTCGCGCCCTCCGGAGGCCCGCCGTGACCGAAACTTCGACCACCCCGCCCGACTTCGAGCGCGCCCTTGCGGAACTCGAGACCACCGTCGAGAAACTCGAGCACGGCGAACTCTCGCTCGAGGACGCGCTCAAGCACTTCGAGCGCGGCGTGACGCTGGCTCGCGAGTGCCAGGCCGCACTCAAGCAGGCCGAGCAGAAGGTGGAAGTCCTGCTGCAGAAATCGCCGACCGCGCAGCCGGAACCGTTCGAGCCGGACGAGGAATGAACGTCGCCGCCCCGACCACCGACGGGTCCGGCGCGGCGGTGGACGTCCTCGCCGACGCCCTCGAGCGCTGGCGCGAGCGTGTGGAAAGCGAACTCGACCGTTGGCTTCCGCCGGAAAGCGACGTGCCGGAGCGCCTGCACGCCGCGCAACGCTACAGCGTGCTTGCGCCGGGCAAGCGCATCCGCCCCGCGCTCGTCTACGCCACGGCCGAGACCCTCGACGTTCCGCTCGAGCGGGTCGATGCGCCCGCGTGTGCCGTCGAGTTGATCCACTGTTATTCGCTGGTGCACGACGACCTGCCGGCCATGGACGACGACGACCTCCGGCGCGGCCGTCCGACCTGCCACCGGGCCTTCGACGAGGCGACGGCGATCCTCGCCGGCGATTCGCTGCAGGTGCTCGCGTTCCAGTTGCTCGCTGCGCACCCCGGGGTTCCGGACGACCCGTCCGTGCGCGTGAGCATGATCGAACTGCTCGCCGTCGCGAGTGGTACGGTCGGGATGGCCGGCGGCCAGGCACTCGACCTTGCGGCTGAAGGCCGCGTCCTCGGCCTGGCCGAGATCGAGCGCCTGCATGCGATGAAGACCGGCGCGCTGATCCGCGCGAGCGTGCTGATGGCGGCTCGCTGTTGCCCGGCGTTGCGACCGGATCAGTTCGAGTCGCTGTCACGCTTCGGCGCCGCGGTCGGCCTGGCCTTCCAGGTCCAGGACGACATCCTCGACGTCGAGGGCGACGTCGCCGTGATCGGCAAATCGCCCGGCAGCGACGAGGCCCGCGGCATGCCGACGTATCCCGCGATCGCGGGCCTCGAGGCGGCCCGGGCGCGCGTCGGCACCCTGCACGACGAGGCGACCGCGCTGCTGCGTGGACACGGCTGGCACAAGAGCCCACTGGCTTCGCTGGCCGACTGGTTGCTCACCCGAAACCGGTAATCCGCCCCGAAACCGGTATTCGGACGGCCGTTCGTGGCCTCGGTGTAAAATGCGGGGAATGTCGTCCCTGGACCGGTACCCGCTGCTTTCGCACATCGAGTCGCCGGCCGACCTGCGCCGGCTTCCGGCCGCCAGGCTCGGCCCGGTTGCGGACGAGCTGCGGGAGTTCCTGATCCAGACCGTGAGCCAGATGGGCGGGCATTTCGCGGCCGGCCTCGGCACAGTCGAACTGACCGTCGCGCTGCATTACGTCTTCGACACGCCCCACGACCGGCTGGTCTGGGACGTGGGTCACCAGGCCTATCCGCACAAGGTCCTGACGGGTCGACGCGACCGGCTGCAGACGATCAAGCTCAAGGGCGGGCTCGCACCGTTCCCGAGCCGGTTCGAAAGTGAATACGACACCTTCGGCGTCGGCCATTCCAGCACTTCGATCAGCGCCGCGATCGGGATGGCCCTCGCCGCGAAGGCGAAGGGCGAGAAACGCCGGGTCGTCGCGGTGATCGGCGACGGCGCGATCACGGCGGGCCAGGCCTTCGAGGCGCTCAACCACGCCGGTGCCCTCGACGCCAACGTGCTGGTCGTGCTGAACGACAACGACATGTCGATCTCGGAGAACGTGGGCGCGCTCTCGAACTACTTCGCCCGGATCCTCTCCGGCAAGACCTATGCGGCGCTGCGCGAAGGCGGCAAGAAGATCCTCCGGCGCATGCCGACCGTGTGGGAACTCGCGCGTCGCTCCGAGGAACACTTCAAGGGCATGGTGCTGCCCGGCACGATGTTCGAGGAGATGGGGTTCAACTACTTCGGACCCATCGACGGACACGACCTGGACTCGCTCGTCAAGACCCTCAACAACCTGAAGGACGTCGAGGGCCCCCAGTTCCTGCACGTCGTGACGCGCAAGGGCAAAGGTTACGCACCCGCCGAGGCCGACCCGATCAAGTGGCACGGCCCGGGACCGTTCGACCCGTTGAGCGGCACGATCCACAAGGAAAAGTCGACGGGGCCGGTGTACTCGCAGGTGTTCGGCCAGTGGCTCTGCGACGTGGCCGCCCAGGATCCCCGCGTCGTCGCGATCACGCCCGCGATGCGCGAAGGCTCGGGGATGGTCGAATACTCGAAACGCTTCCCGGAGCGCTATTTCGACGTGGCGATCGCCGAGCAGCACGCCGTGACGCTCGCCGCCGGCTTCGCCTGCGAAGGCCTGCGGCCGGTCGTCGCGATCTATTCGACGTTCCTGCAGCGGGCCTATGACCAGTTGATCCACGACGTCGCGCTGCAGGAACTGCCGGTGCTGTTCGCGATCGACCGCGGCGGTCTCGTCGGCGGCGACGGCGCCACGCACCAGGGCGCGTTCGATTTCTCCTACCTGCGCTGCATCCCGAACATGGTCGTGATGGCGCCGGCCGACGAAAACGAGTGCCGCCAGATGCTCTACACCGGCCTCACGCTCGACGGCCCGTCCGCCGTGCGTTACCCGCGTGGAACGGGACCGGGCGTTCCAATTGCGGATAAGCTCGAAGCGCTGCCGGTCGGGCGCGCCGAGGTGCGCCGCGAAGGGCGGTCCGGGCTGCTGCTGCTCGCGTTCGGCACTCTCGTGCCGCCGTGCGTCGCGCTGGCGGAAAAGCTCGATGCGACGCTGGTGAACATGCGCTTCGTCAAGCCGCTCGACGAGGACGCAGTCTGCCGTCTGGCCGCGAGCCACTCGTGCGTGATCACGCTCGAGGAGAACGTCGTCGCCGGCGGTGCCGGCAGCGCCGTGGCGGAATGCCTCGCCGCGCGCGGGATCGGCGCAAACGTGCACCACATCGGGATTCCCGATCGGTTCATCGAGCATGGAACGCGCGACGACGGCCTCGTGATGGCCGGCATCGACGCGGCCGGTGTCGAACGCCAGGTGCTGCGTGTCTGGGCCGCCCACAAGCCGGCGCGGGCCGCCGTCGCCGGCCGCGCGTCCTGACGCGGTCGTCACCCGCGTTCGGCCGGCGCCCGACGCGACTCCCGTATACTGCGAACGTCCAGGACGACGGAAAAACCCAGCATGAGCCGCACCGCCGCCCCGAAACTCGGCACTGCCAGCGTGACACCGATCGAGGACGTCCAGGGGCGCGCTGATTCGCGCCAGATCCCGATCAACAAGGTCGGCATCAAGGACGTCTTCCACCCGGTGCGCGTGCGCGACCGGGCGGGTGGCGACCAGCACACCGTCGCGAACTTCAACATGTACGTGGCGCTGCCCCACAACTTCAAGGGCACGCACATGTCGCGCTTCGTCGAGATCCTGCACCTGCACGAGCGCGAGATCTCGGTCGAGTCGTTCCGCCAGATGCTGGCCGAGATGACCGACCGCCTCGACGCGACCTCCGGTCACATCGAGATGACGTTCCCGTACTTCGTGATGAAGCGGGCGCCGGTGACCGGGGTCGAGAGCGTGGTCAAGTACGACGCGAGCCTGATCGGGGAGATCCACGGTGGCGTCGAGCAGATGTGGATCCGCGTCGTCGTCGCCGCGACCAGCCTCTGCCCGTGCTCGAAGAAGATCTCCGACTACGGCGCGCACAACCAGCGTTCGCACATCACGATCACCGCGCGCGTGAAGGAACACGTCTGGATCGAGGAGCTGATCGACATCGCCGAGCAGGAAGCGTCGTGCGAGGTGTTCGGCATCCTCAAGCGCCCGGACGAGAAGTACGTGACCGAGCGTGCCTACGACAATCCGAAGTTCGTCGAGGACATCGTGCGCGACGTGGCCGTGCGGCTCAACGCCGAGGAGCGCGTGCTCGCCTACGTCGTGGAGGCCGAGAACTTCGAGTCGATCCACAACCACAGCGCGTATGCGCAGATCGAGAAGGACAAGGAAAGTGACTAGCGGATAGTGACTAGCGGATAGTCGGAGGCGCGCGTTGCGCGCATAAGAAAAGGCGCCGTGAGGCGCCTTCTTACTATCCGCTATCCGCTATCCGCTATCCGCTATCCGCTATCCGCTCTTCTTGTTTCCCCGCTGCAGCCGCCCGATCAGCTCGCGCAGGAACACCTTGTTGAAGCGCAGCTGGCAGGAAATCGACGCCTGTTCGATCAGCGTCGCGGTCACCTTGAGCAGCGTGACGGCTTCCTCGGCTTCGGCGGTGGTGTCGCGGCGCGACCCTTCCGCGTAGCTCGCCTCGCCGAAACAGCCGCCGGCCGGAATGGTGCCGACGGTCTCGCCGCCGCGACCCATGCGGACGTTGCCCGACACCACGATGTAGAAGCGGTCGTCGATTTCCCCCGCACGCAGGATCGAATCGCCGGGCTGGTAGTCGCACCAGGTGCCCGCGCGCATGACCTCGCGGATCTCCGAGTGCGAGAAATCGTGAAAGAAACGGAGCTTGCGCAGCACCGCGAAGCGCTCTTCGTCGTCGATCTCGGCCTGGCTTGCACGCAACTTCTGGTGCACGCGCGTGAGCTCGGCGGCGAATTCATTGCCGGTCCGATAGCGTACGTTCGGGTCCTTCTCGAGCGCCTTGAACACGACCTGCTCGAGTTCCTCGGGAATCTCCGCACGCACGCTGCGCAACGGTTCCGGCGTCTGCTGGACGACCTGGCGCAGCAGCTTGCCGAGTGCCCCGGCCCGGAACGGGCGCTGGCCGCAGAGCATTTCGTACATGACCGCGCCGAGCGAGTAGAGATCGGACCGCGCGTCGAGTTCGAGCCCCTGCACCTGCTCCGGCGACATGTACGCGGGACTGCCCGCGACGCCCTCGAGGCGCGAGACGTCGGAGTCAGCGACCAGCGCGATGCCGAAATCGACGATGCGCACGTCGCCTTCCTGCGTCAGCAGGATGTTCGAGGGCTTGATGTCGCGATGGACCACGCCGCGCGAATGCGCGTAATGCAGCGCCTTGGCGCATTTGTACATGATCGACACGACCTGGTCGATCGGCAGCAGGCTGGTGCCGCGGCAGTACTGGTTCAGCGTACGCGCGCCGTGGATGTGCTCGGTGACGACGTAGCGGCGACCGTCTTCCTCGCCCGCGTCGTAGATCGGCACGATGTTCGGGTGCTGCAGCTTGCCGACCATCTTCGCCTCGCCGAGGAACATGCGACGGGCGTTGCGACCCTCGGCGTCGTCGTTGGTCGTGGCGTGATAGAGCTTGATCGCGACGTCGCGGCCGTAGAACGGGTCGTGCGAGAGGTACACGGCGCCCGTGCTGCCGCGACCGACCTCGTGTACGACGTAGTACTTGCCGATGCGATCGGGCGTCGTCTGCGGCGGGTCGATCGGCAGGATCTGCGTCTGCACCGCGGGGTTGATTTTTCTTGCGTGACTCACGTCGTGTACGGTCGGATCAGCAGCAGGACGGCGACGGCCCACAGCGCGGCCAGGATGTCGTCGAGCATAATGCCCGCTCCGCCCCGCATTCCGTGATCGACCTCGCGGATCGGCCAGGGTTTCCAGACGTCGAACAGCCTGAACAACGCGAATGCCAACGCGACACCCCACCACGTCGCAGGCGCCGCGAGCATGACGATCATCATGCCGGCGATCTCGTCCCACACGATGGCCGGATGATCGTGCACGCCGAGACGGCGAGCGCTCTCGCCGCAGATCCAGATGCCGCCGAACGACGCGAGCAACGCGGCGCCCGCGGCCGCCCACCAGCCCGCCTGCAGCACCAGCAGCGCGAGCAGCAGACCGACGATCGAGCCGAAGGTACCCGGTGCGACCGGCGCGAGACCGGACCCGAATCCCAATGCGAGCAGATGCACGGGCTCGCGCAATGAGGCGGGCGGGATTCGCGTGCGCGCCCGCTCCGCACGCGACTGCGGCTCGCGCGGTCCCGGGCCGGGGTCAACGGGCGAAGTGGTCATAGCCGCGTCCCGTCACTGGCTCCTCGCGGCCCGCACGCAGGCACCGCACACCCTCGCCCGCAACGATGTGGCCGATGTGATGCACGACGCAGTCGGCTTGCGCTGAAATCTCGGCCGCGCGCTCAGTCGCGCCGTCGGCGGGCAGCGTGAACAGCAGTTCGTAATCGTCGCCGCCGTGCAGAACGAAGCGCTCGCACTGCGCCCGGTCGTAAGCACCCGCGAGTAATGGCGCCAACGGCAGGCGCTCCATCTCGATGACGGCGCCGACCGTGCTGGCGCGAGCGAGCTTGCCGAGGTCGCCGAGCAATCCGTCCGAAACGTCCATGGCCGCGGTGGCGCGGCCGCGCAACGCGCGCCCCAAGGCCAGACGAGGTTCGGCGAACAGCAGGCGTTGCACCCGAGGGTCGCCCGATTCGAACGTCAGCACTCCGCGCCGCAGCAGGTCGAGGCCCGCCGCGGCCACGCCCGGGGTGCCCGAAACGTAAATCGCATCACCGGGCTTCGCGCCGCTGCGCCGCAGTGCCGCGTCGGCCGGCACGAACCCCAGCACCGAGATCGTCACGACGAGCGGGCCCGATACGGTGTCGCCACCGACCAGCGCGACCCCGTGAAGAGTGGCGAGTTCGTGCAAGCCTCGCGCGAACTCCTCGAGCCAGCCCTCGTCGGACTCAGGCAAGGACAGCGCGAGCAGCGCCCACGCGGGTTCCGCCCCCATGGCCGCGAGGTCGCTCAGGTTCACCGCGAGCGCGTTGTGTCCGATCGACACCGGCGGTGTTCCCGGCAGGAAGTGCCGGCCCTGGACGAGCGTGTCCGTGGCCGCGACCAGCGCCTGTCCCGCCGGCGGCGCAAGCAGCGCCGCGTCGTCGCCGACGCCCAGCAGCACGTCTCGACGCGGCGTGGCCCGCG